>DAXO01000013.1:819-7850 GCA_002506425.1 Methanomassiliicoccaceae archaeon UBA480 | reverse complement strand
TCTGGGGCAAGATTCCGAAGGTGCTCATCGGAGACCATTCCGAGCGATGGTTCACCGATGTCGTCACACGATGAATCTGGGTATCGTAGAAAGATTGCCGGACGCGAAGGGGGCCCCGGCCCCCTCCGGTCCTCGCACCAGGTCGAGGAAGTACCTGTGGACGGTACGGTCGTCGGTGAGCTCCGGGTGGAACGCCGTGGCGATCTGGTTCCCGTACCTCACGGCCACCGGGACGGAGTCGACCATCGAGAGGATCTGGACCCCCTCGGAGACGTCCTCCACCGCCGGAGCCCTGATGAACTCCAGAGGGATCCTCCCGAGACCGGCGAAGTCCGCCGTGGTGGAGAAGCTCCCGAGCTGCCTCCCGTAGGCGTTGCGCCTGACCTTTATCGGCATGGTGGCGAGATGAGGGGTTCCCCCCTCCACCTCGCGGGCGAGCATGATCATGCCCGCGCAGGTGCCGAGGACGGGGGTGCCGTCCTCGATCATGGCGCGGAGGCGCCCGAACATCCCCAGATCGCGGACGAGCTTTCCCATGACGGTGCTCTCGCCCCCCGGGATCACCAGCGCCTCAGGGCGCCTGTCCAGGTCGGCGGCCTTGCGGATCTCGAAGCATTCCGCTCCGAGGTCCCTGAGCACTGCCTCGTGCTCGGCGAACGCGCCCTGGACGGCGAGGACTCCCACTCCGCTCATTGGCCGCGCTCCGCCATGCGGATGCCTTCCAGCCTGTCGATCTCGTCCCTGTTGATGCCGACCATGGCCTCTCCGAGGTCCTCGGAGACCTCCGCCAGCACCTTGGGGTCGTTGTAGTCGGTGACCGCCCTGACGATCGCGGACGCCCTCTTCGCAGGGTTGCCGGACTTGAATATCCCGGATCCCACGAACACTCCCTCGGCTCCGAGCTGCATCATGAGCGCGGCGTCGGCGGGAGTCGCTACTCCTCCGGCGGCGAAGTTGACCACGGGGAGCCTTCCGTTCTCGTGGACGTAGAATGCGAGGTCGAGGGGGACCTGCAGGGTCTTGGCGTACTCGTAGACCTCGTCGTCCTCGATGGCCTGGAGCTCGCGGATCTGCCTGTTCATGGTCCTCATGTGGGTGACGGCCTGGATGACATCCCCGGTTCCGGGCTCTCCCTTGGTCCTGATCATCGATGCGCCCTCGCCGATGCGCCTGAGGGCCTCCCCGAGATCCCTGGCTCCGCACACGAACGGGACCTTGAACCTCTTCTTGTCGATGTGGTAGGTATCGTCGGCAGGGGAGAGCACCTCGCTCTCGTCGATGTAGTCGATCTCGATGGCCTCCAGGATCTGGGCCTCGACGAAGTGGCCTATCCTGCACTTCGCCATGACGGGGATCGAGACTGCCTCCTGGATCCCCCTGATCATCTTGGGATCGGACATCCTGGAGACTCCTCCTGCGGCGCGGATGTCCGCGGGGATCCTCTCGAGGGCCATGACCGCGCAGGCGCCCGCCTCCTCGGCGATCCTCGCCTGCTCAGGGGTGGTGACGTCCATGATGACGCCGCCCTTCAGCATCTGGGCCAGCTCCTTGTTCAGCACGTAACGGTCGTTGCTCTCCGACATGTTAGTCTTCCTGCCACCGAAGTGGCTCGCCGAGAAACCTTGAGACCCTATTTACATATTTCCCACTGGGAATAGGTAAAATACCGTTTCTGTGCATCTACGCTTCTTAGAATACATCTACAGAATCGTCGCATCTGTCGGAAACGGGGCTCAGGAGCCCTCCTCGGCCCTGCGGACCTCCTCGACGCCGAACACGGGATCCGTCTCCGACTTCTCCCTGAAGAGCAGGAGCAGAGCGACCGCGACGACGGCGAACGCGAGCATCAGGCCCCATACGGCGGAGAAGTTCCCGAGGGTGTACGAGGTGCCGATCATCCATCCGGATACGGTCGTGCCCACGCTAGCTCCGAGGAACAGGAAGATGTTGGCGGCCGAGACCGCCGTCCCCGCGATCGCGATGGGGTACCACTCCTTGATGGCTGCGAAAGTCAGGGTCATGAACCCTCCGAAGAATCCGAACAGGAAGCTCACGGAGAACCAGAACCAGTAGCTGTCGATCCTTCCGGCGAACAGGAAGATGACCGCCCAGACTGCGGCGAACGCCGCCGTCCCGCATATCATGGCGCTCCTCTTCGACGTTATGACACCTTTGGTCGTCAGCGCGCCTATCGCGACGGTGGACAGGATCTTCCCGATTCCGAGCGCCGTGATCATCCATGCGGCGGAGAGCGCGAACCCGTAGACCGAATTGAAGTACTTTATCGCCCAGGTGCCCTGGAACACCATTATCGAGCCGTATACCAGGAAGTAGGCGAGCGCGCAAGGCCAGAACCTCCTTCCTCCGGAAACGACGATGCGGAGCCCCTTGAGCACGGGGACCCTTCCCGCGGAATCATCCGACGAGGCGGGGATGCCTTCCGACTCCTCCACCGACGGGAAGCCCTTCTGGCGCGGATGGTCCCTTATGACGAGGGCGCAGGATGCCGCGAGAAGGAGCGTGATCACCCCGAGTATGAGGAAGACCTCCCTCCATCCGACCGCCTCCGCGAGGAGGCTGAGAGGCCCGCTGGCCGCTATTGCTCCGACATTCCCCACAGCTATGACGACGCCGCTCAGCACGGCGTAGTCGCGCTTGGGGAACCAGACGGAGACCAGCTTCATCAGGGGAACGTACACCACGGCCATCCCCGCAGCGATCATGATCTTCCCCAGAACCATCATCCAGAAGCTCCCTCCGAACGATGTCAACAGAGATCCTATCGAAGCGACGACAAGGAACGCCGTGGACACGGCCCTCGGGCCGAAGCGGTCGGTGAGCAGACCGCACGGGATCTGCATCGCCGTGTACGTCCAGAAATACACGCTGCTGAGGATGCCGATTGTCCCTCCGACCTCCTCCACGATGTCGGATCCGACGACGCTGACTGACATCCGGTGGAAATACACGAAGAAGTAGCCCACCGCGAGCACGGCGAAGACCGCCCATCTGTATCTCTTCAGACGCTCCAGAGCGCCTTCCCCGCATTCCGCCATGAGCACGGTCACTCCGTAATCCTATTTAACGGGGTTGAACGACATTTCGACCGTCTAACCCAGAATTTCTTAATTATGAGAACCGATTAGGGAAGATGCTATGAGTGCGATCGACAGGCAGATGGAGCCCCTCGAGTGGGCGAAGTTCGTCATCCGCAACAGGGACGAGCGCAGCTACGTCGACGCATACTCGGTTTTCATACGCGAGGCGCGCACGGAGAATCCCGATGCGGAGTACTGCCTGGGACTCATGTACGCCAGGGGCCAGGGCATCGACAAGGACTACGGGGTCGCCCTCAGCTGGTTCCAGAAGGCGTACGACCACGGATGCGCCAATTCAGGATACTATCTCGGGAAGATGTACCTCTCCGGCCTCGGCACGGAGAAGGATCCCGCGAAGGCGGCGAGGTTCCTCGAGGCCGTCGCCGACAGGGACGCGAGGGCCATGTACGAGCTCGGGCTGCTCCACTTCACCGGCAAGGACATGCCCCGGGATCTGAAGGCTTCGGCCGAATGGATGAGGAAGGGAGCCGATGCAGGGAACGCGGAGGCCCAGTTCGTCCTCGGGCAGTTCTACAAGACGGGAGCCGGAGTGGACAGGGACCCGGAGGAGGCCGTCAGGTGGCTCACGTCCGCGGCGCTCAACAGGCACAAGGGCGCCCAGATCCTCCTGGGCAACATGTACCGCACGGGAGACGGCGTCGACGTGGACATCGGGGAATCCGACCGCTGGTACGACATGGCCGACGGCAAGACCTGCAAGTGACGGCCGTCCACAACATCATATATCCGCGCGGGGATGGCCCGGACGATTAAGGAGCCATTCCAATGAGCAAGATCAGCGTAGCCGTGCTTGGAGCGACCGGTATGATCGGCCAGAGGTTCGTCCAGATGCTGGAGGACCACCCCTGGTTCGAGATCGAGGGGCTCTACGCATCCGAGAGGTCGCAGGGCAAGAGGCTCGGCGACGTCCTGAAGGTCAGGGACCACGTCTATCTGGACGAGACCATGGACCGCAGGATCGAGACCATGGACATCAAGAAGATCTCCGAGAACTGCAGAATCGCATTCAGCGGCATACCCTCGGACCTCGCCGGACCGACCGAGACCGAACTGGCGAAGGCCGGTGTCGCCGTGTTCACGAACGCCGGATCCCACAGGATGGATCCCCACGTCCCGATCATCATCCCCGAGGTCAACCCCGGCCAGTTCGATGCCGTGAAGGACCAGCCCACCTACGGCGAGAGCGGCGGATACATCGTGACCAACGCGAACTGCTCGTCGACCGGCATCGCCGCACCCCTGCACGCCATCAACCAGGCGTTCGGACTGAAGCAGGTCTTCGTATCGACCTACCAGGCCCTTTCGGGTGCCGGATACCCCGGAGTCCCCTCCCTCGATGCTGTCGGCAACGTCGTCCCGTTCATCAGCCACGAGGAGGAGAAGATGGAGACCGAGCTCGCCAAGATGCTCGGAACCTACTCCGAAGGCGAGTTCCGCTACGCCCCGTTCAAGGTCATGGCGAACTGCGCCAGGGTCCCCGTAATCGACGGGCACCTAGAATCCCTGGTCCTCGACACCGATGCCCAGCCCTCCCTCGACGAGCTGGAGGCCTGCCTCGCGGGATTCCGCGGCGAGCCCCAGACCCTGGGCCTTCCCTCCGCTCCGGACCAGCCCATCATCGTCAGGCACGAGGAGAACCGCCCGCAGCCCGTGTTCGACGCCATGGCCGGCAAGCCCGAGAGGGCCCGCGGAATGGCCGTCACCATCGGAAGGCTCAGACAGAGCAACGGATACTACAAGGCCTTCGCCATGTCCCACAACACCCTGAGGGGCGGTGCGGGAGGATCCGTACTCAACGCAGAGCTCGCCAAAGCCAAGGGAATCCTCTGATCCCGTCAAAACCGGGCGTCCCGTCGAGGGGCGCCCCCGTTTCCATTTTATCGGCGTTGGACGATACATCCCAACGATGAGCAAGAAAGCGATTCTAGTCACCAGCTTCGGAACCAGCTACAACGACACCCGCGCGAAGACCATAGACGCCATCGAGGGTCGCATCGCAGAGGAGTTCCCCGATTGGGAGGTCAGGCGCGCCTGGACCAGCCGCATGATCATCAAGAAGGTCAACCAGCGCGACGGGGTCCGCATCGACTACGTCACCGACGCCATGGAGAAGCTCTCCGCGGAGGGATTCGACGAGGTCGTGGTGCAGCCGACCCTCATAATGAACGGCACCGAGTTCGACGACATCGTCAGGATCGTCTCCGAGCATGCGGGATCCATCGGGAAGCTGAGCATAGGAAGGCCTCTGCTCACCACTTCCGAGGACTACGATGCCGCTGTCGGCGCGATCCGCTCCTGCCTGCTCCCGCTGTGCGAGGGCAAAGGCCTCGTCCTCATGGGACACGGTACCGAGCACTATGCCAACGCCACGTACTGCGAGCTGCAGATGAAGCTCTGGAGCGCCGGGATCGGCAACGTGTTCGTGACCACGGTGGAGGGATTCCCGTCCTTCGAGGACACCGTCCGTCTGATGAACCATGCGAAATGCCGCGAGGTCGTCACGGTGCCGTTCATGATCGTCGCGGGCGACCACGCCAACAACGACATGGCCGGAGACGATGACGACTCGCTCAAGTCCTTCCTGACCTCAGAGGGATTCTCCGTCGAATGCGTCATCAGGGGCCTTGGCGAGTTCGAAGGATTCAGAGAGCTCTTCGTCAGGCACGTGAGAGAAGCGATGGGGCAGTGATGCCCGGACCGGTCCCGTCCGAACGGGGCCGGCCTCCGACTATCGTTCCGCATCGACAGACGGGATCGGTTCTTCAATGCGCCGATCGGAACGACCAGCACGCCGTCGTCGCGCCTGTATGCGTAGCGGTCGGTGCCCGTGACGACGGCCATGAATGCGGGCGTTCCCATCCTGTCGGTATCGATCCTCCTTAGCACCTTCTTCAATGCCTCGGCTCCTTCGTTCACCAGGGTGGAGCCGCCGAGCTTCACTTCCAGAAGGGCGTACCTCCCGTCCCGGAGATGGATCACAGCGTCGCATTCGTTGTTCATGTTGTCCCTGTAGTGGTAGACATCTCCATCCAACGATTCGGCGTAGACCCTGAGATCCCTGATCACCAGAGCTTCGAAGAAGAAGCCGAATGTGTTCAGATCGTTTATCAGATCCTTCGGGCCTATCCTGAGCGATGCAGCCGCCAGGGACGGGTCGACGAAATATCTCGTATCGGATGTGCGGACTGCGGTCTTCGAACGCAGATTCGGGTTCCATGCGCCCATATCCTCCACGACATGCAGCTTCCTGAGCGCCTTGAGATACTCCGACACCGTCTCTTCGGACACGCCGGCCCTGTCATCGGAGGATATCTCTGCAGACAAGAAGGCCTGCGAGATCTGGCTTCCTTGATTCCTGGCATACGACCGGAGGAGCATGCGCACCTTCTGCGGATCCCTCCCCACACCATCCACGCGCGACATGTCAGTTCTGATCACGGCATCGATGTAGTCGAACGCCTGATCCAGAGCCACGTCCTCATCCATATCGATAGACTCCGGCCATCCTCCTCTGCATACGAGGAACGCCAGCCTGTCTATGTTCAGATCCGAGCATCCCGATACCTGGCCCGATTCGAACAACGATGCAAGACTCACATCCCCTGTGGAGTCTCCCGATTCGAAGAGGGTCATCGGACGCATGACCAGCCAGCTGAATCTTCCTGTGCCGGAGTGGATCGTCTCCGAGATGTCGGCAGGCACGGAGGAGCCTGTAAGAATGAACTGGCCCTGGCCCTTGTGATGGTCCACGTGATGCCTCACGGCGTCCCACAGCTTGGGTGCGACCTGCCATTCGTCCAGAAGCCTCGGCTGCTCCCCATCGAGCAGCTTCTCCGGATCGATCTCCGAAAGTATCCGATTGGCATCCACTGTAGCGGGATCGTCAACCGAAAGGATGCTGCGGGCGAACTG
>DAXO01000013.1:585-783 GCA_002506425.1 Methanomassiliicoccaceae archaeon UBA480 | reverse complement strand
GTGGTCTTGCCGCACCATTTGGGACCTTCTATCAGCACCGCCCCCTTCCCCTTGAGTTTCCGTCTCAGTGTGGAGTCCACTATGCGGGACCTGTACGAGAAGCCCTTCTCCTCCATATCCTTCGGATAGAGCATGGGATATAAGCATACTCCGATACTTGCAAATCATTTAATCCGATATTTGTAGATAATTCATTCC
>DAXO01000013.1:191-456 GCA_002506425.1 Methanomassiliicoccaceae archaeon UBA480 | reverse complement strand
ATGCGGTCTGCCTCCTCGCCCGCATGCTTCAATGCCTGAACGTCCAGAATCACGGGACCGCACGCCGGACCCTCCGGAGCGGACGGCAACGGTTATTTACATATGTAGAATACGAAAGCCCAGAGGACAATATGACGCTCAAATTCGGGGTACCCAACAAGGGACGTCTCAACGAGAGGACCATCGAACTCCTGACCAAGGCAGGGCTAGACCTGGGCGAAGAGATCGGAAGGAAGCTCTACATCAGAGCGAGGAACCAGGACGT
>DAXO01000013.1:0-163 GCA_002506425.1 Methanomassiliicoccaceae archaeon UBA480 | reverse complement strand
GAGGTCCTGTTCCTGAGGGCCCAGGACATCCCGGAGTTCATCGCCAAGGGCGCCATCGACGTGGGCATAACAGGAGAGGACCAGGTCGCCGAGGCCGGAGTGTCCATCATCAAGAAGCTGGACCTCAGATTCGGATACTGCCACATGGCCGTCGCCGTCCCGG
>DAXO01000034.1:1452-5505 GCA_002506425.1 Methanomassiliicoccaceae archaeon UBA480 | reverse complement strand
AAACTCGACAACACAGGGATATGGGGCGATCCCATCCGCACCGGACGCTCCTACATCGTCAACGACTATGAGAACGACCGCAAGATACTGAAGAAGGGCACCCCTGAAGGACATGTCAGGCTGAAGAGGCTCCTCATGGTTCCTCTCTTCTCCGAGGACGGCAGCATATACGGCACGGCCGGAGTGGCCAACAAGATTCGCGAATACACCGAATCAGATGAATTCCAGCTCAATCATCTGATCAGCGACACGTTCAGAGCATTCTCCAAGCGTGATGAGATGGAGAGGGCGGCCGCACCCGCGCAGATCCTCCGCGAGCTGACGGATGTCGGCACATCCGGAGTGGCATTCATCACATCCGACATGAAGATCGCATACCTCAACAGGACTGCCATGTCGATTCTCGACCTCGATCAGTCAATGCGCTTCCCCGTTTCCGCCAGCGAATCCCGCTCGGAACCTCTGGAAATCCTGATGGATATCATTCGGGATATACGCGTGGAGGGGCGCGAATCCGCCAAGGGAAGCCTCGTATCGGAGTTCGGCGGATCCAGACATACGTACGAGGTTACCGTGTACAGCACCGAGGGGAAGGGGGACCTTCGTCCCGGATTCGCAGTCTTCATGAGGGACGTGTCCGAACTCACCAGGAGTAACGAGGAGATCTCCCGCGTAAGGGACCACGTCTCGATACTGGAGGGGCCCGTACTCGACTGCCTCTGGGGATGCCGCAACCAGTTCCGGACCTTCCGTGAAAGGATCCCCTCAGCGATTCTTCCTTCCGTGGACAGATTCGGCGAGACCGTCCTCTTCATGAAAGACTATCGCAACGTCGGCATGTATCCTCCCGTATGGATCGATCTGGATGGCGCGATCCGTGATGCGGAGCGCATGGTGGACCTTCCCGGCATCGAATTGTCGTACGATGCCAAAGGCCTGAAAGTCCTGGCGGATCCCGCATTTCCGGGGATCTTCAAGCAGATGCTCCTCAACTCCGCCGCCCATGGGAAATACGTCACCCGGATATCAGTCGACTGCGGCATCAGAGACGGCACCCTTACCATAACGTACAGGGACAACGGCGCAGGAATCCCTACCGACGTGAGGGAGAGACTCTTCGATCTAGTCTACGAGGGAAAATTCGGCATGTTCCTGATCTACAACATCGCGACGGTGTCGGAATTCGGCATCGGATGCCCCGAGACGGAGAAGGGTGCGGAGTTCGAGATAACCGTGCCTTCATCGAGATACTCGCTGCGACGGGAACTGCTTGGGCCTTCCGGCTGCGATGACGGTGAGCTCGACCTCTATTATGGCCTCCTCGCCTCCGTTGCCGTAACGGAATCTGCGCGTCTGGATATCGCACGAGACCGCGATATCATCGGCCCCGCTCAACATGACCGACTCGCGGGCCTTGTCTGTAGCCAGGCCCTCCGCATGACGGAGCGCCTCTTCCAAGGTGCCGAACTCGAATCTTCCGAATCTGGAGAACTCCTGGAACGAATCCTCCGAACCTATGGATTCCGGACGTATCAGAACCTTGACCGTCTCCGAAACAGACGAGGATATCGCGCCTACCGCGTTCCCGACATCGGAATCCTCGTGGATGAGAACCTCGGCCCCCAATGCTTCACCTACCCATGGAATGTACATCCCTGACGGAGCGCCGATTCCCACGATGGGCTTCGTGACTCTGATGGAGCAACCGTAATCCCTCCCCGGTTCGCCAGATATCGCTTTGGAAAGAAGATCCTCTCCCCCAGGACCCAGAGCCCTGGTGCCCGTCTCCTCAGATAGGAGTTCGGCCATCAGCTCTGAGCAGAGCTTGTCCCTGATCAACAGCCTGCATCTATCCATGAAGTCGCCGGCATCCATGCCCGCTGCTTCGGACAGACGCTCGACGGCTGCGACCGAAGCCGCATAATCATATTCTCTATAGGTGCCGCAGGCATGCATCAGATCCGTCGGAGTGAATCCGATCCTCTGCAGGAGGCCTCTCGATTCAAGACGCCTAACATTGAGGATGAACGGATGGATCCCCAGAGCCTCCCCAGCCTCCCTCAGATTCAGAGGCTCCCCCTCCAGGGCATGGAGGAGGGCAACATCCGTATCCGAATAGTCGGAAAGGTCGGACGGCACCTTGACCGTCAGGAAGAACTCCGTATCAAGAACCACAGTATCGACCGTCTGAACCGAAGCAGTTGCGAAATCGATGCTTCCGGGTCCTTCCAGTCTTCTCTTCAAGGATGGCCAGGCCATAACGGCACGGCATAGAGGGATCACCCTCAGCGGGGAAAGGAACACCTCTCCGTTCAGGACCCCGATGCGACTGTCTCCGCCAATGCCCGAAGTCGAGATCTCCGCAGCGGCCACTCTGGTGCGGATTCCGCCTATCGTGGCTCCCTCCTTCTCCAGTCTGGGCCTGCCGTTCCTCACCACCCCGATATCCGTAGTAGTGCCGCCCATATCCATTACTATGGCATCGCGACGTCCAGTCAGACGCATGGCGCCTATGAGGCTGGCCGCAGGTCCGGACATCACTGTCTCAACCGGCCTTATGCGCGCCTCGGCTTCGCCCATCATCGATCCGTCACCCCTAACGATCATCAGAGGGGCCGAGATCCCCATATCTCCGAGCACTGCTTTTACGGAACGTATCAGATCGTCTATTACCGGTATCAGACGGGCATTCATTATGCAGGTGCTCGCTCTCTCGCTGAATCCGAGTTCTGAGGACAGCTCGTGGCTGCAGACCGCAGGTATACCGAGAATCTTGGATATGAGATTCCTGACGCGTACCTCATGCTCCGGATTGCGGACGGCAAGGTATCCTGCCACCGCGATACCGTCGACACGCCCGCCGATCGACTTCAGAAAAGCGATGACAGCATCCTCGTCGAGAGGGACCGTCTCTCTTCCTCCCAGATCATGGGAGCCTGAGACCCGGACCGCATAGTCTGCGGGACATGATCCGTCATATTCTCCGCCTATGCTCACCAGCGCCACTCTCGCGCCCTTGCCCTCTACCACCGAGTTCGTGGCGAGGGTCGAAGAGAGGGAGACGATCCCCACTCTCGACAGAAGATCCTCGGGCATCCGGCCTACGGCCTCCCTGATACCGATGCAGAGGTCCTCATGGGTGGTCGGTGCCTTGGCTTTGCAGAGAAGCCTCGATTCGTCAAGGTCCATGACGACCGCGTCGGTGAACGTTCCTCCCGTATCCAAGCCCAATCCGATCTTCATGGCAGACCACCCCTATGGAACGACGGATCGGGATGCCCGTCCGTCGTCATGGAGGAAACAGAATGCGTTTGCGGCCTCAGCGCCTCGTGGAGACGAGACCGAGGCCTTCATTGCGGGTCGTGACCACGGAGCCCATATGATCGGACAGAGTCCTCTCCTGGACCTTTCCGAATACGTCGTAGGACATTCCTATAGGGAACTCGCAGTCGCATTTCGCGCATCTAACCTTGGGGCACCCGAGTGCAGCCTCGGAGCATCCCTGACACGCTATCGACCTCGCATACACCAGCGAGAATACGAATCCGCATCTGGGGCATGTGAAGTTCTTCCTGACCGAAGCAGTGGTGTTGTATGAGAATCCGCGCTCCCTCATTGCCTCGAAATATCCACTTGCCAAATCATCACCCTGTTGATTGGTGGTCCTGCCTATAGGCAGGACCTAAAGTTTTCAGGACATCCTCCCATACTTGTGGGTGGCATCCNNTTTGTTGTAGGAGAACCCCTGCCCTCTCATCGCCTCGAAGTATCCGCTCGCCATGATCTCTCCCGCCTTTGAGGCCCTGCCTTCCGGCAGGGCCGACGGACCTCAGTCCATCCTCCCGTACTTGCGTACGGCGTTCACGTATGCGTCCACGTTCTCGATGGGTGTCTGGACCTCGGGAGGCACCTCGCATCCGCTTCCTATGCACCAGCGGGAGTTCAGTCCGCGCTTGCAGAGAGCGGTCTTGACCTCCTGGCAGAGCCCCTTCGCTGCAGCATCGATGCTGGCTGCATTGCCTCTGGCGAAGACCTGCGGGTCGGTGTTTCCGT
>DAXO01000034.1:0-1431 GCA_002506425.1 Methanomassiliicoccaceae archaeon UBA480 | reverse complement strand
CGATCAGACAGTTGTCGGCGTATCCGCCCTCGATAACCTTCGTCGCTGAGGGAGAGCTCGGGTTGTCGGGATAGTATGCCATGGAGTACACATCCGCGCCATACTCCTTGATCTGGGTGTCCAGATGGGGCATGTCTGCGCAGTTGTGGATTGCGAATCCCAGCTTGGCTTCGCGGGTCTCCTTGATGAGCCTCTTCGCGTACTTGTCGTTGTCCTCGAACTCGTGGTACTCGGCATCTCCCAGGACAGAGTAGTTGCCCCAGAGGAAGTTCCAAAGGATGGCCGGAGTCTCGGTCTCCGCGGAGAGCTTCGCGAGTATGCGGGAACAGGTCTCGGTCGTATTGGCGAGAGCCCTGTGGACGGGAGCGGGGTCCGTGAACATATCCATGAAGAGCTGCTCTGCTCCTATGGACTGCGACAGAGCGAGCAGAGGTCCCTCCACATGAACGGCCAGGAACGTCTTGTCCTTCAGTCCTGCGGCGATCTCCCTGTTCGCATCGATCAGGAACTTGATCCTGCCTTGATCGGGATCCAGGGGCTGGAACTTGTCGTAGTCCTCGGGCCCATGGCCGACATGTCCGTCGACGAATGGCGTGTTCTCCTCGTCCATCCTTACATGAGCGCCGTAGTCGTGCGCCTGCACTGCGAGATCTGTCAGCGTGACTGTGAACTCGAGATTGTAGCGTGCGGCTCCAGCCAGGAAGCACTTCGCGCAGATGTGCGGGTCCTGCGACATTTCGCGGAGGGTTGCCGGCTTGTCGATGATCTTGCGGTACGTAGCACCTGCCAGCGGATAGCAGCACAGCCTGTCCACAGGCTCGTTGTTTATCGAAGCCAGAGCCCTCTCGTAGGGGGTCATTTCCTTTGCCATTTCACATCGCCTTCAGCCAATTGATGCAGTCTTGTGCGTTTCCATCCCTGTGGTCGGCGCCGATCTCCTTGGCGAACGAGGCCGATGTAGGGGGTCCTCCGATTGTGACGGTGCACTTGGAACGCGCGCCGTTCTCCTTCAGCAGATTGATGACTTCGGGCATCCTGTCCATCGTAGGGGTCATGAGCGTAGACATGCAGAGCACGTCTATGCCGTCGTCCTTCACGGTTCCGGCAATCTGCGCAGATGGAATGTCCTTTCCGAGGTCAGTTACCATGTAGCCGCCGGCTGTGAGCATCGTCTTGACGATGTTCTTTCCAATGTCATGGACGTCTCCTTCCACGACCACTGTGGCAGCCTTCTTCGAGTTGGCGAGATCCTCCTTGGGGATCGCCGGAATCAGAATGTCCAATCCGCTGTACAGGCACCTGGCGGACACCAGTACCTGCGGAAGGTAGACCTTGTGCTCCGCATATCTCTCTCCGACGACTGCCATTCCCTTGACGAGACCTTCGTTGATGGCCTCCACCGGATTCACGCCTTCCGCCAGCGCCGCCTCT
>DAXO01000024.1:1075-4715 GCA_002506425.1 Methanomassiliicoccaceae archaeon UBA480 | reverse complement strand
TCAAAATCGTAAATTAAATTCGATTGATAATGCTTATCGAAAGCGATGCGCGTCCGCCGGCCCCTCAGAGACTACTCCATCTGATTCTGCCGATATCTGCGAAGACATGTGCGCGAATCTTGGAAACCGATATTCCGGATGCGGAATCTCGATGATACGGCGAGGAAGGCCTCTTCAGCTCCGAGGTATTAAGAATATTGCCCGTCCATGATAGATGCATGACTGGAAGAGTGAAGGACCCTCTGATGACGTTCCCGATCCTCCTGGCCCTGATAGCCTTGGGAGCTGCAGGCGTTTTCATCATGGCAAGCGATGATTCGCCTGAACATGAGATCGAGGCAAGCGATGAGTGGATAACGATAACATACAATCTGAATGGTGCGGAGGGGGAGCCTCCTGAACCCCAGAAGGCCATGCCCGGCTACATCAGGCTGAAATGCGACATGGTTCCCGAAAGGGAAGGGTACGAGTTCGGAGGATGGTGCGAGAGACCTCGCTCATCAGACCGTTACAACACGTACTTCCACGGTTCCACGTTCTATACGATGGATTCGAAGACGCTGTATGCGGTCTGGACTCCTGTCAGATACGTCTCGTACGATCTCAACGGCGGAGAAGGGGAGACTCCTGCGACATGTAAATTCGACTTATTCGATGCATGCAGGGTCGTGGCACCGAACGATCCGGTTCGGGACGGGTATGCATTCGGCGGCTGGTCGGAGGATAAGAATCCGAGAAACCTGAACCATGTGCATCACAACGGCGACAGATTCTATCCGGATGACAGATACGTCGTTCTCTATGCGATATGGCTGCCTACACTCAGTATCACGTATCAGGCTGTAGACGGATATTCGGAGGGATTCGAGTACCGGGACCATTTCTACGAAACCAGAACCGTCGTTCCTGCAGAGGGATGCAAGTTCGTGGTCTACAAGTTCACCGTGACGAACGAGACCTTCGATGACGGGATCAGGATATCGGATATGGGGATCAAAATGAAGATCGGATCCGACATGTACCGCCCGGACAGGCACTCTCATGCGTTCGACGTGAGCGTCATGGGAAACGGCGACGAGTATGATGTCTTCATCAAGAAGGGCGAATCGCATACGTACGGCATCGTCTACTCTGTACCCCTCGATAAAGGAGAGGCGACCGGATTCGCCTCCTATGATTCGAATCTGGCCATGATCTCGGTGAACTTCTTACCGGCGTGATATCGATTCGAGAAACACAGCCGGGTCGTCGAAGCATGTGCTCCGGCCGCCCGGCCAGTTATTCTCAAATTGTTTTCTCCCACGGTTTCCGCTATCGAATAATACTTACAAACACGGAATCCATTAAAATGACTATCTGAAAAATACGGAATTCATTGTTTTTTGATGTTATATAATAAGGAATTCATTGTTTTTACATTGAAAATAATCGGGAATACATTACAATTCGGATACTATGAAATACATCTATTACAATGTGCAGTCATGCTCCGCAGGAAGATCTATGATAAGATCATGGATTGGAAATCGAGAGAACACAAGCCCTTAGTCCTTAAAGGCCCGAGGCAAGTCGGCAAAACGTTCATCCTCAAGCACTTCGCGGAAGAAAACTACGCACATTGCTACTATATCGATTTCACGAGAGATTCCGATGCCAAAAGAGCATTCAACGACAGTCTCGATGTAGATACGATAGTGCGGAGCCTGAACATCAATCGTCCCAAGATACCGATCGAACCAAAGAAAACCCTGATCATCCTCGACGAGATACAGGACTGCCCCCGGGCCGATCAGTCACTGAAAAGCTTCGCAGAAGACGGCAGATACGATGTAGTGGCATCAGGCTCACTCCTAGGCCTTAACAATTACACCCTGAGAAGGAAAGACCATTCCGATGAGAGCATACCGCTCACACCGATCGGTCAGACCGAGGAGCTCATACTCCGTTCAATGGACTTCGAGGAATTCCTCTGGGCTGCAGGATTGACCGATGATGCCATCTCGCCCTTGAAGGATTCCCTCAGGAACAGGACCGCAATCGAGGAGTCCCGGTTGCAATCTTTCTCCAAACTGTATCGCGACTATCTTATAGTCGGGGGGATGCCGGATGCCGTCAATGCGTTTTTCCAGACCGGACTGTTCTCAAAGGCCTCCGAGGCACAGGACAGAATCCTGTCCCGCCATCAGGCAGACATCACAAAATACAACAGCCCTAAGGAGGCTGAGAGGATCAGGAACGTTCTGCGGTCTCTTCCGGGACAGCTGTCAATGGACGGAAAGAAGTTCACATTCTCCCGCATAACCGACGACACGGATACGAATGCCAATCTGACCAAGTACTTCTGGGCATTGGAATGGATCAGGAATGCAGGGTATGCCAACATGTGCTACAATGTGAGGTCTCCCACGCATCCGCTAGAATCCCAGGTGAAGTACGATGATTTCAAGCTCTACATCACGGACACAGGCCTGCTGATGCGTATGATGGGGCCGAATGCAGCCGAGGCAATCTATTACGGGGACATCTCGTACAACATGGGCGCGGTCGCCGAGAATGCGGTCGCCGAAGCCATCCTGAAAAACGGACTGCCGGTGAGATACTATCGGAAGACCGGAGGAGAGGACCGCATGGAATTGGACTTCCTGATCGAACGCGGAAGATCCATGATTGCGATAGAGGTGAAATCCGGCCGCAGCAGGAAATCCCCTTCACTTAACAAAGCGGAAAAAGTCTTCAAATTCGATAGACGCATCAAATTCGGAAAGACGAATGTGTTCGAAGACGATAATGGGGTGGAGAACTATCCGCTCTTCGCATGCGCATTCATCAACGAGATCGTTCCCAGAGGAGAGATAGACTTCGGAGACTACCCGGACTATATGATGTGAAATCGAATCTTGCAATCGGAACTCCGGAGCGGAAACCGGCTCATCGCAGGCCGGTCGGGCGTCTGCGATTCTCATCGGAGGGATTGCCAGAGCATCGTGTTGTCCTCGAAATGGCAGTCCACTCTTCCCTTCTCCTTCAGCCATGTCAGATACGAGCGGACCGTTCCTCCCACGAGAGCATGCTGGATCGCATCCATCCTGAGCGAGTACGCATCGAACACCTCTTTCAGGATGCCGTCGAATCCCTTCGCGTCGGAACATATCGACTCGATCCTGTCGGCAACCTCGAGAGTCCTCTCGATATTGAGCCTTGCCAGCGGAGCTATGTCCTCCGTCGGCTCGGCGTGGGCCGGAACGAACGAGACGGCATCCATCCCCTCGACCCTCTCCAGCGTGGCCATGTAGGCTCCGACGTCGTGCAGGAAGACCACCCCGTACTTGTCGAGGGTGCGGGCGCTTGCCAGACAGTCTCCGAGGAACACCACGTCGTCCGGGGTGCGGAATCCGACCATGTCCATTGAATGACCGGGAAGCGGAACTATCTCGAAGCCATCTGGAAGCGCTTCCGGAGTCAGAGGGGAGGCGTCGCTCTCCTGCGCCATCAGCATCTTGTGGCGGAGTTCCGGCGGAGGGCATCCTCCGTACAGAGCGGTAGGCTCGAGGATCGGATGGCGGGTGAAGCAGCATTCGGTCCCGGGCGCGTATATCCTGCATCCGGTCTGCCCCTGCAGGTACCTGTTCCCTCCGATATG
>DAXO01000024.1:0-942 GCA_002506425.1 Methanomassiliicoccaceae archaeon UBA480 | reverse complement strand
ATCAGCACCGCCTCCCCCTCTCCGGTCCTCACAAGACCTACATTGGTGGGGCTCTGGATGACATGCGTGTTCCCTGCGATGCTGACTAGCTCGTACATCTGATGTCGGAAAAGGAACGGAGCGGATAAACATGCGCACCACAGATCAGCGGAAGCGACTACAACAGAACGTCGAATACTATGCTGAACACGGCTTGACGCATTGTAAACGGAAGGTTCGATATCTGAGCAGTTCGAGGATAGCGAGAATCACAGCTTATATTGCCTTTTGTAGTCGTCTATCGATTATAGTTCGGCGAGAGTTGAGGTCGAAGGTCCACCCTAACGGAAAAGTATACTCCTTGGCTGAACTGGCCAACATCATCGCACCCATCGCCAAGGAGCTCGGCATCGAGCGCGTATACGTCTTCGGCTCATACGCACGCGGAGAAGCGACTCCCGAAAGTGATGTAGACATTCTCATCGATTCAGAAGATATCGACAGCTATTTCGGCATAGGAAGGCTATACAGCAAACTCAACCGTGCGCTGGAAAAAGATCTAGTCATAATCCCATCCGATGCGAGCGCAGATTTCATCAACAGGATACGCCCGGATCTGGTGCTTGTGTATGCGGAATAACGGCATCGACACATTGAATACGATGCTGACCGCGGCTCAACGCATTGTCAGGAATACAGAGGGTTTGACCTTTGAATAATTCGAGAGCAATGAAGATCTCCTGGATATATGCGCGATGCAATGCCAGATTATTGGAAACAGTGCCGATTCGCTGTCTGTTGCATTGCAACAGAAGCATCCAGAAATCGAATGAGAGGGAATATACGGTCTTCATTGCGCCATAGCTCACTCTTATGGAACTTGCAACTTCAGTATGAGAAAACTGTGGAACTCTGTGAAGAAGGATGTGCCGGAGCTAATAAAGAACCTGGATGCAATCATTC
>DAXO01000064.1 GCA_002506425.1 Methanomassiliicoccaceae archaeon UBA480 | reverse complement strand
TTGTGCGGACGGTTGTACTGGAGGCCCAGGTTGTTCATGGCGAACATGATCTTCCTGTGGACGGGCTTGAGTCCGTCGCGGACGTCGGGCAGAGCACGGCCCACGATGACGCTCATGGAATAATCGATGTAGGAGCGCTGCATCTCCTTCTCGATGGGCTGGATTATCAGTTTCTTCTCTCCGTCCATGATATCACACATCCAGGTTGATCACTTCGTGGGCATGCTCGATGATGAACTCGCGCCTCGGCTCGACGTCGTCGCCCATCAGGACGGAGAACAGCTGGTCCGCCAGGATCCCGTCCTCGATGGTCACCTTCTTCATCACCCTGGTCTCGGGATTCATGGTGGTCTCCCACAGCTGCTGCGGGTTCATCTCTCCCAGACCCTTGTACCTGGAGACGTTGGCCCCCTGTCCGAGCTCGGCCAGAGCCGCGGACATCTCCTCGTCGTTGTAGGCGTAGATCTGCTTCTTGCCCTTGTACACCCTGTACAGAGGAGGCATGGCGATGTACACATGCCCTGCCTCGACGAGCGGCTTCATCTGCCTGTAGAACAGAGTCAGGAGCAGAGTCCCGATGTGCGCTCCGTCCACATCGGCATCGGTCATGATGACTACGTTGTGATAGCGGATCTTCGAGACATCGAACTCCTTGCCTATCCCGCCTCCTATGGCTATCGCGAGGTTCTTGATCTCCTCATGGTCCAGGAGCTTGTCCGGCCTCGCCTTCTCGACGTTGAGGATCTTCCCTCTGAGAGGGAGGATGGCCTGGAACTGCCTGTCCCTGCCCTGCTTGGCGCTTCCTCCTGCGGAATCTCCCTCGACTATGTACAGCTCGCATTTGGACGGATCCCTCTCGGAGCAGTCCGCGAGCTTCCCGGGAAGGCTCGTGGTCTCCAGAACGCTCTTCCTCCTGGTGGCGTCGCGCGCCTTCCTCGCGGCTTCGCGGCCCTCATAGGCGGAAATGGCCTTCTTGACGATGAGCTGGGCCACCTGCGGGTTCTCGAGCAGGTACTCGGAGAGCTTCTCGTTCATGAGGGCGGAGACCGCTCCCTGCGCGACGCTGCTTCCCAGCTTGGCCTTGGTCTGACCCTCGAACTGGGGTTCGGGCATCCTGATGCTCACGATGGCGGTGAGACCCTCGCGGCAATCGCTTCCCTCGAGAGTCGTGTCCTTCAGGAGATTGTTCGCCTTGCCGTAGTCGTTTATCGTCTTGGTGAGAGCGGTTCTGAACCCCGTCAGATGCGTTCCGCCCTCGGGAGTGTAGATGGTGTTCACGAAGGAGTCGATCTCCTCGTTGTAACCGTCCGTCCACTGCATGGCGATGTCTATCGTGACTCCGTTCCTCTCTCCCTCGAAACGTATGGGGGTGGGATGCAGCGGGGTCTTCGACCTGTTGAGGTACTGAACGAATTCGGAGACTCCGCCGTCGTAGTGGAAGCGCTCCTTCTTCCCCGTGCGCTTGTCCTCGAAGTTGATCGTGGCCTCCGTGTTCAGGAAGGCCTGGTTGCGGAACCTGTTCTGCAGAGTCGCGTAATCGAACGTAACGGTCTCGAATATGTCGGGGTCGGGCCAGAAGGTGATCTGCGTGCCGTGGCGGTCAGAATCGCCTATGACCTCCACGGGCCCATCGGGAATTCCGATCTTGTACGACTGCCTGAAGCGCTTCCCTTCCCTGTCGATGATCGCGACGAGCTTCTTGGACAGGGCGTTCACGACGGAGACTCCGACGCCGTGGAGTCCTCCGGAGACCTTGTAGCTGTTCTGATTGAACTTTCCGCCCGCGTGCAGGTCGGTGAGGCACATCTCCAAGGCGGACTTCCCCTCAGCGTGGTTCATGGCCGTAGGTATCCCCCTTCCGTTGTCCGTCACGGTTACGGATCCGTCTTCGTTGATCGAGACGTCAACCTCCGTGGCGAATCCCGCCATGACCTCGTCGATTCCGTTGTCGACGACCTCGTACACCATGTGGTGCAGACCGCGGGAATCGGTAGATCCGATGTACATCCCGGGCCTCTTCCTGACGGCTTCGAGACCGTGCAGCGCAACGATGGAATCCGCGCCGTAGTCCTCTTCGGCCTTCTCGTAGTCCCCATCCATAAATTTCACTGTCTGGGCGATGTGCTGCCTATATATAATCGCGCGTGCGCGCACACGACTGTTGGACAACGGTTCCAGAACCCTACAGTAAGGCTATACATACACCGGAGGATACCAGGAGCAATGAGCACCATCATGGACCAGGCCCGCAGGGGCGAGATCACCGATATGATGAGAAGGATCGCCGAGAAGGAGGGCGTGAGTCCTGAATTCATCCGCAACGGGATAGCTGCAGGACGCATATGCGCTCCGCACAACCCCGTCCACGATGCAGAACCCGCGGCGATAGGAGAAGGGCTATCCATCAAGATCAACGTGAATCTGGGGACCTCGAGAGACATCGTGGACCTGGATTCGGAGCTCGAGAAGCTCCGCGTCGGCATAAAGTACGGTGCGGACGCCGTCATGGACCTGAGCACGGGAGGAGACATAGACGCTATACGTGCCAGACTGCTGGCCGAATGTCCCGTGATGATGGGCTCGGTCCCGATCTACCAGACCGGCCTCACCGCCGCCAGGAAAAATGCCGTCGTCGAGATGACTGAAGACGACATATTCAACGGGATTGAGAAGCACGCGAAGGACGGTATGGACTTCATGACGGTGCACTGCGGCATAACTCGCGAATCCGTGAGATGGCTGCAAAAGAGCGGACGTCTGATGGACGTCGTCTCCAGAGGAGGATCGTTCCTCACTGCTTGGATCCTCCACAATGAGGAGGAGAACCCGCTCTACAAGAACTACGACTATCTGCTCGAGATGGCTCGCAAATACGAATTCACGCTGTCCCTCGGAGACGGCTTCAGACCCGGGTGCATCCATGATGCCTCCGACCAGGCCCAGTTCTCAGAGCTCATGACGCTCGGACATCTGGTGAGACGCGCCAGGGAGGCAGGAGTCCAGAACATGGTGGAAGGTCCCGGGCACGTCCCGCTGGACCAGGTGCCGATGAACATACAGCTCCAGAAGAGGCTTTGCGACGGAGCTCCGTTCTACGTTCTCGGACCTCTTGTCACCGATATAGCGCCGGGATACGATCACATCGTCGGAGCCATCGGCGGCTCCGTCGCCGCACAGGCGGGCGCGGACTTCCTCTGCTACCTCACTCCGGCCGAGCACCTATCTCTTCCCGATGTGGATGATGTCAGAGAGGGAGTGATCGCATCGAAGATCGCCGCCCACGTGGGCGACCTGTGCAGAGGCATAGGCGCGGAGAGGGACGAGCGCATGGCCAAGGCCAGAAAGGCGCTCGACTGGAACACGATGTACGACGTCTGCATAGACCCGGACAAGGCCAGAAGGTACAGGTGCAGAGGCTGCACCGAGGAGAGCGAAGGGTGCTCCATGTGCGGGGATGTATGCGCGATAAAGATCGTGAACACCTACATGAGCCGCAAGAACGAAGGAGACCACGGCTGCTGAGGAGTGATGGAGCCACTGGAGGGGATCGAACCCCCGGCCTACGGTTTACGAAACCGCCGCTCTACCGCTGAGCCACAGTGGCACTGAAAGCGCGATAGTTTACACCTATTTAACACTAGATGGAAGGTCCGAGACCCCGTCGCACGAGGTCCGGACCGCCCCCATCACCTGCGGTATTGCGGGAACATATCCCTGAACACTACCGCATCAGCCTCTATGAGCGGGGATTCGCTGATGAAGGTGCAATCCTGCTTGGAGTCCTCCAGAGCATGTGCCAGCAGGGACATGTCCGGATCCTTGGCATCCAGAGGCAGATGGGAGATCTCGCCCTTCTCGCCGTACTTTATGCAGCTTATGTGGAAATGCGCGATCGGCCCGCTGATCGAGAAGAACTCGTCTGTGAGAGCCTTCATATCCGCCTCGGTCTTGAGACATCCATGGCCTCTGGCATGCACATGGGCCACATCGAGGACCGGACGGACGCCATCGACCCGGTCGACCACCTGGGCGATCTCCTTCAGGGTTCCGAACTGACCCGTCTTGCCCATAGTCTCGACTCCGAGGATCACATCCCTGATCCCCTCGTCGTCCAGCTTGTCCTTGCATTTCGAAAGCCCTTCCACAACCGAATCGAGAGCGGTATCGGGCGATTTGCCGTAGGAGGCGGCGTGTATGACTATTATGTATGCTCCGAGACTGTGAGCGGCGCGTGCCGTGTCCATGACCCAACCTATGCTCTTCTCGCGCGTCTCCGGATTGTCCGAATTGAAGCTGATGAAATAAGGGGCATGGCAGCTCATTCTGATATCCAGCTCCTTCGCCTTCGCGCCTATCTCTGCAGCGCGCTCCGGCCTTATGCGGGCGCCGCGGACAAACTCGACCTCCAGCGCATCCAGCCCCAATCCGCGGGTGTATTCCAGAGCGCCTTCGGGCGTTTTTCCAGCCGAAGGATAGCCTGCAGGTCCGAATCTCATGCTCCTCCGGATGGATATCCAAGTTATTATTGGATATCGTCGATTCACGGGCATGCATTTGAAGATCGATGTCAGGCTGGACCCGACGCTGGGGTGCGGACAGGCTCATCGGTGGAGGAAGACGGGCGACATATGGCAGGGAGTCCTTGGGAAGAGCATCGTCAATCTCAAGCAGTCGGAGGACGGGATAGTCGCTGAAGGAGACGTTTCGGAGAAGACCCTGCTGGAATACTTCCGCTCGGAGGACGAACTCGACATGATAATCGGGGAGATATCCGAGAGGGATCCCTACGTCGCATCGCTCTCCGCCCATTGCCCGGGGCTCCGCATCCTGAAGCAGGACGAATGGGAATGCCTGGCCACCTACCTCCTGGCGACCAATGCCAATGTGGCCCGCATAGGGAAGATGGTCGAATCGGTGTGCGATGCATTCGGAACCGATCTAGGATCTAGACGCGCGTTCCCGACTCCGAGGCAGATTCTGGACGGAGCCGACCGTATCGGCGGATGCAAGCTCGGATTCAGGGAAAAGCGCTTCCTGGAGCTCGCCCGCCGCGTCGAGGAGGGCGACATCGATCCGAAGGGCATCAAGGAGCTGGACTACGCAAACTGCACGAAGACGCTCATGGAGATCGACGGGGTGGGGCCGAAGGTGGCGGACTGCGTCGCGATATTCGGATACGGGCATCTCGAAGCATTCCCCGTGGATGTCCGCATAGCGCACGTCATGGAGCGGATATACGGCGTGAAGGGATCGTACAGGACCGTATCGGCCTATGGCAGGAAGCTGTTCGGCAGATACGCGGGCTACGCCCAGGAGCTGCTGTACCATAGCGAATTCATTCCCTCCCGATGTTGGTATCCGTGCAGCACTCCGGAGGGTAGACTCCGGTCTGCTCCTTGTATATCAGCGCCAGAAGGCCTATGTGCTTGACAACCCCGCACATCCGGCATAGCTCGGGACCGTAGCAGGACGGATCCGCGGCCACCGAACGTGCGGAAGCGCCGACTTCGTCGATGAAGCGGGAGTACATAGGCGCGTTCGAATACTCCCCTCCGCGCTTCCCGTTGAGATACTGCGAGATCGCGGCGTTGGTCACACCGAATATCTTGGCGACCTCGGCCTGCTTCATGCCGTGCTTCTCCACGAGCTCGCGCGCGAGCTCCCTGCGTATGAGCGGCAGGATCTGCCAGACGACGACTTCGCAGGGTATCTTCATGTCCCCTCCGATGCCTTCCAATCATATACGTTTAATGGCGTTAACCTCGATCTCGCCTCGAACCGAGATTCAGCTTCGAGTAGAACTCCGATACGTCCCAATCGTCATCGTCCATCTGCCTCTGGCTCTCGATCCTCACGCCTACGGACTGGGCGGCCTCCTTCATGACGCGGGATGCACGGTCGGATCCCTCGAATTCCTCTACCTTTGCTCCCGACGCGCAGATCTTGCCCTTGAACGATCCTATGATGCCCGCTCCGTGCATGATGACCGACCTTGCGGATCCGCAATGGGATTTTATCAGATCCCTCAGATAAAGGCTGAGGTTGTCCTGGGAATTCAGCACGAACGCCTCGGCGAAGCGCATCGGCTCCTTTCCGACATCCGACGCCTTCATCCACCTGAGGGAAGGGTCGCCTTCGACGAAGAATCCCTTCTTAAGGAAGCCCTCGTCCTCGAGCTCGGCCAGGATGCGGCGCGTGTCCGACATCCTCCCGCTGTCCATGAACACGGACATCATCTCGGCGGTGAACGATCCGAATCCGTCGAAATGCCTCTTCGCGATCTCCTTGAGCGCCTCCTCGCGGTCCATCCCGTCATCCTTGATCTCGACGTAGCGGGAATCCAGCTCCTGCCCTATCACGGACATGCGCATGAGCTCGGAGATGGCATCGGACGTCGCCTCCTGGGAATACGGGGAGGAAGACAGGATGTCCTTCTTGGACACGGGCTGATCGCGCCTGATTATTCCGAGCACATTCTTGGCCGGCTCGCTCAAGGGTCCTCTCTTGGCGGCCCTGTACAGCGATGCCGTCGAAGGGCTGGCGTATCCGACGTATGAGGGCATGAGAACCATCTTCACGGCTCCGGTCCCGTCCAGCTGCCTCTTCAGCGACGAGCCGTCCTTCACACGGATCAGGAGCTCCTGGTCGCCCCTGACATACCCTCTCGCGCGCAGAAGCGCCCCGGCATCCGGAAGGCGGGAGGTCTTCGAAATGCCCTGGGAGCGGATGGCGAGGGACACGAGCAGCTCCTCCGGGATGCTCCAAGGCTCGAAGCGGCCTTTGGCGTAGAATCCGTTGACGAAGAAGTATCCATGAGCAGTCAGGGCGTCCACGGCAGCCTGGTCCAGATCGGCGGCGTCCTTTGAAAGGATCTCGCGGATGCGCACGATCTCCATGCCCTTCTGCCTGTAGAACCCCATCATGAAATCCACGGCATCGAGGACGTCGGGGAGCATGTCCGGGGAGTCCATGTCCATCCCCCTGATGTCTATGACGCCTGCCATCTCCCACATCTCCAGGGCCCCCACCACCATGTCGCCCATCACGATGGGATAGATCCACTTGTCTCCGTAGCGCGACGTGATCTCGGCCCACTTGGAGCCCAGATCCGGATCGCTCAGCGACATGATCCTGATCGGATAGTCCTGCTCGGGGACCTTGGTCATAAGAGGGATCTCATCGGGCATGACGAGCATCGGCGACTGGCCCTCGCCGACCAGGATGGTCTCGGCCCCGATCTCGGACGCCAGAGCCTCGGTCTGATCGGCGGATAGCCCCGTTATGAATCTCATGGCTCCGGACGGCACCGGGCCGTATCCGCGCACGGCCGCCTCGGTGAGGATCCTCGCCGCATCGTCCCCGGGTTCGTCCGGCTCGTAGATCTCGTACGTGTTCTCGGTCCCCCAGTCCTCCTTGCTGTCGAACGCGCGGATGACCTTCAGCGATCTGTCGATCCTCATCACCGCCTCCTTGGCGGCATCCTTCTCCATGCCTGTGGCAGCGACGATCTGCCTGAGCGTGGCACGGCCCAGACGCTCTATCGCCTCGAGCACGCGCTCGTCGCCGGGCTGCGTCTCGTCACTCCTGAAAGCAGCCAGACGGTCGGCATCCTCCTTCAGGACGAACCTGACCCTTCCCCTGACGAATCTGCCGAGGAGGATCTCCCCGTCCCTGCGCATCTCCTGCCACTCGCGCAGGCTGAACCCGTCGACACGGAGGAAGACATCGAGCTCGCTGCCCGCGGATCCGTAGAACTCGAAGAACTCGCGGATGGTGCCGAACCTCTCGCCTTTCGAGAGCCTGTAGCGCTCCACGGTCTCGTAGTCGAAGACGTTGTCCTTGCCGGACTTCAGACGCATGTAGTCCAGCTTTAGCATGTACTGGTCGCTCTCGGAGATAAGGAACCTGCCTTTGACAGCCTCCTCCTCGGCACAGAGCGCCTCCAAGGCTGCACGAACATCGGACTCCTCCATCGACAGCGAGAATGCGATCTCCTGGACGGTGGCGGGGGCGAAGCATTCCAGATAGCGCTGGACTATACGCTCGGCGGCCGCCGTGCGGTCGATCTCGGGGAACTCCGCCTTGGAGAACAGCCACCGGTTGTTGCCCATGATGCCTGTGCGGGTAACCAGATACATGGACTCGAGCTTTCTGACCGACCTGAAGGCCTTGTCCTCGCTCACATCGAGTGCCGATGACAGATCCGACATCGGGGTCCTCTCGCCGATGCGCGCGAGTATCTCCTCGTCGGTCTCGTTGAGCCTCCTCTCCTTGCGTGTGGCAGCCGCGTAGTAGGGGATCTCCGATGCGACCATCACATGGGTCTCGTCCAGGAAGACGGTGCCCAGGGTGCCGTCGTTGATCAGCTCCCTCACCCATCCGTCAACCGTGGCCTTGTCCTCGTCCGAATAGGCGTAGATGTTCCTTCCCCTCTGCCTGATGGCCTGCAGGGGACCGGTGGACATGAGCAGCTTCGGGATGTCGTCCCGGCACGAGACCCGCAGAGGCTTCTGCGCATAGTACGGGATTATCTGGTCCTCTGTGAACTCGAACTCGCTTATCTCGTCGCCGAGCGCACGGTACAGGACCTTGCGGTGCAGCTCTCTCAGAAGGGCCGAGCGATCCTCCATCAGCACTATGTCGGAGAATCCCGACAGGATCGCCGAATGGGCGAAAGGCGAAGGGGTGCCGGTGAAGCGTATGGTCGAGACCGTCATCCCTCCGGACTCGATCAGCTCGAGGACATAGCGGGCGTTCTTCACGTCCATATCGTCCTCGAGGACCTCCCTATAGGTCTCCTCGATGACGGGGACATCCTCCATATCGCCCATGGCTTCGAGCAGATAGGTGGACCTTATCTGCTGCCTGTTGACGGATATCGGACGCCCCATGTAGTTCCTGAGGATCATGAAGCTGCGTGCGGCGGTATGCCTGAACCTCAGCTTGAATATCTCCGAATCGCGGATGGACTTCCTGAGCACGGGCTCTAGCTCGGTCGAGCGGATCATCCCGGGAACGGACGACGGGTCGATCTTCCTCGGAAGACCGAGCATGAAGCTGTCATCCGATATCGTGACCGATACGTTGGATCCAATGGATCCAGTTATCCTGTAGGCGTAAGCGCGGGAGAGGGCGTCGTTCACCCTGCGTCCGAACGGATAGTGGAACACGAGCTTCTGGTTGCCGGACGGGTCGATGTACTCCTCGATGGCCAGCCTCTTCGCGTCGGGTATGAATCCCGCGACCGCCTCCTGCTCCCTGAAATAGGATAGAATGCTCTTTGCCGATCCCGAATCGACGTCGAACTCCTTCGATATGCCCTCGATGGCCGTCGCATCGGATTCTTTTATGCGCGACTCCATCTCGCCGCGGAACTCTGCGACGTCCATGGAGAGATCGAAGCTTCTGGGCAGCATCTCGCCCGCCCATGAGGGGACTGTCGGCTTCCTCCCGCTGGCCTCCTTCACGTACGCCGTCATGCCCTTGGAACGGACGAACTCGAACGAGCGGCCTCCCAGCACGAAGACGTCGCGGGGAGACAGGCGCTCCACGAACTTCTCTGAGAGCTCTCCTGCCGTCGACCCGTGATTCGTCACGACGCGGTAGTTGGCCTCTTCCGGGATGGTCCCGAGGTTCATGAAGTAGATCATCCTCGATCCTTTCTTCTTGCCGAACTGCCCGTCCTCCTCGTCGTACCATATCTTGGAGTAGACTCCTTCGAAATCATCCTTGCTTCCGAGATAGCGGAGGACCTGCTCGAAGCTCTTCCTATCGAGGTTGCGGTAGCAGTACGAACCCCTGACGAGATCATAGGCCTCGTCGACGCCCCATTTCCTGTCGAGGCTCATGCCGACGACGGTCTGCGACAGCACGTCGAGGCAATTCTCCGGAATCCCCACTCTGTCGATATCCCCGCGGTGGGCGGCCCTGCATAGGACGGCACACTCTACGAGGTCGTCCGGATCGAAGACCAGCAGACGGCCCTTGGCGACCTTGCCGAAGCTGTGTCCGCTCCTGCCGATCCTCTGAAGTCCCTTGGCGACCGATTTCGGAGATCCGATCTGGCATACGAGGTCCACGGATCCTATGTCTATGCCCAGCTCCAAAGAAGTGGAGGATACGACGCACTTTATCTCCCCGTGCTTGAGCCTCTCTTCGACGTCCAGCCTGATCTCCTTGCCGAGCGAGCTGTGATGGACCTCGACGCTCTCGAGACCTCTCTCCTTCAGCTTGTAGACGACGCTCTCGGCCCCGGAACGCGTGTTCGTGAACACCAAGGTCGTATCATGCTGGTCGATGAGCTCCTTCAGCTGGTCGTACATCATCGAATTGACGATGTCCGACGGCAGCGTCGTCATATCCGCGGCCGGACATATGACCTTGAGATCCAGGGTCTTCTTGGATCCGGACTCCACCAGGGCCACGTCGCGGGAGCTCCCGTCGGGATTGCATCCGACGAGGTATCCGGCGATGGCCTCGATCGGAGCCAGCGTCGCCGACAGCCCTATCCTGACGAAATCCTTCTCGCAGTGGTTCCTCAGACGCTCGAGCGTTAAGGACAGGAAGGCCCCCCTCTTGGAATCGCATATGTCGTGGATCTCGTCGAGGATGACCCACTCGACATTCTTGAACGCCTCGCTGAACTTGGGAGCGGAAAGGATGAGGGCCAGGCTCTCCGGTGTGGTGATGAGGATATGCGGAGGGTGGCGCACCATCCTCTGTCTCTCATTCTGGGGAGTGTCCCCGGAACGGACGGCGACACGGATATCCGGAACGTTCATGCCGCGCTCGGCGGCGAGTTCGCGCATCTGGGCCAGAGGCTCGTTCAGATTACGATTGACATCGTTGGCCAAGGCCTTCAAGGGAGAGACGTAGATGCAGTACACCCTCTCCTCCAGGGTGCCCTCTCTGGCGTAACGCGTGAGCTCGTTGATGATGCTGGTGAATGCCGTCAGAGTCTTTCCGGAACCGGTGGGGGACGACACCAGGACGTTGCGCCTCTGGTGGATCACGGGTATGGCTTTGGACTGAGGGATCGTGAGGCCGTCGAAGCGCTCGTCGAACCAGGAGGAGATCAAAGGCTCCATCATCGACATGACTTCCTCTTTGGTGTACGTCCTATCCATTTTCTCCAGCATCTTGATCACAATCGCCAGCCCCATGATCAACCGTATAATAAGCGTTTCTAATCGCGCGCGAGACAGCATGAAAACAGCCGGGAATGGATCCTGAACGATCCTTCGCTCATCACCATTATCTATCCGTCGGTGCTATTCTGAGGCATGGAGAATGGTCGCGGAGCTCCGCTCCTGCTTGCAACGATTATGGCCCTCGCCGCCTTGGCGGTCGCCCTTGCGGCGAATCCCGTCTGCGCGAACGGCAACGGGGAGGTGCCTGAGCCGGAGCCTGTTCCGGAGCCCGAGATGACGACCATCTACGGCTACGTCTACAACTTCTCAGACGAAGGGAACGTGCCTCTCGAGGGCGTCAGCGTGAAGCTATTGGATGCATCGTCTGCGACCATAGGGACTTGCACCACCGATTCCGGCGGCAGATTCGAATTCACGTTCGAAACGGGACAGGGGACGTACCTGTCGTTCGAGATGAACGGATTCACAGTCAGAACCCTGCCCGGGAGCTGGATGTCCAGCGTCCCCGAGAAGCAGTACTATTCGTTCGACCTGAGTCTCGCCCCGAAGGACGCAGACGGCAATTACGCCCTGTCCAGCGAAGGAGACGAACTCCACATCATAGGCATGAGGGCGACCAACACCCTCATCTATGGATACGTTCACGGTGTCCGCGGCGACGAGGTGTTCCCGATAGAGAATGCCCGCGTAACCTTGAGATCATCCACCGGCCAGAGCATCGAGGCTGGAACCAATGCAGAAGGATATTTCGAAGCCGACGTTCCCTACGGCACCTACGAACTGAGGGTCAGCTGCAACGGATTCAGGTCCTCCGAACCGATCACGGTGACGGAGGACGAACCCGGACCTGTAGACGTCTCGCTAACCGAGAACGAATTCGGGATAGGCATACTCGGAGGAGTCGATGCCCCCCACGCCATGATGATCATCGGAGTGATGATCATAGGCGCGATCCTCCTGTTCTCGATCCTCGCCATCCACAGATCCAAGAGGCCCGAATCGGAGATCGTCATCGTCAACGATGTCGACGACCTCGATGAGGAGATCGAGGAAGAGGCGAAAGGCCTCAATCGCCCCTGATCAGAGAGTCCGCGACCTGCTTGTAGAGGCTGTTGCCCTCGGCATCCATCGCCACTATGAGCGGTCCGAGCCTGACCGTGTCGAAGCTCCAGAGCGCCTCGGCCATGCCTAGGTCCAGCCATTGGACCTTCGTGCATTTCCCGAGGCCCTCCGCCAGCGAGACCGCGGCACCGCCTGTGGCGGCCAGGTATACGCATCCGCACTCCTTCATGGCCTTGGCGGTCTCGTCATCCATGCCGCCTTTGCCTATTATGGCGCGGATTCCGAACGTCCTGATCATCTCGGGCTCCAGCCGGTTCATGCGGGCAGATGTGGTCGGACCCGCGGCGACCACGGTCCACTCGCCGTCGACCTGCTTCATTATCGGGCCGCAATGATACAGCACGCAACCGTCCAGCTCCGCAGGGGTCTCCTTCCCTTCGCGGGAGAGCTCCAGAGCACGTATGTGGGCCTCGTCCCTGCCGGTAACCACGGGTCCGGACAGGAACACGACGTCCCCCAGCTTCAGCGACCTGACCGCGGCATCGTTCAGAGGGGATTGAAGGACGGTCACAGGATCGCCCCCTGCGCATAATCGACGCCGTCGGAAGTGATCCTCGCGGACGCCCTGCGAGTGGCCCAGCACCCTATGTTGACCGCGACGGGTAGACTGGCGGTGTGGCAGTTGGCCTTCTTTATGCGCACGCCGAGGCATGTGGTGGAGCCGCCGAGGCCCATCGGACCCAATCCGGAGGCGTTGAGCCTCACGAACAGCCTCTCCTCCATTTCCTTGAGGACGGGATCGGGATTCTCCGCGTCGAGCGGCATGACGAGCGCTTCCTTGGCCATCTCGAGGCACGAATCGGACATGCCGCCTATGCCCACGCCTACAATGGACGGGGGACAGGGGCGGCCGCCCGCATCGAGCACGGCATCGACGATGAAGTCCTCGACGCCCTTTATGCCGTCTGCCGGATTGAGCATGCCGAGACGGGTCATGTTCTCCGATCCTGCGCCTTTCGGCAGAACTGTGATCTCCGTGAAATCATCATCAGTAGGAATGTAATGGATCTGCGGCATCCCCTGGCCCAGGTTCCTGCCGTCGTTCTCCCTGGTGAGGGGATCCACCGTGTTGGGGCGCAGAGGGATCTCGCGCGTCGCCCTCTCGACCCCTCTTGCGATCTCGACAGATATCGAGGAATCGAACCTCCCGCGTACGTAGAACACGGGGATGCCGGTATCCTGGCACATCGGCTTGCCCATGTGCTCGGCCTTCTTCAGATTGTCCATGATCGCACCGATCTGGGTGTATGCCACGGGACTGGTCTCCCACATACCCGCGGCCTCGAGAGCCCATCCCACGTCCTCCGGAATCTTGGTGTTCGCGAGACGGAGCAGGTTCACCACGACCTGGTCGATGGGTTCGGGGAGCTTTATCATGCGCCGATGACGGAGCTCTCCGTATTTGGCATCATCTCTTGGCCGACGAGTCGGGCACGTAGTACAGGACGTCGTCTATGCGGACCACGCGTACCGCATCGCCGATCTCGGCGTCCGAAGGGACCTTGAGATCCACGGTGGAATAGTTCGAGGGATCCAGGACCTGTATCTCCGTCCCGGATCTGCTGACGACGGTCGCCTCGGCAAGACCTCCCGACCTCTCGTACAGCTTCACAGAAGGCATGTCCGCACGACGGACCGGACGGTCCCTGAAATCGGCGAGACCCGTGAGCTTCCCCCCGCTTCCGTTGAGGCGCGAGAGCCTGTAGTGCTTCCCCTGGAACGAGACGATGTCGCCGACCCTGTAATCCGGAAGGCGGACGAGATAGGTGAGACGGTACATGTCCTGACCGTCGGTGGTCTGACCGACCAGCTTGGGCGATTCCTTCGTCTCGGCACAGAACGCATCCGCCAGTTCCTTGGCCAACGATTTGCCCAGCGCTATGGACGAGAGGTACACGTCCACTCCGCCCGGCACCAGCTCCATCTTCGTGATGAAGAGCTGCCTGTTGTTCACAGCCTGCCTGGCCACAGACCCCTCGACCATTGCGAGCGCATCCTCGCGCGTAGCATCGTCCAGCTTCCCGGAGACGGTCCTCACCTGAAGGATGGCCTCGTAGTAGCTGCCGAGCTGCCTCGAGCACCTCCTGCAGACGGTGTTCTTTATCCTGACGACGGTCGATGCGTCACCCTCCGTCGGATAGCCCATCACGGTGCAGTCCGCATGGACGGTGACCAGGAACGACCTGGGATCCTGCTCCTCGACAGCTGTCGCGACAGCTTCCACCTCGGCACCCTTCACCACCATCAGAGCGTCGACCGCGGCATCCTGGATGGCCACGAGAGGGTCCTTCCTGACCCACCTGCCTCCGAAATCGTACTCGCGGCAGTTGGTGCACACGTGGAGATCGACGTGATGGGGGAGATCCACCAGCTTGCGCCCGGCCAGCCAGCAGCTTATGCATAGGCCGTCGAGGGACTCCTCGCATTCATTGCCGCACTTGACACAGAAATTCACATCAACACCGCCTGGGCATGCTTCACTCCGCCGATGACGAGGACGGACCCCGGCGAGACGTATCCCTCGCGTATGGCGATGTCGACCACGTCGTTGCCGACGAGATTTATGATCGTCGCTATCCCCAGCCTCTGGACGAACGCCTCCTCCGAAAGGCTCTCGCCCCTATAGAAGTCCTCATGAACGGTTATCTTGGCCTTTCCTTCGGAGAAGGTCATCCCTATGATGTCCTCGTCACAGGCCGCGACTATCCTCTCGTCGCCCCGGGTATGGATCCTTACATACATGTTCATGCCAACTTGTAGATTCCTGCAGGGCTCTTGTATATCTCGCCCGCATCGCTCAGCTGCTTCAGCGCCCTCACGACATCGAGGTCGTCGAGGCCCTGGCTGGCGCCGTGCTGGGTCAGCTCGTCGGAACCTAGCCCGTCGGCGCCGAATTCCCTGAATATCTGACGGACCACGTCGATCTTGTTGCGGTCCTTGGAGCTTATACCGGTGGCGATCTTGTCTATATCGAAACCGCCCTCGTCGTTGCCCGCGATCCTGCGCAGATAGTCCTCGACCAGATCGACCGCACGGTTCGCATCCACATCGGTGACAACTGCGCTCAGCCGCATCTTTGCCGAGGCCTCGGAAAGACGGACGAAGGCCTCCAGCTGCCTGGCGGTTATCGGAACGGAATTGCCTCCGTTGCCCATGCTCCTTATCCTGAGGAAGCTGTTCTCGATGATCCTCTTGGCATCCTCGGTCATAATGGGGGTTATCCTCTTGGAATAGGCGACGTACTTCCTCAGCATCTCCTGATCGTAGACGGGCCTGATGCTGTCCGTCATATCCAGGATCTTCTCGGCATCGATGCCGGGGATCCTCTCGCCCTCATGCATCATCCTCACCTGTCCGCGCTGATGCGCGTTCAGGATATGTTCCGTTATGGCCGTGTCCTTCTTCTTGTCGGGCTTGTCCGTGAGGACGAAGATGAGATCGAAACGGGACATCAGCGCCGGAGGCAGCTCGATCTGGTCCGCGATGGGGGAATCCTCCTCGAACCTGCCGTATTTGGGGTTCGCCGCTGCGAGCATCGAGCATCTGCACTGGAGGGTCGCGGTTATCCCCGCCTTGGCCACCGATATCCTCTGAGACTCCATGGCCTCGTGCAGGGAGGAACGGTCCTGATCGGTCATCTTGTCCAGCTCATCGATGCATGCCAGACCCTTGTCTGCAAGCACCAGGGCTCCCGCCTCCAGAGTCCATCTGCCGTCACCGAAATCGTCTCTGACTGCGGCGGCGGTCAGACCTGCAGCGGAAGCTGACTTCCCCGATGCATAGATTCCGCGGGGGGCGAGAGAGCTCATGTACCTGAGAAGCTGGGACTTCGCGACTCCCGGATCTCCGATCAGAAGGATATGCATGTCCCCCCTCATGACGGTCCCGTCGTCCATCTCCTTGTGGCATCCTCCGAAGAGCTGCAGGGCGATGGCCCTCTTGACGGAATCCAGACCGTAGATCGACGGGGAGATGGACTTCACGATGTTCTCATAGAGCATCGGGTCCATGGACATCTCGAGGATCTGCTTCTCGTCATCCTCGGTGATGACGATCTCATCGTACTCATGCTGCTCGAACTCGACGGAGACCACATCGAGATAGATCTCGAAAACGGTGGACTTGTCCCTCTCGTTCTTCTCCGCGGAACGGAGGATGCCGTTGAGAGTCACCCTGTTACCGGCCGTGACCACACCTGCGATGTCGTCCTCGACGTAGCCTGTGATCCTCTCGGGTTGCGCCCCTCCCCTCAGCCCCTCGGGGCTCTCCTGTATCTCGATCTTCTGTGTGTCGATGTAGGAGGAGGCCTTCTCGTCCAGTATGAATCTGGTAGACTGCTTGTTGCATCCGCTCTCGGGGTTGTTGCACATCAGAGGCTCCTTGAGGATCATTCCGGGCTGCTCCACCCATATCTCGGAGCCGCAGCGGGCGCATCTGAAGAGCGCATGCGTCATCCTCGGCCTTACGGTGGTTACCTTCCTTGCCAGTCCGTCAACCGCCACCAGCTTGCGGAGATGGTCCGCCCTGAGATTGCGGATATCGACCTTGGCGTCGCGGGGCAGATTGAAAATCCTGACATTGATCGATTCCCCCGGGCGGCTTATGTTGGGGACCAGCGACATCACGGTCCTCTTGGCGATCTCTATGCAACGATCGGGCTCATCAAGGACGAACATGGCGAAATCCACGCTCATCGCGTTGATATCGGCATAATCCACCCTGACGCTTTTCTTTTGAGGAAAATTGTCCGCTATGCATGAGATCATGATGCGGTACTTGTCTTTGGAGAACACATCGTTCCAGGCGGCCTGGATATCTTCGTCCTGATAGTTGGAGGGCATCGGTTGGCCCCCTTGGTGCGGCATTCGTCGTCCACCCACCAGACCCATCCGCCGCGATCCATGGACACCTGTCCTTTCAGGAGCCCGGCCTTCCGGTACTTCATGAACGTCTTGGCGAGGTCGTCGGGGCATCTGTACTTGAATGCCTCCTCCAGCCTGTCCGTGGCTTCCTTCGTGGTGACCTTGTCGTCACCGAGGGCCTGCCATATCATCACCAGAAGATCGTCTCCGCTCATACGCCAAGACCATGCCTGCATCACTGATAAACATGACGTATGCGTGCGAAACGAAGAACCCCGGAGACAAACCGGACGAACAAGGAGTTTCAAGGAAAACTAAAAGGATGCGCGGCCCGAAATCCATGCAGCGAGGACAGAAATCCGCATAGCCAGATATCGAACATCGATGATCTTTCGCAGTTAGACTCCCCTAACAAAAAATAGGGATTTTTAGGGCTTCCTGATTCGAAATCCGTACGTATTTTATAGAGAATCGTTGGTCCTGAGATCAGAGGTAATTGCAATGGCAGCAACCATCAACGGATCCGAGTGTGTAGCATGTGGAGCATGTGTCGACGTTTGCCCCGAGGGCGCCATCACCTGCGAGGACATCGCAATCATCGACGCCGGCAAATGCGTCGACTGCGGCGCCTGCGTCGACGAGTGCCCCGCCGGCTGCATCTCCGACTGAGATCGGAATACGCGCCCGAAAGGGCGCACAAACGCCTTTCACCCCTTATGATTCTCTTCTGCGTCCGAGGAATCTTCGGTACGTCCGCCCACGACGGATTCGATATACTCGTTCTGTATCCGGACAACCTCGGTGCTGTCCTTCGCCTTGGAGTAATCCTCGAGCATATTTCCATTGAGCCTCATGAATTCAGGGGCCCAATTGAAACGTCCCAGAAATGTCTCGGCCTGCTCCTTCTCCCCGAGGATGTACAGCGAAGCCATGACGGCCTCGGCGCTGTTGAGCTCCATCGGGCGGCCCCAGTTGATAGGATTGGATGCGAGCAGATACGGCAGAGCACGCTCCTCCGTTCTCCTGACTCTCGGAAACTGGTCGATATTCGTCCAGGTCAGATCCATGACGACGAGGCCTTTGCGGGCATGTACTATGTCCGCGGGCGATAGAGCGCGGTCGGAGAACGGCGACAGCACGACGGACCCGGAAGGAATCGCCTTCAGGGTCTTGGCCTCCTTCCCGAGACCGAACTTCAGCATGCGCTTGGCCGTGCACTTCTTGGGATCGCACTGGCACTCGTCGTAGATGATCACAGGGATCATGCAACGACCATGCCCTTCAGGGCCTCGGGGTCGTCCATATGGGTCCTGACCCATTCCTTGACCTCGTTCATCGAAGCGACATACTCGTGGAACAGCTCCAGATCATCCGTGGCTGTGAAATCGGAGCGCTGCTTCACATCGGCGAGGATCTGCTTGCCCTTCCAAGGAGTGCGGCCGGACCACTCGTCGAATGTGGGGCGGTCCATGTAGATGACGAAATCGTAATCCTCATCCTCTCTCAGGAAGTCCCTGTCCTTGAAATCCTTGGAAACCTGCCTTCTGATGTCCTCTCCGCTGTCGTACATGGAGGATATCATGTCGCAGTCGACGATATCCTTCTCTGGACCAGCGCTGTAGAGCTCATATCTGTCATCGAACAGCTGCCTTGCGAAATACTCCGCCATCTGGGAGGCAAAATCGTTCTTCTGCTCGACGAAGAGCACGCGCACCTTAGGCTTGGATTCCTTCTTCTTGAACATCGGTGGGCCCGAAAGCATCGATGCCTAAGATATTGATAAAGTCACCGAGCGGACGGCTTTCGAAGAACAGAACCGTCCGCTCTCCCCGCTCACCAGGGGGTTTGCCCGTTATGGGAAAGAAGGTATTCGTTGTACTGGCGTGCAAGATTGTAAGCATCGTACATTCCGTAGACCCAGAGCACGAACGCCACTATAATCGGGAAGAACAGGAAGGCGGAAAGAACTGCCAGCACGATGGCGCCCAGCAGGAACCCTATGCCTCTTGTGGCCTTGCCCACATAGATCTGCCCGAGTCCGCAGATCAACAGCGAAAGGATGAGTGCCAGACCCTCGGATTTCTTGTTGAACATTATGGCCGTGTTGGCATCCACGGGCTTGGACCCGGTGGCTTCGGTCTTAGACGATGCGAACCCGCATTCGGGACAGAACTTCGCATCATCGGGTATCTGCTTGCCGCAATTCGGACAGAACAAGTAATCACCTTGAATCCCAATCATCCGCAATGTATATTACCGCTCGCCGAAGCGTACAAAACCGTTTATTGATGAAGAATTATGCAGACACGCCACAGTGATGATCGTTTTCGAGCTGCTATGTGATGATAGACGGGCGAGCTGAGTGGCACTTTACGATTCCGAGACCCGCGAAAAGAGTTAATAGCGACTCCAGGATGCTTTCGGCATGCCTACTCTCCAAGTCGCTCTGGATCTGATGCAGCTGAACAGGGCCGTCGCCATCGCCCGTGAAGCAGTCGACGGGGGAGCCGACTGGATAGAGGCCGGAACCCCGTTGATCAAAAGCGAAGGCGCGGAAGCCGTCCGCGTTCTGAGAAGAGAGTTCCCCGGCCGTACGATAATCGCCGATACGAAGACCATGGACACAGGCTCCTTCGAGGTCGAGATAATGGCCAAGGCGGGTGCCGACATAGTCACTGTCCTCGGCCTCGCGGACGACGCCACGATCGAGGAGGCCGTCATGGCCGGCCGCAAGTACGGCGCCTCGATAATGGTGGATATGATAAACGTCCCCGACAGGGTCGAGCGTGCGAAGCGTGTAGAGGCCCTCGGAGCATCATACATCTGCATGCATATGGGCATAGACACGCAGATGAGAGGCGAAGAGCCTCCTGTGGACGTTCTCAGGAGGATCGTCGCATCCGTATCGATACCCGTCGCCGTCGCAGGAGGCATAACGGCCGAGAACGCGGGAGAATATGTCGAGGCCGGCGCATCCGACATCATAGTCGGAGGCGGCATCATCAAGACCGCCGATATCCAGTCCGCGGCAGGGAATATCAAGAAAGCCATGTCCGGCGCCAGAGTCGACACGGATCTCGCGAGGAAATACGGCGAGACTGATCTTTTCGAAGCTTTCGGAAGAGTGTCCACCTGCAACATATCCGATGCATTCCACAAACAGGGGGTAATGACGGGCATCATCCCGCAATCGCTCGCGCATCGCCAGAAGATGGTCGGTCGCGCGCTCACCGTGCAGACGGCCAACGGCGACTGGGCCAAACCCGTGGAGGCGATAGATCGCGCCAGAGAGGGAGATGTCCTCGTCGTGGACGTAGGAGGAGGTCCCGTGGCGGTATGGGGCGAGCTCGCATCCCATTCGGCCATGGTCATGGGCGTCAAGGGAATCGTCATCGACGGAGCCATCAGAGACATAGACGACATACGCGACCTCGGATTCCCGGCATTCTCCAGAACCGTCGCCCCATGCGCAGGAGAACCCAAAGGATACGGAGGCATAGGGATAGAAGTCGTCGTAGGCGGCCAGCGCGTACGCACCGGAGACTGGATAATAGGCGACGAGAGCGGCATCGTCGTCGTGCCCAAGGAGGCGGCCGTCGAAGTCGCCAACAGGGCGCTCGACGTTCATGAGAGGGAGAACAGGACCCGCGAGGAGATAGAGCGCGGATCGACCCTCTCGAAGGTCAACGAGCTCTCGAAATGGGAGCCCGTGAACTGACGGAGAAGGCCCGAAGGCCCCTCCGTCACTGACGGTAAACTCCGTTGATCTCCTCGTCCAGGGCCTTGAGCCTGGCGATCCTGTCCTGAGTGGACGGGTGCGTCATGAAAAGACCCGCCAGGCCTCTGACGGCCTTCTTGCCGAACGGGGATGAAATCCACACGTTCTCGTACGACGGATTGCTGTAATCGTTGCTCTTGGCGGTGCATCCGCCCTCGATCTTCGTCAGCGCGCTGGCCAGGGCCATCGGCTTCCCGGTCAGCCTCGCTCCGGACTCGTCGGCCAGATACTCCCTGTTGCGGGAGACCCCCATCTGCACGAGAAGCGCCGCTATGGGCAGCGTTATATCGGCTATTATCGCCAATGCGAAATTGCCGTTATCCCTGTCGCTGCTGAACATCGCGGACCATACGGCGATCCTGGTTACATACGCGATGAGAGAAGCCATGGTGGAGGCAACGGACATCACGAGGATATCCCTGTTCTTGACGTGGGACAGCTCGTGCGCCAGGACCCCCTCCAGCTCGTCGTCGTTCAGCATGTTGAGCAGGGGACGGGTGGCCACTACGGCAGCATTCTTGGGATTCCTTCCGGTGGCGAACGCGTTCGGCATTGGAACATTCGCTATGCCTACTTCGGGCATTGGGAGGCCGTCCTTCTCCGCGAGTCTCTGGACGATATCGTACAGCCTGGGCTCCTGCTCCCTCGTGACCAGCGTCACGTTGTTGCTCCTGAGAGCCATGCTCTTGGAGAAGAAGTACGCGAAGAAGTTGAAGCCGATGGAGACGACCAGCATCACGATCAACCCGGCTTGCCAGTTGTGGAAGATCTGTCCGACCAGCGAACCCAGCACAACGAGTATGAGGGTCATCATCGCGAACATTATCCCTGTTCTAAGACGCCAGAAACTCATCCGATTGTTCCTCCTATGGTCTTTTCCGATATCCCGCCGTGGTATATTCCTATTTCGAACCTCGGAGCTCCAGCTCCATTCCGACGTAGAACTCGTCGACCCCCTCTAGACCGAAATGGGTCCTGAGGTTGGTCATGCCGTCCCTTCCAGTGCAGTGGTTCAGGTGGAGATCGATACAGCCGTATGCCTCGAAATCCGCGGCATAGGCCTCTGCAATAGGCTTCTTCCTCTTTTCGAGCAGGACAGCACCGATGAAGGTATGCGCATCGCGACCGAACCTCTCTCTGACGGCGCCGAGCGGCAGTTCCGGACCGGAATGCCCCCTTCCGCTGACTACGGCGAGACGCCTTCCCTCGATGGCCAGGAACGATTCCCGATATCCGTCATCCGACTCCAGCTGAGGAGACAGCCACACCTTCGGGATGATCTCCGTCCATTCGCCGATGTCGTGAAGATGCGCCTTCCCCCTATTGTCATCGGACAATCCGACGGATCTGGATAGAATGCCGCGTTTTCCTGAATACAGGCCCTCGGGCGCATAGACATCGATAGGATCGCTTCTCTGATTCAGAAGCCCGTCGAGAGCACGGCTGTTCTCCGCCATCCTCTGGGAAACGACGACCGCCTCCAGAGAAGAGGGATCGATGTCCAGATACTCCATGTTGTGAACGAGGTATCTGTCCCTCAGGCCGGTGTCCATCATGATCCTTCTTCCTTCGGACTCCACCATCACGGAGAAGCCCTTGGCACCGATGAGGGGCGTGTCTACAACCGCCCCCTCGTCATATATGCATAGCACCCTAACCATTCGTTCACCTTCTGTAAAGCGACTCGGGGATGTCCCCGCAGATCCTGAATATGCTCTCCGTCGGAACCTCTCCATTGGAAAGCCATGCCCTTACCCGCTTCGGCACCGTAGTCACGGACATTATCGCTCCCGGTTTCGACGGGTCGTCGATGTAGTCCGTTTCTATCATGAAGCGATCCGTCCCTTTGCCTATCGCCTCGCGGACATTCGTACGGGAAGCAGGGATGGACGGCATGACTCCGGATGTCTCCTCCGGCGTGACCAGCGGAGGGGACGAATGCTTGATCACCCTTCCGCGATCGAGACGGGCCTTGTCAGCCAGTTCTGCAAGAGAGCGATCCGTATCGATTTCGGATTCGCAATGTATTATCACCGGGCAATCTGCTTCGCGTGCGAGCTCCATACCGCGTAGCAGGATCCTATCGGAGGCTTCACGTATCTTCTGGGAGACAGGAAAATGAGGCCTGCCGATCTCCCCGATGGCTGACGCCTTTCCTTCAGTCACATCCCTGGCGGCGGCCTCCATGCCTTCTATCAGCATGGCCTCGGCATTGTCCAGACCGTATGCTTCCGCAAGAGGGATCAGAAGAACAGGATAGGGCCCGACGGCGATGTTGATCTCGAGATTTGTCGCCTCGCGAGCCTGGGCTGCCAGCCTGTACGTGATATCGTATGACTCTGAGAAATCAGAACCTCTGCGTATAGGAACTTCCGCATACGGCAGGGTAACCAGCGTAAGGCCTGTGCCTCCGGCCGCCTCGTACTCTCTCAGCGCATCCACATTCCTCCCCGAGGGAGACATGTGGATATGGTTGTCGTATACGGGCACCTTCTCGCTCATCAATCCCTCATCCCTTTGCCATGATAATACACTACTCTTTGGAAGCGTCGCATCCTTCTTATATAGTGCCGCTTCCAATCTTCGGCCAATGGACTCCAATTCCCGCTTCATGCTCAAGGCGTTCAAGAAATACTACCGGACGGAAAGCGCCATCCTGCCGGACAGATTCGCACGCAGGGAATTCGGATTCATGTTCTTCGACAAGAACTTCGTGCAGAGGCACCTGTCCTTCTCCAGCCCGGAGGAGCTGCACAGATACATGCAGGGCAACGTCCCTGCCCACAGCTACTACTCCACATCCTACTACCGGAAGCCGAACGAGCCCGTGATGGAGGACAAGCAGTGGCTGGGCGCAGAACTCATCTTCGACCTGGACGCGGACCACCTGGACGGCGCGAAGGAGATGACATACGCGCAGATGATCCTCCAGATCAGATCCGAGATGATCAATCTGGTAGACTCGTTCCTGCTGGGGGACCTCGGCTTCTCCGAGGATCAGGTCCATATAACGTTCTCCGGAGGGAGAGGATACCACGCGCATGTCCGGACTCCCGACGTCATGGAGCTGGGGACCCATGAGAGAAGAGAACTCGTGGATTACATAACGGGATCCGGTCTGAACATCGATTGGGTGTTCCCCATCAACCGCGTCGCGACATCCAAGGTCGTCACCGGCAACGGCGTGAGGACCAACGTTGCGAAAGACAGGCTGATTCCTCCTGCGGATGCAGGCGGCTGGAAGAAAAGGATGCGCGGGGGCCTCATGGACGTCGTGAACGTGTTCTGCGACTGCGATATGAAGGAAATCAAAAGAGAATATCCGAGCATCAAGAAGAGCGATGGAAAGTCCATCGCAAAAGCGCAGGAAGAGCTGAGAAAAGCTAGAGGAGTGCTCTTCGAGAAGAACAACATGGCCATGCTGTCCACCTCCGTCCAGAACATGCTCATGAAAGTGATGAAGGAAGATGTCGCATACCGCCTTTCCGGAGAGGTCGACGAACCGGTCACCGCCGACATAAAAAGACTCATACGTCTTCCAGGCTCGGTCCATGGGAAGAGCGGACTGAGAGTCACACCGATCACCCGGGAGCAGCTGACGGACTTCGATCCTCTGCAGATGGCAGTGCCCGATGCCTATTCCGACGATCCTGTCAAGATAACCATGAGGAAGCCTGCGGACCTCGACATGAAGGGAGAACACTTCTCGCTCAAGGGCGAGACTGAGGTCCCCGAATTCGCAGCCGTATTCCTGATCGGACGCAAGATGGCCGACTTCGGATTCGCCTCCGAAGAGTGCCAGAAGACCAAACTGTTCTGATATCCCATCCTCCCCGATCTACTGGCGTCTGGCGTCTGGCACATCGTGGCTGACACCGGAGTATAACCTCGTTTCCTCCTTCTTATAATATATAGCGCGGGCAAATCATTTATTAAGTGGTTGCGGATGCCGAAACCAAGGTAATCACTATGAAAGCATTCCGTGTCACTGGAACCTACGCAGACCCCAGGCAGATCAGGCAGCCCTTCTCCATCGAGATGGCCGCAGAGGACGTCCCCGCCGTCAAAGAGAAGGCCGTTTCCACCATCGGCAGCAAGCACAAGCTGAAGAGATGGCAGATCGACATCACCGATGTCACCGAGATCCCCGCCGACCAGGTCGTCAACCACGTCGTCAAATACCAGATCGGTGAGTGAACTTGGACGACAACGAGCTCCGTCAGGCCCTGGCCCTGATGGATGCCTACAAGGACAGAGTCGAGGCTATGTCTCGCCAGGTCCAGGTCCTGCGCATGTCCCTCGACGAGGTCTCCCTCGCTCTGGAGGCCGTGAAGGCCTTCAAGGATGCGAAGGAAGGCGACGAGATCATGGTTCCCGTCGGCGCATCCTGCTACATCCCTGTGAAGGTAACGGGCAACAGGTCCGTCATAACCGGAATCGGATCGGGCATCTCCGTTCAGAAGACGTCCGATGAATCCATCGACTATCTGGAGGGCAACTCCGCAGAGATAACAGAAGCCCTCAAGAAATCCGTAGAAGCCCTCAACGAGGCCCAGCAGAACCTTGCCGGCATGTCCGACGCGGTTCAGCAGGAATACGCGGCCAGGCGCCGCGCGTCGGGTGCAAACGTCCAGTGAGGTTTGGTCATGTTCGAGTCTCTCAAAGCCAAGATGAAAGGGCTCTTCTCGAAGGGCGGGAAGCTCAAGGAAGAGAACGTATACAAGCAGGAGGAGACCGAACAGAAGCCGGAGCCAGTGCCGACGCCGGAACCGGAGAAGACTCCGGAGCCGGCGAAGGCACCCGCTCCCGAACCTCAGAAGGAGACCGAAGTCCCCGAAGAGCCTGTCGTTGCAGCAGAATCTGCACCCGAACCCCCCAAGGAGGAACCGAAGCTCTCCAGGAAGGAGATGCTGAGGTTGAAGAAGCAGGAGAAGAAGGAGTCGAAAAAATCATCTGCCGCTCCTGCAGAAGCCCCTGTAGGGGATTCCGGAAAGAAGATCAAAGAGGATCCGCTGAACGAGATCCTCGATGAACTCGAGATAATCCTTCTGGAAGCCGATGTCGCATACCCCGTGGTCGAGGAGATCAAGGAAGGAGTCCGTCAGAACCTCGTCGGAAGGAAGTACGACCGCTCATACACCCTGGAGCAGGTCGTCGAGCTGGCAATCAAGGACGCTGTGAGAAGCGTCCTGAAGATCAATGAATTCGACTTCGACGGATGGCTGGCCAATCAGAAAAGGCCAACCGTGATAATGTTCGTCGGAATCAACGGCACCGGCAAGACCACTGCCATCGCCAAGATCGCCAACAGAATCATGAAAAACGGCGAAACGGTCGTCTTGGCGGCTTGCGACACATTCAGAGCAGGTGCGATAGAACAGCTCACCTACCACTCCGACAAACTCGGATGCAAGATCGTCAAACAGGAGCACGACGCCGACCCCTCGGCAGTGGCATTCGATGCGATTGAGCATGCCAAATCCAAGAGGAAGGATGTCGTCCTGATCGATACCGCCGGAAGGATGCAGACCAACAACAACCTTATCGAAGAGATGAAGAAGATCGTCAGGGTCGCCAAACCGGATCTGAAGATCTTCGTTGGGGATTCCCTGGCAGGCAATGATGCCATAGAACAGGCGAGAGTCTTCGATCAGGCCATCGGCATCGATGCTATCATTCTCACAAAGATAGACACCGACGCCAAAGGCGGTGCCGCCCTCTCCATAGCCCACACGATAAACAAGCCAATCGCTTTCGTGTGCAACGGTCAGGAATACGACGACATCGTGAAGTTCGACACCGAATGGATGATCCAAAGGCTCTTCAGCGACGAATGAATCACAGGCAGAGCCTGTGGATCAGCGTCGCGTAGACCTTGGCATCCACCATGATATTGGATACGGGCACGTGCTCGTTGGGAGCGTGGAGTGTACCGCCTCCGAACTGCCACACATATGCGTCGAATCCCCTCTGACGGAAGAAATTGGCGCAAGTCCCTCCGCCTATCCCTACTCCTTCCGGTCTCTTGCCGAGGACGGATTCTATGGAATCAGCCAATGCCAGGAATGCCTCACTGTCAACAGAGGACGGCTTCCCTGCATCATGTCTCTCGATTATCTCTACACCGATCTTAGCACCGGTGGATCTCTCATAGCTGGAGGATATGTCCTTCGCCATGGCTATAACATCGTCTATCGAATACTCAGGCAGAAGACGTATGTCCATGCAGAACTCGTCGTAGCCCGGTATGGTATTGACATTCTCCACTGTTGACGGCCTCTTCGTAGGCTCGAACGTGGATATGCGACCGACGAACGACGGATCCTGATGATCGAACTCGTTGGAGAACGACTCCATAAGATCTGTAAGAAGCAGAGTCGATACCTTGTAGGCATTGATTCCAAGCTCAGGAGTAGAACCATGGGTGGTACGGCCCTCCACCGTGAAACGGAGCCACAGCATACTCTTCTCAGCAACCTCAATCCTTCCGCCGTCGCGGGATCCCCAGTCAGGAACCATTATTACGTCGTCCTTGGAGAAGTATCCGTGATCGAGCAGATACTCGATGCCCATCTTGCTGGTGGTCTCTTCATCCGCAACATAGGCTATCCCGAGAGACATGCCATCCAGCTCTTCAGTGAGGAAAGGCCTGGATGCGAACATCGAGGATATCACCGATTGCCCGTTGTCCTCCGTTCCCCTCCCATATATGCATCCGTCTCTGTACACCCCTTCGAAAGGAGGAGTATCCCATTCGGCGGGATCTCCGGCAGGAACAACATCGATATGGGAAACGATCCACAGAGTTCCCTTCTTCTTCCCTTCCTTCTTGGCCAGTATATTCGACCTCATAACTGAGGGATCGCTTTCGTCTGGTACATCCACACGTATAACGGAATCGAAGCCTACCAGTCTTTCCTGAAGATAATCGGCTTTTTCGCTTTCTCCCCTACCGCCGTTCACCGGAGCCAATGCAGGATATCCTATCATGCCGATCATGGTCGATATGATATCTTCGCTGCTTCCTTCTATCTCGTTCAGAACGGCTTCAAGGGATTTCATGAGAGGATAATCACGAAAGACATTCTAATACTGTCCGCTTCTAACGGAATGAACCGTAATCGAGTTCAGAAAACCTCCCGTTTTCCAGGGAGAATGGTTTGAGAAGAGGCGTCCTCGAAGGACGCCTCATGAATATTCTCACTCGCGCTCGACGATCATGGTGACGGCATTGCCGCCGCCGAGACAGAGAGTAGCGAGTCCGGTCTTCTTGTTCCTGTCCTGCAGAGCGTATATGAGAGAGGTCAGGACGCGAGCTCCGGAACAGCCGATCGGATGTCCGAGAGCGATAGCACCGCCGTTGACGTTGAACCTGTCGTCGGAAACCCCGAGTTCCTTCTTGACTGCACAGGATGCAGACGCGAAGGCCTCGTTGTGCTCGAATAGATCGATGTCATCGATGGTCATGCCGGCCTTCTCAAGGACATACTTCGTGGTCGGAATAGGAGCCTCCATGATGTATTCAGGCTTCACTCCCCTCTCTCCATAGGCGACGATGGAAGCCATGGGCTTGTATCCATGCTCTTCGGCCCACTTCCTGGATGTGACGACAAGCGCGGAAGCTCCGTCGCTGAGCTGCGAGGAGTTGCCTGCCGTGACCTGCCCATCCTTCTTGAATACGGGTTTGAGCTTTCCGAGAGCCTCCATGGTCGTGTCCTCTCTTATGCCTTCATCGGTATCGACGACAGTGTCTCCCTTCTTGGAATGGATGGTTATCGGAAGGATTTCCTTCTTGAACTTGCCCTCCTTGGTAGCCTTGGCAGCCTTGAGATGGGACTCCATCGCCATCCTGTCGGAATCCTCTCTGGTGATTCCGAACCTCTCGGCCACGATCTCGCCGGTGAAGCCCATGTGCTGGTCGTTGAAGATGTCCCAAAGTCCGTCATGGACCATGGAATCGACGACCTTCTGGTCGTTCATCTTGTATCCCCACCTGGCTCCGGGCATGAGATAAGGAGCATTGGACATACTCTCCATGCCTCCGACAGCAAGGACCTCGTACTGCTGGGCCTTTATGGAATCGGCGGCGAGCATGACGGATTTGAGTCCGGAACCGCAGACGGCATTGACCGTGAAGGATCCGATCTCCACAGGAAGGCCTCCGTGGACGGCAGCCTGTCTGGCAGGATTCTGCCCGAGACCGGCGCTGATAACATTGCCCATTATGCATTCCTGAACATCTGTAGGCTGAATTCCAGCACGGGACACGGCCTCTTTGACGACCATCGCACCGAGCTCGGTAGCTTTGAATCCTGCCAGAGCCTTGCCGTATTTTCCTATAGGTGTCCTTACAGCGCTGATTATGACTGCTTCATCCATGGGATAATCCCTTCCGACTCTTCCATGGAGGGACATTATAAAAGATTGTCGATAATCATGTACGACCATTGACGAACTCAACCGGCTGGACAATATCCATCCTCTTCAAAGGCTTGGAAAGATGACGGCGCGCCGCTGTCGGAGGTTCGTACCATCCGGGGACTATCTGTCTGCGAACCTCCTCGGATATAGGTTCGTAAGAAGAGGTGTGACATTTCTTGCACTTGAACTTGCCCTTCTTTCCTGTGGACTTCATCGTCCTCGAACAGATAGGACAGATGGGATTGGATATCTTGACGCATTCCTTCGCGGCTGATATCAGATGTATCTTTTCCAAATTCAGTGTACGGGGCTCATCCCTCAGCTCGCCGACCATCTCCACCACATCCCCAGGAGCCAGCCAATCCACCGCGAATCTGAACTCCTTGGAAGGCTCGTACGCCGCGCATGTGACAGGACCGTAAGCGGTATCCATGTCGATGAACACATGTCCTCCGATGATATGCTTGGAATGGGATGTAATCGTTCCGCGGATCATATAGGATTGATTGGGAATCAACGGACCCTTCGGATTCTTGATTATATGATCGTCGGTGCCCTGATTCGTCAGAAACACCATCCACCTCTCAATCGGTTCTGTGGAAATCATCTTCGATGCTTCGATAAGGTCCTCTTCGGAATCTCCACGGAGACCATACATGACCGGACACGGAGTGGATGGAACCATGGCTACCTTCTGGAAGCGATCTTCCCAGGAATTGAATGTCGTCGGATACGCATGATCCATATCGCGAATGGTCAGCGGATCGAAGACGCGCTCAGTGCCCCATCTCTCCTTAGGACGATACGTCAACAATTCGAATGTGGTATCGCGTGGCCTCCAAGCCATTCCGCATGTGCAGCCGATGAGTCCGCGGCCGTTGCCAATCTCGTATGTAGTTCCGGATATCCTCTGAATCTCGGAATCTATCACGGAACGGTCCATGATGGTTCTTACGCCTCTCCAATAGAATTCCTGAGACGGTTTGACACGTGATATCAAAAGGCCCGGATCCGCCTCCTCCTCATGGTATGTCTCCATCAGAGGGATTATGCGACGCTTCATCTCCTCCGGATCCGGTTCGTATGAGGAGCAATCATCAAAACAGCAGATCTTCCTGTCTCCTATCATTCCTATGAATCTGCTCGGACCTGTCCCATGTCCGAATCTCATGACCAGAGCTCCATTGCCACGAGTCTTCCATGGAGTGGCAGGATTGAGACGTACGAGGCGCGGATTCCCTATGAGATCCAAATCATCGAATTCCTTGATGATCTCCGTTGCAAGAAACGTCGTACAGTTTCCATGCATGGAGTCTGTATCATCCACCGCCACATACATTCTGATCCCGTCTTGCTATGGATTATCGATTCTTAAAATGACCAGTTTGGAAGACTGAAAACATCTATTTGTTCAGTCAAGACACGACATAGACTCTATGAAGAATATGCTGCCGTCATCGGAGAACGATCCGTTGACTCCATAGAAGCCCAATTCGATCGGACGAGCATCATCAAAGCATCTGTATGTCCCGTCGACAGTGTCGATGTAGAAGACAAAACCGGCATCGGATTTCTTCACATCATGCACTATCCCAGTCATATCGTATCCATCATTGACCATGTCTTCCGAGAATGACAGGAAGAGCACCGCTATGAGAACGATCGAGAATCCTACGACCGCATACTTTCTGGATGACACGAATCCGTGTCGGAACCTGTAGATAAAAAGGAGGAGGTGTGCAATTACACTTACTGGTCATCGCACCAACCCCCCCACCCCTCCATTTCCACTGGAAACAGAAAAAGGGGAATGGGGCCTTCAGGCCATTGTTCCGAGAACGTAGAGAATGCCTACGAAAGCAGCTATTCCGAGTACACATGCACCAATTACGAGCCAACCTTTCATTTCTGGATACTCCTTTTGCGGATGAAACCGCTATGAATCTCCCGATATAAAAACAGAAAAGAACGACCTGAGAAAATCTGAGCATTCTGCATCAGATTTCTACTGGAAACAGAGGTTTCGGATAATATTATAAACAAGATTCCGTTCAGTGGAAATGGTGGTGGTTCCGATGGAAAATGAAGACAACATCTTCACGCAATACGTCAAAAACAGACATAAACTAGTGAAGAACTCCAAGATCCTTCAAACCACGTACATACCTGACAAACTGCCTCATCGCAAAGACAAAATCGATGCTATCGTGGAAATCATAGCTCCGGCATTGAGCGGTGACAAACCCTCCAATATCCTGGTAATAGGAAAAACCGGAACCGGAAAGACGGCTGTAATGAATTTCATTGGAAAGGAATTGAAAAAAGCTGATCCGGATCAGAACAACATATGCTTCGTATACGTCAATTGCGAAGTGAATGATACCGCATACGGAATCCTATATAGCATATCCAATCAGATTGTGAAGGATATCAACAAGATTCCATTCACCGGATGGAGTCTGGATAAGATCCTGTCGGCATTGACAGAGATACTCGATAAGGAGAACAAGGTCTTCATCATCGTTCTCGATGAGATCGACAGATCCATTCAGAAGAACGGTGACGATATCTTCTATTATCTCACTACGATCAATGAAGTTCTTCAGTATTCCAGAGTCTCTCTGATCGGTATAACGAACAATGCTAAATTCACCGAGCTTCTGAGTCCGAAGATCAAGAGCAGATTGGGAGAAGAGAAACTGGTATTCCCTCCCTATGGTGTGGATCAGCTCCAGGATATCCTTTATGACAGGGCATCGATGGCATTCGATAAAGGAGTCCTCGACGATGATGTCATTCCGTACTGTGCAGCTTTGTCCGCACAGGAAATGGGTGATGCGAGAAGAGCTTTGGAGCTTCTCAGAATCTCTGCCGAAATAGCGGAGAGAAACGGAGATTTCAAAGTCACATCCGCTCATGTCCGTTCAGCAAGAAGCAAAATCGAGGTCGATGCCATCGTTGAAGTCATAAAGACTCTGACGATTCAATCCAAGATACTCCTTATGGGCATCATCAGGAACAGTGAGAAGGGTCTTTCTCCTGCTACTACCGGAGATACCTATACTTCTTACAAATTCGTCTGCGAATGCATAGGCCAATCCGTTCTCAGTCAGAGAAGAATCACCGGTTTGATTCAGGAATTGGATATGTTAGGTATAATCCATGCCAAGATCAAATCCAATGGTAGAACCGGTCGTACCAAGGAGATAGAACTCTGCATTCCCAAGGATATCGTCGAGATGGTAAAATCGGATGAGCTTTTCTCAGATTTCAGGTCCAGAAAGCAGACAACGCTGATGTGATGAGTCTCTATTTTAGTTCCAGTGGAAATGGAGGGGTGGGGGGGTATGACCCCTCCCATACCTCGATATATGGATAAAATCAGGATTTGATCCATCTTTTCACTGAAGATATGGTCTTTTCCATCGATGCAGTTGCTCTATGGAGGGCAATTACATCTATCAGAATGAGCACAGCGAAGATGAGGAATATCTCCATCAGAAGCGAAGGGAGACTGTTGGGCACGTGTGATACATGCGTATTCCCATTCATCATGAGTTTGATTATTCCGAGCCACGGAATCTCCATGACAGGTACAGATCTTATGTCGTCCATGTCTATAGGATGATCTACAATTCCGAAAGACTGATCGAAGCTCGGATTTGTGACGGGATTGTCGCCCATGGTGAGGTACCCGCTCTTTTTTTCGAGGGTATTGAGATCTATCGTCGCTTCTTTGTCATTTACGTGGATGACCAATGTGCCGCGCAGGTCGTTCCATTGGCATGTTTGGACTCCATTGTCCGATACGAAATTGCAATGCCAATCGCTATAGTTCGAAAGCTCGGCCGACGACCAGGTTCCTGTGCTTTCATTGTAGTCGAGCCATACGATGGCACGATGTATCACAGGATTCTTATTGGAGTCCCTGTCGTAGATTATGACGGATCCGTAATCTCCGAATGTTTTGAAGCCGGTGCTGTATCCTTCCACATAGCTCTGGATCTCTCTTTTTGACGGGTCCGAGACTATGACGATGTCCCCTGTGTCTATGACACCTATCTCCGAGCGCTCGTTGTCGTGCTGCATGCTTTCGGAGACGACCGAGCTGAATGGAAGCGACAGGCCTGTGTACAGCATAAGAGCGCAGTATCCTCCTGCCACGATGACGGCGAAGACGCCTATTACGGCGACGAAGTTCCTGGTTTCTCTGTCCACGCCTCTCAATATCGGTTTTAGATGTTAACCCTATGCGTCGGTATCGCATGGTTTGGAAACGGTACGGGGAAAATGATGCGGGTCGATTGGAGCTTTAGTACAGTCGTTTATATATCTTCGCGGAGAGATTCAGTCTCATGGATAGACCCAGCAATGACGAGTACTTCATGGAGATGGCGCGCCTGGTATCCACGAGGTCCACATGTCTGAGAAGGAAGGTCGGTGCCGTCATCGTCAAGGACAAGAGGGTTTTGTCCACAGGATACAACGGATCTCCGAAGGGGACCCGTCATTGCGAGGAGCTCGGCTGCATCAGGGTTCAGATGAATATCCCATCTGGAACCAGGCATGAGTTGTGCAGAGGTGTCCACGCTGAACAGAATGCCGTCGCGCAGGCGGCGTATTTCGGAGTCAGCGTGAAAGGAGCGACGATCTACACCACTACTTTCCCGTGCTCCATGTGCGCCAAGATCCTCATAAATGCCGGCATCAAGGAAATCGTCTACGACGAAGGATACATCGACGATCTGTCCCATCAGATTCTGAAGGAGACCGATGTCGTCATAAGGGAATATCATCCATCCAACTGACCTCGCTGTTTCTGCGCCTCCTCACTGTGCAATAACGGCTTTTCCAGCCGTTTCCAGAGGGTTAGCATTAAGTACGGTAAAAAGATACGAACCGCAGGGTCGGGGAGTGTTGAATTTGAGCCGAACTGACATACTTTCGGAAATTAAGAAAGCGGAGGCGGATGCCGATGCCAAGGTCGCTAAGGCCGAAGCAGACAAGAAATCCGCCATCGCCGAATCTCGCAGAGATTCTGTGAAGAAGATTCAGGACGCTGAGGCTCAGATGCGCAGCTCTTACGAGTCCGCCATCGCCAAGGAGAAAGACGACCTCAAGGTGAAGCGCGAGTCCATGCTTGCCAAAGGCAGGGACGAGGCAGCTGCTATCGAGAGGACCTCTGAGGCGAAAATGCAGGAAGTCAAAGATTTTCTCAATAAAGAATTCGAGAGGACCCTAAATGTCACTTCCTGAGTCGATGAGTAGGATTGTGATCGTGGGTGCCAAATCTCACATGGACGAGGTCATCGAGGCCTTGTACGATGTGAAGGCCATCCACCTGATCGATCATACCGTCGGCGCGGATGAAGGTTTCACACTCGGAACACCCCGTCCGTACTCTCCCAAGGCATCCGAGAGGCTGCTGAAGGTGCGTGCGATGGAGAAGGGACTTGGTATCACCAAGAACATGAAGACCCAGCCCATTTCCGAGGACGAAATCAAGAGCCAGATATCATCTGACAGCGTCGAGATTGTCGAGGCGGAGATAACATCCGTCTTCGACAAGAGGAATGATCTCAATCAGAGAATCACCGAGTTAAACGCTACGAGGAAGAATCTTGAGCTTCTTTCTGACATACCGATCGATCTGGAGCTGTACTCCGGTTACAGGAGCATATTCTCCACGGTCGGAACCGTTGCCGAGGACCCGACGTCTGCACTCTCCGGTGTGGGCTGCGAAGTCTTCCCCTCCTTCGACAAGAAGAAGGGCAACGTAGTCGCCGTGTTCGCTAAGGTTTCGGACAAGGACAAAGTCCAGTCCATCCTTTCCGATTACGGCTTCTCCGAGATCACCGTTCCCAACGACACCGGTTCCGCGGCTGCCGCCCTCACCAGGACGGACCGCGAGATCGAGGCCGCGCAGGCGGATCTCGAGAATGTCTCGAAAGAGCTGGAGAGCCTTCTTAACAAACACAAGGACTTCCTCAGCGCTTCGGACGAAGAGCTTTCCATCGAGGTCCAGAAGGGAGAGATCCCTGTAAGGATTGCGACCAGCGAGTACACCTTCGTCATCGACGCATGGGTGCCGGAGGCCAGGACCGAATCCGTCAAGACGGAGATCGAGTCCAAGGTCGAGGGCGTCTATGTGGAGGTGCAGGAGACCCGCGGCAGGAAGCTCGAGGAATCCGAGAATGCTGAGCCGAGGTTCAAAGACGCTCCGACAAAGTTCAACAATGGAGCAGTCGTGAAGGAGTTCGAGTATCCGACCAAGCTCGTGTCGGTGCCCAAGTATCAGGAGATTGACCCTTCCATCCTGATCGCGATATTCCTTCCGATGTTCTTCGGACTGATGGTCGGAGACGTGGGATACGCCATCCCGTTCATAATCCTGGGCGCGTACGGCCTCAAGGTCACGCACCACAAGGACTGGCGTGCAATCGCTACTGTACTCTTCTTCGGAGGCATATGGGCGTTCATCTTCGGATTCTTCTTCTTCGGAGAATGCCTGGGAATGCACTTCGTCGGAGAGGGTCATATCGAAGGTGTCGAATGGACTTGGGAGAGGATCTTCACCGAGATCTTCAACGTCGAGAACTTCGATCTCGCATCCGTCTTCACGTTCCTGCCTTTCGAGGTCGGAGTCGGAAAGCTGCACGAGGTCGGATTCCTTCTCAAACTGTCCGTGTACATCGGTATCGTTCACCTGCTGATCGGATACCTGTGCGCACTGTACAACAAGACCATCCAGCACGACTTCAAGCACGGCTTCATGGAGAAGGGAGGATGGATCTTCGGATTCATCGGACTCGTCTTCGTGTGCTATGCTCTCGCTATGGTCCTAATCTACAGCGACCAGTTCAGCTTCGGCGATGTCCTGCCCTTCCTCGCGATCGGCATAGTCTTCATCGTCATCGAAGTAGCGATGAATATCAAACACGAGGGTATCCAGGCTGTTCTCGAACTGCCCGGTATCATCGGTAACATCCTTTCCTATACACGTTTGGCTGCGATCGGAATGTCCAAGGCCGGAATGGCTCTGGCGTTCAACTACATCGCAATAGAGATGATCGGACTCGGACTCGGAGGAGCAGCCGGCTTCATCGTCGGACTTATCCTCTTCGCGTTCATGCACCTGATGATCTGGACCCTGGCCATCCTTTCGGCCGGTCTGCACGGACTCAGGTTGCAGTTCGTCGAGCTCATGGCCAAATTCTTCGAGGGCGGAGGCATCGAATACAGCCCGCTCAAGATCAAACGCGAGAAAACCGTTTCAACCAAAGAAAAAGCAACTAAAGAGGTATGAAAATGGCAGAGGGAATTGGAATTGGACTCATCGCAATCGGAGCTGGACTTGCTGTCGGACTCACCGGACTCGGTGCTGGAATGGCCGAGAAAGACGTCGGAGCCGCGGCCGTCGGAGCTATCACCGAGGACCAGTCTCTCTTCGGAAAGGCAATGATCTTCATGGTTCTCCCCGAGACCATCGTCATCTTCGGACTGGTTATCGCTATCCTCGGAATCTTCGTCGCAACTGGTTACATCGAGTGATTAGGCCAAGAGGAATCCTCATGGCACTATCGAATGTAACTCAGGAGATCCTCGCCGATGCCGACGCCAAGGCGGCGGCCATCAAGGCCGATGCCGATGCCGAGATCGCGAAGATCAACGCCGACGCGGACGCGAAGATCGCCGAGTTGAAGGACAAAGAGGACAAGAGGCTCAAAGAGGCAATTGAGTCCCTCAACCGCCAGGAGCTCTCCAGCGCCGAGCTCGAGAGCAAGAAGATCGTGCTGGCGAAGAAGAAGGAGCTCCTGAGCGAGGCCTTCGACGGCATGCTGGCTCAGCTGGAGGGCGCCTCCAGCGACGAGAAGCTGAAGCACTACAAGGCCATGGTCGGCGTAGCCTCCGGCATCATCGACAACCCTAAGGCCCTCATGTCCGAGAAGGACGACTTCACCGCCGCACAGCTCGGCGTGTCCGCTGTCGTAAAGGACGCGAGGATCTCCTCCGGCCTCATCCTCCAGAGCGAGGACGGGTCCGTAGAGATCGATATGCAGTACTCCACGCTCCTCCAGTCCATCTGGGACCGCGAGATCAAGGCAGTGTCCGACATCCTGTTCGGGTGAGACCCATGTTCAACCGCAGCGGAAGAGCAGGAAACTATGCGTACACCGTATCCAGGGTGAAGGCCAAGAAGGCCCTTCTCCTCAAGGATGAGGACTACAACAAGATGCTGCAGATGAGCGTCCCCGAGATCTCCCGTTACATCAGCGAGTCCGGCTATCAGAAGGAGATGGCCGACCTCGCCGGGAGGCTCGAGGGCATCGACCTCGTCGAGCACGCCACGTACGAGAACATGGCGAAGGTGTTCGGCAGCATCCTCGGAGCCTCTCAGGGTGAACTCAACACGATGGTTGCGGCATATCTCGAGAAGTGGGATATCTGGAACCTGAAGGTTATCCTCCGCGGGAAGTCATACGGTCTGGGAGCCGACGAGGTCAGGGAGGACCTTGTGCCTGCCGGCAGCCTCAAATCCGAATCTCTGGAGAAGCTGATCGCCCTCGACAACGTGGACGATATACTCGCCAACTACTGCAAGATGGAGCATGTGACGATCCCCCAGGACGTCCTCGCGGCCTACAAGGCCTCCGGGAACCTGGGAGAGATCGAGGACTATCTCGACAAGTACCACTATGTGAGACTCCTGAAGAGCATCGACCCCTCGTCGAGGCCCACCAGGATGTTCCAGGACTATGTCAGGATGGAGATCGACGTCAGGAACCTCGAGACGATCCTCAAGCTCAAGGCCGAAGGGATCTACGGCGAGGAGGTCATGAAGTACATCATCCCGGGCGGAAGGCAGATCGACAACAGGTACGCTATGCAGCTTGCCAATGCCGAGACCATCGCCGCCGCGGCGTCCGACCTGTCGCAGCTCGACTTCTACGAGATCATCAAGGAGCTCGTGGAGGCCGACAACGTCAGCATCAGGGACGTCGTCACCGAGATGAAGAAGTACGAGATCGCCGAGGCGAAGAAGTTCTCGCACATGTACCCCCTGTCGGTCGTTCCGATACTCGACTACATGATCCACAAGGAGATCGAGGTCGGCAACATCAGGACCATCTCGAGAGGAGTCGAGAGCGGTCTGGACACCGAGACTATCAAAGGGCTTCTGGTGATCTGATGGAAATTGCAGTGATAGGCAGCGACGAGTTCGTGCTCGGCTTCAGACTGGCCGGAATAAGGCGCGTCTTCGTCGCTGACAAAGACAACTACCAGGACAAAATGCTGGAGGCGATGTCCCAGCCCAACATCGGGATCCTCGCGGTAGACGCGAAGGATCTGGACAACCTCTCTTTCGCCGTCAGGCACAAGGTGATGGACTCGATCCAGCCTGTAGTGGTGCCCGTCGGCGGCGACCAGAGCGATCTGCGCGAGAAGGTCAAGAGAGCAATCGGCGTTGACTTATACAAATCAGAGGATGAATAAATGAGCACTGAAGGTGTAATCTACAGGGTCGCCGGACCCGTGGTGACTGCCACCGGTATCTCCCCCAAGATGTACGATGTCGTGCACGTCGGGAACGAGCAGCTGATGGGAGAGGTCATCAAGATCATCGGCGACTACTCAATCATCCAGGTTTACGAGGACACGTCCGGCATCAAGCCCGGCGAGCCCGTCACGAACACGGGGAAACCCCTGTCCGTCGAGCTGGGACCCGGCCTTCTGACATCCGTTTACGACGGTATCCAGAGGCCTCTGCCCGTCCTCAGGGAGAAGATGGGTGACTTCATCTACCGTGGAGTCTCCGCACCTGGACTTGATCACGAGAAAAAATGGGACTTCGTGGCGACCGCCAAGGTCGGCGACGAGGTTTCCGCTGGACAGGTCATCGGAACCGTTCAGGAAGGCCCCATGGTCCACAGGATCATGGTCCCTATCGACATCAAGAAGGGAAAGATCGAGTCGATCAAGAGCGGCTCCTTCACCGTCGACGAGACCGTCGCCGTCATCGACGGCAAGGACGTCTGCATGGTCCAGTACTGGCCCGTCCGTGTACCCAGGCCCGTCGCTGAGAAGTACCAGCCCGATGTCCCTCTCGTTACCGGACTCAGGGTCCTCGACATGATGTTCCCCCTCGCGAAGGGAGGAGCGGCGGCCATCCCCGGTGCGTTCGGTACCGGAAAGACCGTCACCCAGCAGTCCCTCGCCAAGTACTCCGATGCCGAGATCGTCGTCTACATCGGATGCGGAGAGCGCGGAAACGAGATGACCGAGGTTCTGACCGAGTTCCCCGAGCTGGTGGACCCCAGGACCGGCGAGTCTCTGATGAAGAGGACCGTCCTCATCGCGAACACCTCCAACATGCCTGTCGCGGCTCGTGAGGCGTCCGTCTACACCGGAATGACCATCGCGGAGTACTTCCGCGACATGGGATACAACGTGTCCCTGATGGCCGACTCCACCTCCAGGTGGGCCGAGGCCATGCGTGAGATCTCCTCCAGGCTCGAAGAGATGCCCGGAGAAGAGGGATACCCTGCGTACCTCGCGGGCCGTCTCTCGGAGTTCTACGAGCGTGCATGCCGTGCCAGGACCCTCTGCGGCGAGGACGGATCCATCTCCGTCATCGGAGCCGTCTCTCCTCCGGGAGGAGACCTTTCCGAGCCCGTCACGCAGAACACCCTCCGTATCGTCCGTGTCTTCTGGGCGCTGGACACCAAGCTGAGGGAGAGGCGTCACTTCCCGACCATCAACTGGCTGACCTCGTACACCATGTACGACAAGCAGCTGGTCGACTGGTACAAGAAGAATGTCGCCGAGGACTTCCCCGCTCTCAGGGCGTGGGCCATGCAGGTTCTCCAGAAGGAGTCCGAGCTGCAGGAGGTCGTTCAGATGGTCGGATCCGACTCTCTGCCCGACGAGCAGAAGATCACTCTCGAGGTCGCCAAGATGATCCGTGAGATCTTCCTCCAGCAGAACGCGTACCACCCTGTGGACTGCTACTGCCCCATCCAGAGGCAGCACGTCATGATGACGCTGATCAAGAAGTACGCAGATCTCGCCGAGAAGGCCCTGTCCGCAGGCGTCCAGGTCGACAAGATCGCATACCTCCCCGTCAGGACCAGGTTCAACCAGGCCAAGTACGAGGAGAACATCGATGCGGAGCTCCAGGCCGTCAGCGAGGACATGGACAAGCAGTTCGCCGAGCTCGGAGTGTGATTCAGATGGCAGACATTTCCAAAGAGTACAAGACGATCTCCCAGATCGCGGGCCCTCTCGTGTACGTCAAGAACACCGAGCCCGTCGGATACTACGAGATGGTCAACATCAGGATGTCCGACGGAACCATGAGGAGGGGACAGGTCCTCGACTCGTCCAACGACCTCGTGGTCGTCCAGGTCTTCGAAGGCACATCCGGTATCGACAGGGACGCATCCGTGCGCTTCCTCGGCGAGACCATGAAGATGCCCGTTTCCAGGGACATGCTGGGAAGGGTCCTCTCCGGAGCCGGAGAGCCCCTCGACGGCGGCGCCAAGATCGTGCCCGAGAAGGAGCTCGACATCATCGGAGCGGCCATCAACCCCTGGGCAAGGGACAGCCCTTCCGACTTCATCCAGACCGGTATCTCCACCATCGATGGAATGAACACTCTGGTCAGGGGTCAGAAGCTGCCTATCTTCTCCCAGTCCGGTCTTCCCCACAACGAGATCGCGCTGCAGATCGCCAGGCAGGCGAAGGTCCGCGGAGAGAACGAGGAGTTCGCCGTCGTGTTCATCGCCATGGGTATCACCAACGAAGAGAAGCAGATGTTCATGAAGGAGTTCGAGAGGACCGGCGCTCTGAAGAACGCAGTGGTCTTCCTGAACCTCGCCGACGACCCTGCCGTCGAGCGTACCCTCACTCCCCGTCTCGGTCTCACGACCGCGGAGTACATGGCGTTCGAGCTGGGCATGCAGGTGCTGGTCATCATGACCGACATCACGAACTACTGCGAGGCGCTCCGTCAGATCGGAGCGGCCCGTGAGGAAGTGCCCGGAAGGCGCGGTTACCCCGGATACATGTACACCGACCTCGCACAGCTGTACGAGCGTGCCGGAAGGATCAAGGGCAAGAAGGGATCCATCACTCAGATCCCTATCCTCTCCATGCCCGGAGGGGACATCACCCACCCGATCCCCGACCTGTCCGGATACATCACCGAGGGACAGATCGTTCTGTCCATGGAGCTGCACAGGAACGGCATCTACCCGCCCGTGAACGTCTCCTCATCCCTGTCCAGGCTGATGGGAGGCGGAACCGGTAAGGGCAAGACCCGTGAGGACCACAAGGGAGTTTCCGATCAGCTGTACGCCTCGTACGCTGAGGGTAAGGACCTTCGTGGACTGGTCGCCATCGTCGGAAAGGACTCTCTGTCCGCCAAAGACAGGAAGCTCCTGGACTTCGCCGATCTCTTCGAGGACCGTATCGTCCGCCAGGGAATCGACGAGGACCGCTCCATCGAGGAGACCCTGGACATCGCCTGGGAGATCTTCACCGAGCTCGACCTCGACCAGCTGACCAGGATCGACCGCAAGTACATCGAGAAGTACCTGCCGAAGAAGTGATCCGATGTCTGCACACGATGTCACCCCCAACCGTTCCGTCCTCCTGGACCTGAAGAGGAGGATCAAGCTGACCCAGGGAGGATACAAGATCCTCAAGATGAAGAGGGACGGCCTGATCATCGAGTTCTTCGAGGTCCTCGAGAAGGCCAGGAAGATGCGCGAGGGAGTCTCCTCCGACTACGAGTCGGCCATGGAGAAGATCACCATCGCCAGGGCGGTAGAGGGAGAGATCGCCGTGAAGAGCGCGGCGTACGCCCTGAAGGCAGACCCGCAGGTGAAGCTCGGAAGCAAGAGCATCATGGGAATGATGGTTCCCAAGGTGGAGGCAGAGCAGATCCACACCAAGATGACCGAGAAGGGTTACGGTGTGATCTCGACCTCCGCCTACATCGAGGATGCCGCCGCGGCGTTCGAGAAGCTTCTCGACACGCTCGTGCGCGCAGCCGAGGTGGAGACCACCATGAAGAAGCTGCTCGATGAGATCGAGAAGACCAAGAGGCGTGTCAACGCTCTGGAGTTCAAGATCATCCCCGAGCTTAAGGAGTCGGAGAGGTTCGTCAAGTTCCGTCTCGAAGAGATGGACCGTGAGAACACCACCCGTCTCAAACACCTGAAGAAGAAAGGGGCTGTAGAGGAGTGAAGTCGATACAGGAGCGCATCTCCGAGATCCAGCAGGATCCGGTCAAGCTGAAGAGGGCGTTCACCGCCATATGGGTGATCTCCTACGGCATGCTTGTGCTGGGCGCGTTCCTGATTATCGCCGTCCTGATCAGCCCTTACCTCTGATCAAACCATTTACTTCCCTTCCGTCCGATGCGGAAGGGAATATTCTCAGAACGAACTTTGAGGTGTCAGGCCTCGTGGAAGTTGTGCATCCTTATCCTTCCGGTGCCCAGCTCCACGACAGGCATGATTCCGGGGTCGGGATTGAAGTTGTGCTGTCTCTGGTATTCCGTCTGGGACTGCCATGTGGATGCGTTGATGAGCCTGACGCCGTTGTAGATCTCCTGTCCGGCGCCATGGACATGGCCCGAGACGAAGATGTCCGGCACGTATTCCATCGCCATGTAGTCCTTCTTCTCGGGTGCGAGGGCGTTCCTCTGCCCGTAGATCGGTGCCAGGTGCCTGCGGACGCACATCTGCTTCATGACGCTAAGCGGATTGTCGTAGGTGAGGTTCTGCACCGCGGCGATCCAGTCGTCCATGCTCTTCCCGTGGTATGTCAGGACCGTGCGGCCTTCGACATCCAAGTAGATCGGGTTGCCGACCATGAGGATGTTGGAATCGAAACCCTTGGTGAATCTCTGATTGAGAGCCGGTTGCGGTTCCGCAAGACGGACTGCATCATGATTTCCCGGATGCACGACCATCTTGATGTGGTCGGGGATCTCCTTCAGGTACTCTGCGAGTTTGGCATACTGGTCGTCTATATCGCTTATGTCGAGCTCCTTGTCCTGATCCGGGAACACCCCTATGCCGTCGACGACGTCGCCAGGGAACACCAGGTAGTTGATGTCCTCCTTGACGGAATTGGCCTTCAGCCAGGCCACCATCTTATGCCAATCGTCCTCCAGGAACGTGCTGCTTCCTACATGGACATCTGAGAGGAACGCAATCTTCGACGGCGTATCGGAAGGCTCCCACTGGTGGCTGCGAGGGATGTCAGGGCGGTATATCTTGTCCGGGATGATCATGGTCCTCTCGCGGTTCGGCTTCCCCTGCACTCCGATGACCTCGTCGTTGACGAAGGATTCGGATGCGAGAGGAGAGTCCTTGGAGATGAACACCTTGATCGTATCCGTATCGTCCTCGATGGTCAGCATGACGTGACCGTTCTTGGTGGTGGATTTGTCATAGACGATTCCGACCACCTTCACGTCCCTGTCCAGGGTCTTGGCCCTGGAGATGTCCATCCCCTTGCCGAAGTCGTTGCGCTTCTCGATCAGGCGCTTCAGTGTGAAGAAGCGGGCCTTGAAGTACTGGGCGAAGTCGTTGATCTTCCCTTCGCAGGTGGATTCCCCGGTTATGTCAGTTCCTTTGAGGATGTGGATGTCCGGAGTGAATTTGTTATGCGGAGCTATCTCGCGCGGTGATTCGAATAGTATCTTGTCCCCGGCTATGCAGTCCATTATGTCCTTCTTGCTTACGAACATCACGTTGTCGGCCAGATGAGAGAACACGGTATTGGTGAACTCCATGGGATGATCGTTGGAAAGTATCATCTCCATGGCATCCGGAGTGAAGAACAGCTTCCGCTTGGCCGCGGCCGACAATATTTCCTCTCTCATCGGCTCCCCGATGCAGACCCGACGTTTATGCAGTTCGGTCGTACATGGAGATCCCATCGAAGTCGCCTCGAAAAGGGATCATCTTCTTCTGCGTGAATGAAGGCGACCGTAAGATTCCCGGCTTTTCGAAGCGTTCCTCTTCTGATTTATATAGTCGCAAACAGTCCCAATCTCATGACCCTGGTGAGCATATCCTGTCCTGTGAAACCCAGCGAAGATCCCGAGAAGGTCCGTTCCGCAATCCTTTCCATTTTCCCCGATGCGGTGCTCGAAGAGAATGAAGACGGCTTCTCCGGCACCGCGCCAGGCCTCGATAGGTTCTCCCAGCTGATCCGCAAGCAGAAGATCCTCGACGCCACCCGTGCCGTCCTTATAGCGGGAATCCGCGGGAACCGCACGAGGATGCTTCTCAACAAGCAGGTTGCCACAGTAGGAAAGATCTCCTTCTCCGACAAGAAGCCCGTTCTGGGTGCGATAGAGGTGTTCGTAGAGGATGAAGACCTGGTCGCCCTGATCGACAGGGTATCCCCGATAACCGTGGACGGAGAGGAGGTGAAGGCCTGATAGGCGTCTCCTGCACCGGTTTCAGCAGCAGACCGGTATCGGAATGGGTCGGCCCCATATCCGAGCATTTCGGTCTTTGGGAGATATTCTCCGAGGCGGATCATTCTGTGTATAACGATCCGGAGGGCATCCGCGATGCGATCGCAGCCCACGGGCTGTCCTGTCAGATTCATTCCCCCATATGCGATTGGAATATCGCCGCCATGAGCGGCAGGCTAAGAGAGGCTTCGGTCAAGGAGACCATATCTACGATAGATGCCGCTGACGCGATGGGAGTCCGCACCGTCACGGTTCACCCCGGCTTGACTTCTATGGCGATCCCCGGTTTGGAGGAGCGCGCCGTGGAGCACGCGAAAGCTTCCATGAAGGTGATGGATCGTATCGCTTCGGAATACGGAATCACGGTTGCAGTGGAGAACATGCCGGCCTTCCCTTTCTTTCTGGGGAGGACGGCCGAGCAGCTGAATGAAATCGTCGACGGAACCGCTCTGTCCATCTGCTTCGATATAGGTCATGCGAACACGACCGGGCAGATCGATGCGATGATCGACACCTTCGGGGACAGGATAGCCAACATCCACATCCATGACAACCACGGCTCCGCCGACGAGCATTTGACCATAGGCGACGGAACCATCGATTTCAATCACGTCATAGGCAGGATGAACGGCTACAGGGGCAATTGGATCATCGAATCGAAGAGCCTCGAATCCGCGGTTCAATCCCTCTCGCGCCTGCGCAGGATGCTCTCCTGAGCCTCGGGAATCCAAGCAGGCAGGGCTTCGAATCTTCCTTTCGAATCCTTCAGCTCCAGCATCGTCAGTGCTAGGCATACGAATCCTACCGCCATCGCGACCAGAAGAACGAGGGCCATGGGCACCATGAGGCTAGTATAGCTGACGACGGACATGTAGTCGACGAGGAAATGGAATGCGATGGATGCATGCACGCCGATCTCCACGAACAGGTATCCCATTATTATGCCGGTCAGGAAGGTCGGGACCACTTTGGATATCCCCCATCCGCTCATGTGGGCGAATCCGAATATCACTGCCGATATCAGGATCAGAGCGATGGAGAACTTGCTCATGCCGAATCCGCCGAATAATGCCTTGAACCATCCTTTCCCGCGGGATGCAAGCATGGCGATGGCCATGGGGATCCCTATGGGCACGACCCTCGAGATGACCTCCTCCCATACGGCGGCATCGGCGTAATCGAGAAGGGCCTGAGGGACGTTGCCAGACGCCATGCCGTCCGGAACCTCTATCGGCTCTCCCAAGGCGGTGCTGATTGCCATTACGATTATGTTGACTGCGAGCATCAGAGAGAACATCGCACCCACGGTGCTGACAGGCATCATCTCGAGACGCTGCAGTGTATCTCCCCTGCTTTCCCTGAAAATGCGCAGCGACTGCCACCCCAGCACGGCCAGGGATGCGACGATCGATGCAACGATGAGGAGCCAGGCAATCTGAAGCGCCGTGCCCGATATCGTTCCCAGCACGACCAGCATGGGCACGAGACCCAGGATGTTCATCGTTTCGTTCGCGCACCAGTCGAAGACGGTGCCGATCCCTCCGATGAGGTAGCATGTCTCGGCTGCGAGCATGAACACGGCCACAGGAAGCATCAAAAGGGTGATCTTGCGGAGCAACACCCTCGTATCGGGTGCTGTCTGAGGTTCGTTTCCGAACCTTCTTCCGCATTCGACGCAGAATCTGGCGCCTTCGGCACGGTGCTTCTCGCACTCGGGGCATCCGCCTCTGAGCTCCTCGCCGCAGAACGGACAGTATCTCATTCCTTTTCTGCGGGCCTCGTCGCATCTGTCGCAGGTCATGTCTCCCTCAGTATCGCGGCTATGCCATCCGCCCGCTCGGCTTCGATGACAGCAAGTAGGCTCTTTCTGTATCTGGCTATGTCACGTATCTGTTCGGCGATGTGTTTCTCGCGGTTCTCGGACACCTTGCGGTAGCTCTTCACGCCGTTCACGAATCCGTCCCACTCCAGGGCGAAGCCCAGGGGGTCGTTTGCCTCGAAGCGGCGCTTCATGCCTTTCTTCGCGAGTCCGTGCTCCTTCACGAAGTCGAACGCGGACACCGTATCGCAGTACATCTCCGTGAAGGCCTCATCGTTCATGTCCAGAGGGATCACGTTGCCTCCGTTCTCCGTGACCAGATCCACCAGGGTGCACATGGCCGGAGACGGCATGACGACCTCCTCTCCCGTCTGATCCATCATCCTCTTGGCATAGGCTATGTCGAGTTCGCTGACTTCGAACTCGTCTTCCAAGCGCACGCGGTCCTTCAGGGCCTGTATCCCTTCTATGCCGAGGGATGCGCCGTAAGCCTCGTATCCTCCGTAGGCGGATCTGACCTTCTCGGCTTCCGATTCGAGTCCGTTGACGATCGGCAGGATGTCGATGTCGCAATCCCCTATGCGGAGGGATATCATTTTTTCACACCCCTCGATGCCACGAGGTCCGTGAGCTCCTCGGGGGCGTCTATCTTCTTCAGCTCCTCGTTCGATACCACGGCGGTGGAGTCGATATTGTCTCTCTCGTGCTTGCGTTCGACGATCAGGATGGAGAACTTGTCGACGATGCGGGATATGTCGGATGCGACCAGAGCCCTCTGCGCCAGCTTCTTGTCGTCGGTTCCGAATCCGGTCAGCATGAGTGCTTTATCGTTCTTGCTGACGGCTTCGAAGGGGCTTCTGACCACCGGTCTCACGGAGAATCCGAGGTTGCACAACTGATTCACTGCGAACGTATCGACCGGCGCATGTTCATCGCGGTGCTCCTTGTCCCTTTCATCGTTCTTGAATTCGAACGGATCGATCGGCTCTATAATAGGCAGGCCGAGACTCTCCTCTATGCGGAGTGCCGCGTCTATCATCGCACCCATTCCCGCTTCGTACATCTGTATCGTGCGTCTCGATACGCCGGCGATCTCCGCCATCGTTCCGAGGCTCATGCCCATGCCCTCGCGGGTCTTCTTGAGAAGCTCGCTGTCCAGCCTGACGTAGAGTCCTCCGGGTGCAGCGAATATGAACGGCGGTGAATCCTCGAGAAGGAGGTCCGCCAGAGTCTCGTTAGAGACTATGGATATGTTGAATCTGGAATACACGATTCCTGCTTCCAGGTCGCCGGAGCTTGAACGTTCCCCTACAACCAGAGGGGTTGCGCCGAGCGCATCCGCCAGCGTCTTCATCTCCGTCGCATTCTCCTTGGAGAATGCATCGACATTGCTGAGGACCTTAACGATGAGCACCCTGCTGTCCAACCTCGCAACGACATCGAAGCATATCCCCCTCATGGTCAATGCGGAAGATATGTCGAATCCCGCCTTGGCGAGAATCGCACGTGTTGTGTTGATGAGCTCATCTCTGCCCATGCCCTTTAGTAGTGTCAGAACTTCTATTTATATGCGATATGGCAGACTCTCCAAGCTGAGGGACATGGGTTTCATGGGCATTCCGGGATGCCAGAAAACCTCCATCGGATGAACATATGTTATACTTGCATCCCATGGGGCTCCTCATGACGGATGCAGGCTATAGCTCGAATTACGAGGTGTATCTGACTCCCAGTAACGGGATACAGATCGTGACCAACGAGCTAAGCTTGAGGATCCTGTCAGAGATGCGCAGAAGAGAGGTGTCTCCGACCGAGATGGCGATGATGCTCCATCTGCCGAAGTCGACGATACAGGGCAACATCGGGAAGCTGCATCGCATCGGGATAGTGAGCCAGAGCGTCTGCCTCGATGATGCCCGCAGCGCCGTATACCGTCTGGAGGCGAGGATGCTGTTCTGCAGCGGTTCCGACAGCGATTGGCAGAGATATGCCCGCGTAGCCTCGGTCAAGCGCATCCTGAGGAACGGCGGATGCACGAGCCGGGAGGACCTCTCCCTTTACGCGGTGTCCCTCATGGAGAGCGGACTGGATGTCATCCAGGGCCTTTTCAACGTCGGTGCGGCCCTATCGCGCGGAATCGGGGACAGGGATCATTGGAGCCGCATGCTGGATATGCTGAGAAGGGGATTCTCCGAAGCGGGCATACGCGCGGATATGGAAACCTCCGAGGCTCTGAAGCTGAGGTTCAGATCCGATTCCTCGGACATATCCGACATACCTCTGATCCTCGTGCCGATGCTTGGCGCAATCGCGGAGCATTCCAAGGAGCTGTTGGGCTACGAGCTGTGCCACGAGATAGACCTCTCTATAGGGGAGGGAGGGAGGATCGTGAACCTGCAGGTGAATCCGTTCAGAGGCCAAGAGGTCGAGGATGCGGAGGTGCTGCAGTTCTCATACACGCCCGGCCCCCCGTTCTCGATCTACTCCATCGATGGGAGCGCCGTGCTTTTCACGAATCCCACGATGAAAGGGATACTGGACGCTCTTCTGGATGGAGATCTGAACCTGTATGAGTTGGAATCCCGCATGAAGGTTCCCAGGCCTACGGTATATGCCTCCGCTGCCAAGCTGATCTCGCTCGGTGCGATAAAGATCGTTGAAGATTCCGGGACGCCGAAGAAATACGCCCTGACAGCCGACCCCATTCTCTACATGGACGTTCCGGAGATGTCCGGAGATCTCAGGATGAAGGAGATTATATCGGATTATCAGAATGGAAGGATAGATTACAGTTCTGCCGTCATCTCATACTCCATGACTGCGATAGGGCGTCTTGGCATCCATTTCGACAAGATGTTCGTCAGGGCAGGGCGCAATACTGTTCCTGTCGTCACTTCTATCAAGAAATCCATCAAGGCTCAGGATTTTGTCGATCTTTCATGCGAGATGGTCTCGAAACCAGACAGCGCCGAGGTCGTGTCGTATATACCTCTGGAGCTGCGGGTGAACCTCTCCAAGGATACGCTATGGGAGTCATGGCCTGCGGATTTCATCGTAGGATTCCTCGACGAGGGCTTGTACGATATTCTCGGTCTGAAGTATCCCATCACCGTGAAGACGTATCACGAAGGCGAAAAGAACCCGAGTTCTTCTGTAAGAATCAACGGTTTTCATCGATCCATCAGCAGCTCATGATGTTAGAACGTTATAATCAAACATTTCCATAGATTCATTGAGATGGAAAGAGTTATTTCATCTCATAGTTGCATATTCTCAGAACAAGAGTTCATTCATTTATATATTCAACAGATTAAGACCGTCATAAATAATTTTTTTATCAATAAAATTTGAACTTCAAATTCAATTGAAATATTATGATATATTTATTTTTTGGAATGCATTTTTAAATAGACTTTTAGATGAAAAGATAGCGACGTTGAGAACGCCGTGGAGTGGAATCAAATGGCATACGAAGCGGAAACCGAGAATTTGAGGAAGGCATTGGTATCTTGCAAGGTTCCGGAGATATCCAAGGCGGTCAATGAGGCCCATGCGGCCGGCATGCCTGCCGCCGATATCATTAACGCGCTCGGTGCGGCCATGTCCGATGTGGGCGTGCTGTTCGAGAGGGGGAAGCTGTTCCTTCCCCACGTTCTGAGCGCGGCAGCCGGAATGAAGAACGCCATGGAGATCCTGGACGACGAGCTTAAGGCAGGCTCCGGAGCGGGCATGGCCAAGGGCGTGGCAGTCATGGGAACCGTCGAAGGAGATGTCCACGACATCGGGAAGTCCATCTGCTCCACCATGCTCCAGTGCGCCGGATTCGACGTCCGCGATCTCGGAAGGGACGTCCCGCTCAAGAACTTCGTCGAGGAGTGCAGGAACGGCGCCAACTTCTGCGGCATGTCGGCTCTTATGACCACCACAATGACCGGAATGAAGACGGTCATCGAGGACCTCAAGGCCGCCGGAATCAGGGACGATGTCATCGTGATGGTAGGCGGAGCGCCCATCACGCAGGGATACGCCGACAAGATCGGTGCCGATATCTACGGAGAGTCGGCATCGGAGACCACCAGGAAGGCCCAGGCCGCCGTTTCCGACTGAAGGTGATCCCAGTGACGGAATACTACACCAGGATGGGGGACGGCAAGAGGGTGCTCATGTCGAGGCAGCAGATCCTCGACGACATCCACGCGGGAAGCGCCGACGCGGCGGACATGGGGGAGATCCCCCAGCTCACCGACGACGAGATGGACCGCATCGCCGACATCATATGCTGCCAGGACAGGGTCGTAGGAGTCGCCCCCGGACACGAGGTCGTGCTCTCCTATGATATCGGACAGCTCGATTTCACAGGAGACAACGGGAACTCCGGGAACGGAGTCGACATGGGCAGGCTGGAGGCAGCGCTGCTCCACGAGAGGGCGCTGGGGGCCGATACCTTCGAGCTCGCCCACTCCGACTATTCCATAAAGCCGGTGAAGCCGGTAATCGCCATGGAGATGCAGACCATGGAGGAGATCCAGGCCGAGATCGTCGCGCCGTTCTTCTACGGCGCGATGCCCAACCAGGGTCTCTACTACGCTCCCGACGGACCGTACGGGAATCCGGCCGACCTGATGAGGGAGTTCAAGATCGAGGAGTCCATGCAGCAGTCCGAGCTGGCGTCCGCACATGTCACCAGGGACATAGAGTACGTGGCCACCAGGATGCAGGCCGCCGGATCCGACGGATTCAACTTCGACACCACCGGATCGGCAGGGGACGCAGACTGCGTCGGAACCCTGAACGGTGTGAAGAAGCTCAGGGAGCAGTGTCCCGAAGCGTACATCCAGGTCGGATTCGCTGGAGAATCCATCATGGGAATCCACGGATCCATCGAGTTCGAGGGCCAGGTCGTCGCAGGCATGTATCCCCACCAGTACGTGCATCTCGCGGAGAAGGCGGGAGCCAACGTCTGCGGAACCGTTGTCAACACCAACACCAGCAAGTCCCTCGCATTCAACATAGCCAGGGCCGTGACGTTCATCAAGGAGGCCGTCAAGGACTCCAATATACCCATCCATGCCGATATGGGAATGGGTGTCGGAGGCATACCGATGTGCGAGACGCCTCCCATCGATGCCGTCTCCAGGGCGAGCAAGGCGATGGTCGAGATCGCCGGCGTCGACGGCATATAGGTCGGAGTGGGGGATCCCGCAGGAATGGATCTGCCCCACTTCATGACCTCCGGAATGGGAGGGATAAGGTCCGCGGGCGATCTCGTCGCCAGGATGGAGTTCGGGAAGAACATGAGGATCAAGGATGCCAAGGACTATGTGGCGAAGAAGCTCGGCATAGACGTCCTGGACATCGTCGACGAGTTCGTGATGAGGGACCTCCGCGAGGAGCTCGGCATCGGAGTCGTCACCGGAGTTCCCGGAGCCACGCGCGGAATCGCGGCCAAGATGAACATCGAGGACCTCCTCGATATAAAGATCAACAGCTGCGAGAAGTTCAGAGAGAAGATCAGGCGCTGATGCGCCTGTTTGCAGCCCATAGGGGCTGCGGGCCGGAACGGGGCGGAAGCCCCTTTCCGGTCATTCGACCTTGATGGTCTTTCCCTGCGCGGTGGGCGCGGTCTTCTTGAGCGTTACCTCGAGAAGTCCGTTGTTGTATTCCGCGCGGGCGGAGTCGACATCCACGTCGCAGGGCAGAGCCAGATCCTTCTCGAACTCGCGTCCGGGAGTGTCGACTTTGATGCTGAGGACGTTCTTGGTGCACGATAGCCCGATGTCCTCCTTGTTCACTCCGGGGATCTCCGCTACTGCTCTGACGACGTCCGGCTCCTCTGTCACATCGGTGAATGGCTCTTTGCCGGAGGGCGCGATGGCATTGATCCTGCTGCCGGAGTTCCCGAATTCCTTGACGTGTTTCACGCCGTCGGGACCCTGCCACATTGTGTAGCCGTACGTCTTCACATCGGGACCGTTCATGTTCATGCTGGAGAACATCTCCTCGATCCTTCTGTTCAAGCTGTCGAAGCCTCCGAAGAGGTCGTTCCAGATATCATCCGTGCTCATGATCTCACCTCATTGGATGTTTCCCCTCCGAAGAGGGTAAATCGTTTGGGAAGAGGCTTCAGGCCTCCTCTTTGTTGTAGCTCGCCAGCTCGGCCCTCTTCTTGGGACCGAATTTGTCGAGCGCCTGCTCGAAGTCCTGGGGCTCCACTTTGCAGGCGTTGATCTCCTCGTCGGTGGGCTGCTTGCCCTTGGCGATGAGACGCCTGACAGCGTTCATGACCGCCTCGTTGCAGATGGCGGAGATGTCCGCTCCGGTGCATCCCTCGGTCTCGTCCGCGAGCTTCTCTATGTCGACGTCGTCGGCCAGAGGCTTTCCGCGGGTGTGGATTCCGAAGATGGACTTCCTGGATTCCTTGTCGGGCGGTCCGATGAAGATCGACTTGTCGAACCTTCCGGGTCTGAGCAGGGCGGGATCCATGATGTCGGGACGGTTGGTGGCCGCGATGACGACCACGTTGTTCAGGCTCTCGAGCCCGTCCATCTCGGTCAGCATCTGGGAGATGACCCTCTCGGTCACGCCGTCGTCGCCTCCGTTGCCTTTGCCCCTCTCGGGTGCGATGGAGTCGATCTCATCCATGAAGATCACGCAGGGGGCTGCCTGCCTGGCCTTCCTGAACGTCTCGCGCACCGCTTTTTCGGACTCTCCGACCCACTTGTTGAGGAACTCCGGACCCTTCACAGCGATGAAGTTGGCCTCCGATTCGGTGGCCACAGCTTTCGCGAGCATGGTCTTTCCGGTTCCGGGCGGACCGTAGAGCAGGATTCCCTTGGGGGGCCTGGCGCTCATGTGCTCGAACACCTTGCCGTATTTGAGGGGCCATTCGACCGCCTCCTTCAGCTCCTGCTTGGCGCTCTCGAGGGCTCCTATGTCCTCCCACTTCACGTTGGGCTTCTCGATCAGGACCTCGCGCATGGTCGAGGGCTGCATGTCCCTCAGCGCGGACTTGAAGTCGTCCTTGGTCACCGAGATCTTGTTCAGCACCTCTCTCGGAATCTCTTCGGCTTCCAGGTCCACATCGGGCAGCACGCGCCTTAGGGCGGCCATGGCGGCCTCTTTGGTCAGTGCGGACAGGTCTGCTCCGGAGTATCCGTGGGTCCTGTCTGCGAGCCAGTTCAGGTCGACATCGTCGGCGAGAGGCATTCCGCGGGTGTGGATCACAAGGATCTCGTGCCTTCCGTCCCTGTCGGGTATGCCTATCTCGATCTCCCTGTCGAACCTTCCGGGCCTTCTCAGAGCCTCGTCGATGGAGTTGGGCCTGTTCGTCGCACCTATCACGACGACCTTGCCTCTGGAGTTGAGTCCGTCCATCAGGGAAAGCAGCTGAGCCACGATCCTGCGTTCTTCTTCGCCGGTGGCCTCCTCGCGCTTGGGCGCTATCGAGTCGATCTCATCGATGAAGATGATGCTGGGCGCGTTCTCTTCCGCTTCCTTGAAGATCTCCCTCAGCTTGCCCTCGGACTCCCCGTAGAACTTGCTGACGATCTCCGGACCGCCGATGGTGATGAAGTTACTGCTCGTCTCGCCTGCGACCGCCTTGGCCAGCATGGTCTTACCGGTTCCAGGTGGTCCATGGAGCAGCACTCCTTTAGGAGCCTCGACTCCCAGCCTCTTGAACAGTTCGGGGTGCCTCAGCGGCAGCTCGACCATTTCACGGATCTTCTTGACGGCGTCTCCGAGACCTCCGATATCATCATAGGACACCTTCGGCACATCGCCTTTGTTGGCGGCGGGCTTGTCGGAGACCTTGACCTCGGTGGTGTCGCAGATCATCACGGCTTCCGCGGACGGCGAGAACGAGGTGACGATCAGATCGATCTTGTTCCCCATCACGTTCAGGGTGATCGTGTCGCCTTTGGCGAGCGCTCTTCCGTCGAGCACCTGCTTGAGGTACTCCTCTCCTCCCTGGAGCCTGAGCTGCTCTGTGGGGGAGAACGTGATCTTCTCCGCGTTCTTGGCCACTACCTTCTTNNACGGCGACCCTCTCGTCGAGAGACACTCCTGCGTTGCGCCTGGTGGAGCCGTCCATCCTGATTATTCCCAGGTTGGCGTCCTCGGGTGCTCCGCGCAGTACCTTCGCGACGGTCTTCTTGTTACCGTCGATCTGGATGATGTCGCCGACTTTTATCGAGAGCACGTCCATCAGGGTCGGGTCGAGTCTGACTATGCCCCTGCCGGTCTCGCTCGATTTGAGCTCTGCGACCTTTATTGCTCTGTCTGCTGCCATATCATGCACCTCCTTCGTTTCTCGTTTCTGCGGATGTTCCGTCCGTTCCGGCTTCCTCTCTCCTCTGGGCTTCCTTGGCCACCATGATAAGGCGGCTGCGATCGCTCAGAAGGCGGGATCTCTCCCGCTCGAGGCTCTCTATTCTTCTGTCAATCTCCTGGATGCTCGATGCACACGTTCCGTCGTCCGCCGATTCCTCGGAATCGAGCAGTTTAGCGCTGAACGAATGCGGGCGCATGTCGACGATCAGTGTGAACGACCTGTTGGGCGTGTACATGGCTCTGTTCGGGCCTGCATTGCTCACCACGTCTGTTCTCACGACGACTCCGCTACGCTCCATCAGATTGAGGTTCTTGATCACGGCCTGCGTGCTCACGCCCAACTCCTTTGAGAGCTGTAGAGGATAGCTCGGTTCTCTGACTATGCGCTCCAGGATTCTCCGTCTTGTCGGATTCTCCATCAGCGATAGCAGTTCATCGAGTTCCGTCATGTTACCACTTGGTTATCAACTTCCAGTTGACTAATCCTCTGTATGTATGAACTTCTATATAAATGTTATTTGAATTCGGCTTTTAGAGGCTTTTTCAATCGGTCTTTTCATTCGAAAAATCAACGAGAATCATCAATCCGGAGATGTTTTCGAGCAGATAGATACTGCATAGGGTCTGACCTGTAGCATGCTTTGGGACGAACACAGAGATATGCTGTCAGCTGTAGAATCGATCGATCGAATTATGATGAATATTATTGTACATCAATTCATCATTATGTACATATAGGTGCGCTCTATTGTTCAACCATGGCAATACCGAAAGATGCACGTATCACCCTCGACCCCGAGGAGATTCCCAAGCATTGGTACAATCTCGCTGCGGATCTTCCTGAACCCATCAAACCGCCTCTCAACCCTGTGACCAAGGAGCCTGCGAAGCCTGAGGACTTCGCGCCCATATTCTGCAAGCCGATCATAGAGCAGGAAGGGTCCACTCAGAGGTACATCGACATTCCCGAGGAAGTCAGGGACAATCTGATCTATCTCAGCAGGCCCTCTCCCATCCAGAGGGCATACCACCTCGAGAAATACCTCAAGACCCCTGCCAAGATCTACTTCAAGAGAGAGGATATGAGCCCTCTCGGAAGCCACAAAGGCAACACCGCCCTCGCGCAGGCATACTACAACGCCGAATCCGGAATCCACACGCTTACCACCGAGACCGGTGCAGGCCAGTGGGGAACCGCCCTGTCCATGGTGTCCAACATGTTCGACATAGACACCACGGTGTTCATGGTCCGTGGTAGCTACGAGCAGAAGCCCTTCAGAAAGACCCTTATGCACCTGTACGGTGCCAAGGTCTACGCTTCTCCCTCCGAGTTCACCGAGTTCGGAAAGAAGATCAACAAGGAGCACCCCGGAACGACCGGTTCTCTGGGAATCGCCATTTCCGAGGCATGCGAGCTCGCCGTGAAGGACGATCACACCTGCTATGCTCTTGGAAGCGTTCTCAATCACGTCATGCTCCATCAGACCGTCATCGGACTCGAGACGATGGAGCAGATGAAGAAGGCGGAGATCGAACCCGACTACATGATCGCATGCGTCGGCGGAGGATCCAACTTTGCGGGATTCACCTTCCCCATGATGAGGGAGAAGATCAGAGGCAAGTCCGACACCGAGATCATCGCAGTCGAGCCCAAGGCCGCTCCTTCGCTCACAGAGGGCGAGTTCAGATACGACTATGGCGACACCGCCGGCATGACTCCCCTTATAATGATGTATACTCTGGGCAGCGAATTCGTTCCCAAGGGCATCCATGCAGGAGGTCTCAGGTACCACGGCATGTCCCCTCTGGTCTCCGCGGCATACAACCATGGATACTGCACCGCGGTCGCATACGACCAGCCCGACACGTTCGAGGCCGGTGCGATCTTCGCGAGGACCGAAGGCATCGTCCCTGCTCCGGAGTCCTGCCACGCGGTCAGGGCGGCCATCGACAAGGCGCTCGAGTGCAAGAAGACCGGAGAGGAGAAGACCATCGTGTTCTGCCTGTCCGGACACGGTCTCCTCGACCTGTACGGCTACGAGCAGTACATCGAGGGCACCCTGCCCTCGTCCTCCATCGACGACTGAGCCGGTGATCAAACGGTCGGACCTTCAAGGGTCCGACCCTTCTTCCGACCATTCCATTCTAAATACATCCAGTCGTTGGCAGAAGCGATGCCGGGCATTTTGATGGATGATTATGTCGAAGTGAGGGACCAGAGCGAGGGCAGCAGGCTCTATACGCGCGGGAACTACGGCTACCCGCGCAGCGGAGGCGGCGTCGATCTGGATCTCATCGAGGCCGTGTACCTTCTGGAGGCCCACCGTCTCGAGGTTGTTTCCCAGGACGGGGAGCCTGTCGGATTCCCTGAGCTGTTCCTGCATGCGTCCAGATGCCTGGACGGATTCGACATAAAATACGCGGTGTTCAAGGACCTCAGGATGCGCGGACTCCTCTGCAAATTCGAGTCCGGAGGGTTCGATATCTCCGTGTTCCCTGTCGGCAGCAACATGACCAATTCCCGCCCGGAGTATATGGTGCGCACGGTATCGGAGAGGAATGCGGTAGATGTGGCGACCTTCATGCACGAGGCCGCGGAGGCCGGAGAGCGCAACAAGAAGCTCATGTACGGAGTCGTCGACGAGGACGGGGACGTGGTCTACTACAATCTGTCGTTGAAGGATCCAAGCGGAGAGGTGTATCCCGCCCCCATGCCTTCCAAGCCCACAGGGTATTTGGTCCGCGACCGCGTGTTCGTCTTCGACCGCGGGGCGTTCGATCTTCTGAGAGATTATGGATTCTACGGCACCGCTGGTCCGGAGGCGCTGCAGCTGTCGCTCCTCGAGGCGATCCATCTGGTTGGGAAAGGGAAGCTGACGGTGATCGGTCGCGACGACCAGCCCATGGATTTCGACGGCATCATGCGCCTGGGCGTATCGCTTCAGAAGGAGTTCCGCACCCGCTATCTGGTCTTCACGGATCTGAGAGAGCGCGGACTCGTGGTCAAGACGGGTTTCAAATTCGGAACCCATTTCAGAGCGTATCAGCAATCTATGGATGATTCGCATGCTCGCTACCTGATCCATGCTGTCACGGAGGAGAATCTCCGCTCATGGCCGGAGGTCTCCAAGACGGTCCGCCTGTCGGGAGGCGTGAAGAAGGAGATACTCTTCGGACTGGTCAGACGCAATACCGTCCATTATCTTCAGTTCGAGTGGATGAAGCCCGGGAACGTCAAGCCGTCGAAGCCTTCCGCCCCGAAGAAGAAAATGGCCCGGCCGAAGGGCCGGGCTTGATCGGCTATCGCCGGTCAGAGCTGGATCTCGATGCCGAGCTTCTCGGTGAGCTCCTTGTAGCGGTTCCTGATAGTGACCTCGGTGACTCCCGCTACATCGGCGACCTCCCTCTGGGTCCTGCGCTCGTTGCACAAGATCGAGGAGATGTAGATCGCCGCTGCGGCGACTCCCGTGGGGCCCCTTCCGGATGTGAGCTCTTTCTCGGATGCATCCTTCAGGATTTCTGCGGCCTTGGTCTGGACCTCTCCGCTGAGCTTCAGTTCGGAGCAGAACCTCTGGACATAGTCCTGAGGCTTCGTGGGCATGAGCTTCAGCTTGAGCTCGCGGGTCATGAACCTGTAGGTTCTCCCGATCTCCTTCCTTCCGACGCGGCTGGAGTTGGCGACTTCGTCCAGCGTTCTGGGAACGCCGCACTGTCTGCAGGCAGCGTAGAGCGAGGCTGCGACGACCCCTTCGATGGACCTTCCCCTGATCAGGTTCTTGTTGACAGCCTTCCTGTAGATCATGGCCGCCGTTTCCCTGACGTTTCTCGGCAGACCCATGGCCGAGGCCATTCTGTCCAGCTCGGACAATGCGAACGCCAGGTTCCTCTCGGTGGCATTGGATACACGGATCCTCCTCTGCCACTTCCTCAGCCTGTATAGCTGGGCGCGGTTCCTGGTGGGGATGCTCTTTCCGTAGCTGTCCTTGTTCTTCCAGGAGATTTCCGTGGAAAGTCCCTTGTCATGGATGGTGTAGGTCATCGGCGCACCGGTGCGGGCGCGCTTCTCCCCCTGTTCCACATCGAATGCCCTCCACTCGGGACCCTGATCGATGAACTGGTCGTCCAGAACGAGTCCGCAGTCCTCGCACAGGAGTTCTCCGCGCTCGTAGTCGCGGACCAGATGGTGGCTTCCGCACTCGGGGCAGACCTCGATCTCTTCTGTTCCTTCTCTTGTCTTTGGCATCGCGCTTCCTCCCCATGAAGAACGTAGTGCTTCCTTTGCCAGCCGTCGCATCCTGTAAGGGATTGACAGAAGCGTACGGTTCGTCGACAGGACCGAAAATCCTTCCGACGGATCCTATCTTGTTCCCCTTGCAGAAGACTTGGTCCCCGATGTCCGGCAACGCGGAGCATCTGACAATCATCCTGCCGTCGCAGGTGATCTCCTCAATGACTCCAAGCTTCTCCATGGTAAACACTCGATAGTACAGGCAAGAACAGTTCGAACAGTCGATGACTGTACTTATATTAATACTATTCGGTATTTTTATTATAGTTTAAGCGATTATGTGTCAGGACGTCGTTATAACCGTTTTGAGATGTATCCATCGTGGATTATATGACCAGCTTACAATCGCGGCTTCCTGCGGGACACTATGCATCCAGGCGGCATAACGAAACGGTTGCGCTTTGCTGGCGTGCCACATTCAATAAATACTAACTATTCAGTTGCGGTAGCCGAAGCGCCCTGAAAAGGGTAAAAAATATCGGAGGCACAAAATGGATCTAATGTCCTTTCTGACCCTTGTGGTCTTCGCGTTCGCCCTGGTCATGCTGGTGGCGGGCATCTTCTCCGCCTACTTCGGCTCTGGAAAGAGCAGGGGTGCCGGAGCCGCGATGGCCATCATCGGACTCGTTCTGGGCATCGTCTGGGCCTACCTCGTCGCTGACAGCGGGATCTCCCCCTTCACCGAGGTCAACGCCTGGGATGTCGTCTACAACGCGATCATCGACCTCATCGGAATCGTCATCGGCGCCCTTATCGCCGTCGGCATCTTCCTGGTCGTCGTTCTCAAGAGCTGATCGCGGGACGCGTTCGAAACCATTTACCAAACACCCTTGATTTCTCTATACTTCTCCGTACCAAGATGTTATAATCCAATAGGGACTGAAGGACGGTGATGTCTAGAGTCTCCATCATTCTCGGGAGCAAAAGCGACCTTCCGGTCGCCGAGAAGGCCATAGCCGTCCTCAAGAAGCTCGGCATGGGTTACGATATCGCCGTGGCTTCGGCCCACAGGACGCCCGCCAGGGTAGAGGAGCTCGTGAAGTCCAGCGATGCAGACGTGTTCATAGCCATCGCGGGTCTTTCCGCTGCCCTTCCCGGAGTGGTTGCCTCTTTCACGACAAAGCCCGTTATCGGGGTGCCCGTGAGCGGAGCCATCAATCTGGATTCCATACTGTCCATAGTCCAGATGCCGCCCGGAGTCCCTGTGGCGTGCGTGGGTCTGGACCGCGGAGACAATGCTGCCATCCTCGCATGCGAGATATTGGCGATAGGCGATGCGACCATGGCGGAGGCTCTCGCGGTATACAGGAAGGAGCAGGCCGAGAAGGTCGTGTCCGATTCTATGAAGGTGATTGAAGATGCTGGGTGCTGACGAGTTCATCGCGGATACCATCGAGGATTTGAAGAACAGGATTCCCGGGAAGGCCATCATTGCCTGCTCCGGGGGAGTCGACAGCATGGTTGCCGCCACCCTCACCAGCAGGGCCATCGGGGACAGGCTGCTCGCAGTCTATGTCGACAACGGCCTTATGAGGAAAGGGGAGACGGAAGAGGTAGAGGGGATGCTCAGGGACATGGGCATCAACTACATCATTGCCGATGCGGGTGCCGAGTTCTTCGAGGCTCTCAGGGGCGTCCTAGACCCCGAGAAGAAGAGGAAGATCATCGGCGAGAAGTTCATCAGGGTCTTCGAGAGGGAGGCCAAGGCCTTCGGAGCCGAGTACCTGGTCCAGGGTACCATCGCCCCCGATTGGATCGAGAGCGGCGACGGCGTCAGGGACACCATCAAGTCCCATCACAATGTCGGAGGGCTCCCCAAGGACCTAGGCATGAAACTGGTCGAGCCGCTCAGAGACCTCTACAAGGACGAGGTCAGGGACGTGGCCAGGAAGCTGGGCGTCAAGGCGTCCGAGAGACAGCCCTTCCCCGGACCCGCTCTCGCCGTGAGGTGCCTGGGCGAGGTCAACCCCGAGAGCGTGGCGATCGTGAGAGAGGCCTGCTTCATCGTCGAGGACGAGATCAGAGCCGCCGCCTCCAAAGGCGAGATGGAGCTTCCCTGGCAGTATTTCGCCGTGCTCCTTCCGTCCAAGTCCGTCGGAGTCCAAGGCGACCGCAGGGCCTATGGAAGGACCATAGCCATCCGCGCGGTCGCATCTGTCGATGGTATGACTGCGACATGCTCCCGCATTCCGATGGATGTGCTGGAGAGGATGTCGAAGCGCATCACAAACACCATGAAAGATTCCGTGAACCGTGTCGTCTACGACATCACGGATAAGCCCCCTGCGACCATCGAGTGGGAGTGAGATTCTAAAACGCGGCCGATCGCATTCTGATGGCCGCATTATTCATCCAACCATTTTGCTGCCTGTTAACCTTCACATAGTGATTTGAGTCCAGATTTGTATGATCCTTAGTTATATTACTGTCAATCATACATCAGTTAGTTTAATTATTAAGTATATAAATTGTAAACCTGTTTGCACGAAGTAAGTATTATTGTCCCGGTCCTCAACGGTGAGGGGTTCATCCCGTCGGTTGGGGAATACATATCACGGCAGAGCTACGATTCCTATGAAGCTCTCTTTATAATATCGTCCAGATGCGTAGATGGCTCTCTTTCCAGAGCTGAAGAGTTAGCCAAGACCAATGAACGCATCCGTGTGATCGAGTATGAGGATATCGGAGCTCTCGGAGGATCGAAGAACAAGGGCATAGAACTCGCGACAGGCAGGTATCTTTGGTTCCTCGACGTGGATGACATCCCTTCGTATGATTATCTCTCGGATATGGTCCGGATCAAGGAGGAGAACAACGCCGATCTAGTGGGTTGCAACTTCGTCTATTCGGATGACAGGTCGCCTATACCCGATTATCCCAACGATTTCGGAATCCGTGTACTGACCCGTGATGAGGCGTTGAGAGCTAGAGCCACGGAACGTTTTCCAGTCACATCATGGTCTATGCTGTACGATGCCGATGCGATTCGCAGAGAAGGAATCAGATTTCCGATGGGAATTTGCGAGGATATCGTATTCACGTATGAGGTTCTGCGCGTTTCACGTATCGTTTGCTACTATGAGAAGCCTCTTTACAAGTATGTTTTCAATCCCTATTCGGTAACGAAGGAGAAGGCCAATCGCGATAGAAGGGGACTTGCAGAACAGGATCGCTACGATTTCCTGGAGGCCGTATTTTCGGGAGACCCGATGGAGAGCTATCTTCTGCGGAGGTTCACTCTGATGAGGGTCCGCTCTGCATGTCACATGTCGCTCTCCGGTTTTCTTCGTTACATTCGCAGCGACAGATACGTTGATATGATGTCGCGTGCGCATTTGGCCGAATGCTGGGGCGCGTACATGTTCCCGGTTTTCTACTATCTGTCCATTCAGATTTTCTTCTTGGCATTTTACTACCGTCCAGGAAGGGCATTTAGTGGCGGTTTTTTGAATATAGGAGCGGATAAGATGAGAGGAGGGGGGG
>DAXO01000014.1 GCA_002506425.1 Methanomassiliicoccaceae archaeon UBA480 | reverse complement strand
TCTTCACAGCCTGCACAGACTCGCTAACCTCGGAGCGTTCTATGCCAGGATTGGATCTGGCGTAATCCTCCACGAAATTGAACATATTGAAATCGCTGGCGAACAGAACCGAAATGTCAGGAATCCAACGTGTATCCTTCTTATGCGACGCGTCCTGTACTGCAAATCTCTTGGTATCATCGGTTGCCAAAGGATTGAACGCTATGCATATGCGGACATGATCGAACTCTTCATCCAGAACCTCGTTTCCGAGCAGAGCGGCCATCAGCGCGGTAACCCTCTGCTGACCGTCGATCAGGAGCTTGCGACCTTTAGAAATCGTCCCGTCCTTGGTCTTGACATCCGGATTCTTCCAGATGATTATGTAGCCCGTAGGATAGCCATGATACAAGGAATCGATGAGATCCTTCACCTGCGTCCTCTTCCAGACGAACGGTCTCTGTATCTCTGGAACAGCATAATCTCCGGACTTCACGAATTCCAAGACATTTGCCACACTGTATTGCATAAAACAGTACTTCTCGGAAATCATCTGAATCACATCCTCTGTGGCGCATATCCCAATATGGCTATGTCGAGCATCGCGGCTACCGATGTAGGCGATGTGATCTTCACTCTTAAAACCGGGACATCGGAAAGCTCGCGAATCTACACATCACGAAACATCTGATGAAACAAAGTCTCAACCTACTCCGATTTTTAGTTCACTCAATGGGATACTCAGATGAGACGCCTTCCGAATATCGTATGAGTCTTCTTCTGCTTCGGATCTCCTTCCTTCGATCCACTGGAATTCGCCGTTCCGCTCTTCCCTTCTTGGAGGTGAGAAAGGATGGACTCTGTACCCATCTTTTTCCCTGGCGAACTTCCATCGTCGTTGAGATTCATTGATTCAGACGGAATCAGCTTGAATGCCAAATTGCCTATGATTTTGCCCAATTCGTTCTCGAATTCGCGGGTGTTGTCCTGATACTTCGACGTAGCATGCGCCAACTCATGGAACAGGACCTCGTAGAATATTTTCGAATCAGATAGCACCGAACGCTTCAAGACGATCTTGTCCAAAGAGCCGTCGTATACCCCAAGGGTATCCCCGGATAGCATCTCGTTGATATTCTCCGAGATCAAAATACGATTCAGGTACTTCCGGTCACCATAGTACGAAAAAACCATGGCTTTCTTGGAGAACAGGGCCTTCTCACTCTCATTCAACCTGCTCTCGTCCACGAATCTATACTTGAAGTTCTCAGAATATTCCCTCAGAACAACATCGAATGTCCCGATCTCCTTACCAGAGTAGTCCTTGAGACCTTCGACTTTCTGGAAAGCGGTATCCGGAACTACAATAACCTCACGTCCCGATTCGCGTATCTTCTCTTTGTCGCTATTGGTCATCCGATACGACTGCGAAGACGGTATGAAAACAACATTGTTGTGCTCATTGTAGACCTTAATGGCATGAGCTTGGACATCCACTCTTGAGATCTCATCATGATTCGTACCGTATGGTATCTTCTTCAGCTCCTCTACCAGCATCCCAGCCACTTTGTCTGATTTCGCTTCCAGAAGCATCTTCATAATCAGATTCGAATATGCCGTCCGACCAACAGCGCTGCGCTCGCGGTTCAAACTCTTCTCAAGAGCTGCATTGGTCTTGGTTATGTTGTAATCGAAAAGATACATCGGCTCTTCGGCGACTTTAACGCCGTGGACGTAAACATATGCACACTGTTCCGACGACCTTCTGTAGATTTCTCCGAAAGGGACTCTGTCCAGAGGGGTCTTGTTCGAGAACTTAAGAAACAACGCTTTGGCCATCTCCATATCCTTGTCCGATACCCCTAGAATGAACTCGGTCCCTACCCTCCTAGAATCACTCGGATCGTCAATGATTGCATGAAGCGTAAGTGTATCCTTGAATCCCTCCTTCGGATACATTCCCAACGTTATATCGCCGTATTTTGAAAGTATCTTTACAGAGCATCTGTTCTTGTAAAGAACAGCCAACGCATCTTTGAGCCCCACTCCGAACTTCCCTATGACGTCTTTCGATTTCTTCTTCTCATCGTTCTCGTTCTGTGTCAGATGCGAATAGTTCAATCCTCTCCCGTAATCCTTCACATGCCATTTCGAATCACGATCTTTGAATATCTCAACATCCGGAGTTCTGGTAAGAACCTGCTCGTCCAATGCGTTGGCGATTATCTCCCTGATTGCATGATAGACGTCCCAATTATCCAGAATCTTCTCTATGTTAAGGTCGAATTTTCTTGTCATAAACTTAGCATATAAAACCATATACTTAACACTCGGTCAACATTTTAAGGAACGTACATATCGATTCAACCAGAGTGAAAGTGATAAAGACTGAGTCGAAGAAGGATTAGTGATTTACAGAATCGACTTATGGAGATCATCTTCGAAGCATTCTACATAAGTTTCCAGCCAAATGTACCATACAAAAGACTTCCCTTTCCATATGATTCATAAGATTCAGGCACTGTTTCGTGTCCAAAGAGCGGATTGATCGCTCTTCTGAAGTCCATGAACTGCTGAAGAGACCATTTCTTAGCTCGAATCCAGGCATTTCTAACGCCATTCATCACTCGGATTACTCCGTCATCGCCAGCAATTTCGTTAACCATCTGGCTTCGATCATGCTCTCGAATATGTTCCGGTTCCTGGATGAAAGGAAGCTGCTGGATGATCGCACGTACGACGAGATCCTCGGACTCCTGCTTAGGATCAAGATGACCAGGACCTCCGGCAACGGAGAATGGAAGGTCCGCAGGATAGCGGAGACTGATGCGGAACTCCTGGAAAGAATCGGGTTGCTATGCCGCCCAATTGTCCCGAAAGAGGTCAAGAAGAGGGGAGGCCCAAAGGCAGCAAGGATTCGAAGCCTCGCAAGAAGAAGTCCGAGAATGGGCCGTCGAAGGATAATTCCTTAGGCATGGTTCAATGAGTGCATTGTACCGAGAACAGGAAACCTATGTTACAAGTGGTTCTGAATAGTTACCAAGAAACTATGTATTTGCGATTTTGCGGATACTATCCGCAATATTGCAGCTTTTTTACGGATATTATCCGCAAAATCGCATTCCATCGAGCAGATTATAAGGTCCTGAAGAACCACCCACATCAATGCGTCTTCACGTCATAAAGAAACGGTATGTGCTGTTCTCGACCAACGGATTCACGAAAGGCTGAAGGATGCAGCCGTAGACGAGGTCATTGCGCTCGTGGAGCTGAAAGACCTAATGGCGATGCGATCTCAGCTGAACATCGGCCCGTCTGGCCTCCGATCCATCTCGTCGACGAAAGCCGATGCGAACAGAGGATAGTGCTCCACCCCGTCGCCGTCGACATGGATGTTATCCGACTCCAGCATGATCCTCCTCGCCACATCGTAAAGCTCCGACGCCTTCCTCAACGAAGGAGCGACCCTGTCTCTGCCGGATTTCACCTCTATGGCGGCGATCCCGTCCCAGAACTCCTCGACGAAGTCGAGCTCCATGCGCCCCGCCCCCTTGTCCCTGCGGAAGTACATGGGATCGTATCCGCACTTCATCAGTCCCTCAGCGACAGCGTTCTCCGCCACAGCCCCGAGGTTGTAGGACATGTCCCCTTGATACACCGCCATCTTGGCCTTGTCCCCGTACATGTGCAGCAGCATACCCGTATCCGAGAGATACACCTTGAACGAATCTCTGTTGACCTGTCCGGCGAGCGGCGATACCGGTTGTGTGACGGAATAGCAGAAATTGCCGTACCCGGCTCCGCGTATCCAGAGAAGATTCTCCCTGTATCTGTCGGAAGCCGCCCTGGACCCCTCCCCGGAGATCCTGGAGTACATGTACTTCTTGTTGGACTCGGACAGCTGATGCGGGATGCTCTCGAAGCAGTCCAGCGTCTTGATGCGGTCGGTGCCTCTGTTGTAGCGGTTGATGTCGCGGATGCATACGGACAGGATGTCTCCGACGATTGCGTCAGCAGGACGGAAGTCGCCGCTCCTCGCATATGCGTCGACGGCCTCGGGCATCCCTCCGACGATCATGAACTCCCTGAACAGCTGCGTGGTCCTTTCGAACAGAACCTGCTCGATCGGTCTGCGTTCGCGTATGCTGCTCCGCAGCTCGGCGACGATATCCTTGGATATGCCTCTGGCCCAGAGGAACTCCTCGAAATCCAGCGCATGCATGACGAGGGTCTCCTCGTAACCCATCGGAACGAGCCTGCCGGCCTCTTTGTCATCGAGGAACATGACTCCCAGAAGGGAGCCCGACGCGATGACGTCGATCTTCCCGTAGATCGTCAGCGGCTTCAACGCGCTGTAGGCGGCTTCGCACTCCTGTATCTCGTCAAGGAAGATCAGCGTGGATCCGTCCACGATACTGTCCGCGCCGAAGTACAGGGTGAGCTTTCTGATAATCTCAGGAGCCGATATATCCCCCTCGAAGATTCTTCGTAACTCGGGCGAATCGCTGAAGTTGATGTGGATGTAGTGTTCGTACTCCGCCTTGCCGAAAGCATCCACTATGTACGTCTTCCCGACCTGCCTCTGCCCTCTTATAACGAGACACTTGTGCTCGCGCGATTTCCATTCCAGCAGTTTAGCGTATATCTTCCGCTCGAGCATGATGATTCATGATATCGGGACTATTTGTAATTTATTACAAAAAGTCCCAAAGAAAAAATGCAGATAATTACAATTTGTCCCGATTGACATAACTGGTTCAAACCCTTCTTTCCATTCCCTGCCTGACCGTCCTGAACGTATCCAGGAACACGTAGCGCATCGAACGCGTCCTCCCCGTCTTCTCCAGAAGACCCGCATCCACCAGGGTATCGAGCCTCTTGCGTACCGACGATTCGCTAGATGGCATCCATCCCATCGCATCCTGCAATGTGAACGTTCCAACCTTCCTCGCCCTGATGGCTGTCAGACGCGTGTTCTCGTCCATATCTCTGAGCCGATCCTTCTCGGAGAATTTCTCCACTGCTTCGCGATAGGCGGACAGGATCGCCTCCGTGGCATACCTCACCAACGGCGTATAGTTCCCTGTCTGATCTGTATAAGCCATCAGATCGTAGTACGTGCCGGGATCCCCGAGCATCCTCTCCTCGATCCTGCAGAGGCCGCTATTCTCCAGACCGAGCTGCTCGAGCAGAACCTGGAAAAGGACACGGCCCGTGCGTCCGTTTCCATCCTCGAAAGGATGTATGCTCTCGAACTCATGGAAGAACAGGACGGCCGTGACGATATCACCGAACGGAGATGTGTTCACCCAATCGATCAGAGACTCCAGCTCCTCCCTCACCGAGCCCTTCGGACATGCTATGAAGAACTCCGTGCCATCGGAACCGACCGCGGATACATCGGTGGAACGAATCGCTCCCGGCTCCGCTTGGCCGACACCCTTCATGAGAATGCGATGGACTCCCAGAACGGTATCGACTGTCCACGGCATGGCGAGATTATCCTGGAAGAGGAAACCCAGATGATTGAGGATCTCCTGTGTCGGACCGTTCGGGCTTTCTACAGTCTTCCCTGCAGTGAATTCCGTTGCGAGCGACCTGACCTCTTCGAAAGTCATGCGATTGCCCTCGATCTTCGTCGACCAATGGATGTTCGACGAATAAGCGTCCAGGACGAGGTCGTAATAGTCCCTTTCAGAGAGCATGTACCTCCCCAGCGCGTCATCGAGATCGCGTATCTCCGACATCATGCTCCTGATGCCCACATCCAGCGACAGCATCGGATAGAACGGATCCTTCTTCCCGTGCCTGACCGGATAACCGCGGGGCCGATATTGAGAATAATCGCTTTTTTCGACGTAATCGCCGGGCATGAAGCTGATGTTCTCGGCCATATTATTTAAAAATAACTCAATTTATATCTGTTAATTACAATAATTAACAGGCATAAATTCTTCCATCGCACGAAATCGAAGTCCAGCCTGCGGGCAGCGAACTCCCTGGCCCTCAGACCTTCGGGAACCAGCGCCTCGTACTTTCCCATGTCCTCCACATCCTCCATGAGAACGAAGTCCTCCGGATCCCTGGATGCAACGACATTCTTCAGACCCTGCTCGACCATCCCCCAGGTCCTGTCGGTGGATATGCGGATCCAAACCGGCGAAGCCGATGCGATCACCTCGACTCCGTCCATCTCCTGCAGTGCCCTGCGCAATCCCTCGAACGATCTGGTCCCGAGCCACGGGAACAGCACGAATCCTCCCGGAACATCGACGGCACCGTCGAACCCCTCCGATCTGAACGCGGCTCTGGACGCCTCCAACTCGGCTCTCGCCGCCGAATCCAGCCACGGGAAGGACTCGTCCGATGAGAGGATCTCCCTCATGCGCTTGGCGACCGCACCGTCCACCTCCGGAGGCGACGACTCCCATTTGGCATCCGCCGCACCGTCCTCCACCTCCTTCGCATCCGCCCAGCCGTCTCCTACGCGCACGACCTTCCACACCTTCCCCGCCAGGGAAACCAGCGCGCCCTCCTTGGGCCTCTTCTGCACTGTTCCGATCGAGGCGCCCCCGGAGCGGATCTCGGTCTCGGTCGAGGATTCGAACACGGATGCGAAGCCCTTCGAATTGACCATCGGCTCCGCATCCAATCCTATCAGCAGCGTCCCGTCCTCGGTCCTCTGCAGGATCCTCCGCGACAGCATATGCCTCGCGAGCTCGAGGATCTCGTCGTACGAGACGTTCCGGAACGGCCACATCGCCAGCATCGCATCGGAGAGCTCGTTCCAGCTGACATCGTGGTCGGCCCCCTTCAGATAGGCGAGCATCTGATGCGCCAGAAGCCCGAACGGAAGAGGATCGGGACGGATCGCCTCGGTCCATCCGCGTCCGACCGCCAGATCGGCCACGGCTATCGCCCTGACCAGCTCCAGTGAAACCCCCGGGGGCGACGGAGACCACTTCTTCGCATCATCGATGCATATCGTTATCATCTCCCTCCGGCCGCCGCGCCTCCCCGTCCTGCCCATCCTCTGCAGCATCGACGAGCACGAGTACGGCGCGCCGATCTGCACCACGCGGTCCAAACCGCCCACGTCCATCCCCAGCTCCAGAGTGGACGTCGCCACCACCGTGGGGCGCCTCCCTCCCTTGAGATCGGATTCCGCCTCCCTCCTCAGAGTCCCTGAGATAGAGCCGTGATGAATCCTGACGGGGTTCTGCGAGCCTTCGGCGGCAGAAAGCCTCGACAGCGAGCGGGCGGTGCGCTCGGCGGAGCCCCTGCTGTTGCAGAACACTATGCACGAATACGGATCGGTCAGACGGAAGAGCTCCCTGTAGTAGGCCAGCGTCTCCTTCCCGCGGAGGTCGTCCTCCGCCGGGATCCGGAAGTGCTTGACTCCGATCCTCGCAGGTATGGAATCCGGAGAGGATGCGACCGCCACCCTGCGCGGAGTCCCCGCGCCCAGCCACTCCCTGGCGCCGGCGATGTCCGACAGCGTCGCGGACAGACCGATGCGGCGCGGCGAGCATCCTGCGATCCGCTCCAGGGAAGCCAGCTCGCAGAGCAGCTGGAGCCCGCGGTCGGAGGCCATGAACGAATGCACCTCGTCTATGACCACGAACCTCAGATCGGAGAACATCCTCCGGACCAGCCCGGATGGATCGCAGACGATTCCCTGCAGCGACTCCGGCGTTATCTGGAGGATCCCCTCGGGATGCTCCCTCATCTCCTCCTTTGACGCCTGGGGTATGTCCCCGTGCCATCCCGTGACCCTGACCGACGAGTCCCTCAGAAGCCTGTCCATCCTGGAGAACTGATCGTCTATCAGCGCCTTCGTCGGACCGATGTACAACGCGCCGACCCCTTTCGGAGGATCGGAAGCGAGCGAGGAGACCACCGGCAGCATGGCCGCCTCCGTCTTCCCGGACGATGTCCCGGCGGATATCAGGAGATGGTCGTCCGTGTCGAACAGGACGGCGAAGGAATCCTCCTGCACCCCTCTCCACGAGGTCCATCCCTCGGCATGGATCCTCTCCTGCAGGAACGGAGGCATCCTGGAGAAGTAGTCGGTCATAGCTCCAGATCTGCTATGAGGTCGTCGTCCTGCGCCGCGCCCTCCACGGAGCGCCCCTCGACCATGGAATCGAAATCGGCCTGCGGATTCTGATGCAGCGTGTCGAGGAGGCTGATGAAGTCCCTCGTGATCTCCCTCGGCGTGACCATGTCCTTGCCACCTATGGTAGCCGTGACCGTCCTGAGATACCGCTCCAGCATGTCGTCCGTTATCCCCGACGAATAGCCGTAGCGCTGCTCGTGCATGCCGCGCAGCGTCCTGAGCAGGACGAACACCTCCTCCATCGTGAGCGGGCGCAGATTGATGACCGGTCCGAGATAGTTGTCGTATCCGTTCTCGAACTTCCCGGAGACGAGCCTCGATCTCAGCGCTTCGTAGCTGTACAGCCCGCGGTCCGGATCGGTTATGAACTCCGGAGTCCCGCAGACGTATATCGAGAGATGCGACGACCTTCCCTGCATTATGTCGTTGAACATCGTGAGAAGACGCTCGTAGTTGTTGCTCCTCGATGCGCGGGACTGGAGCTTATAGAGGACGACGGCCTCGTCGAGGAACACCACCAGGCCCTTGTATCCGGCGCAGACCGAGAGGCCGGACCACAGCTTCAGCACATCGTACCAGTTGGAGTCCCCTATAACCATGGGGATGCCCAGATCGGCGCGGGCGTCCGACTTCCTGTCGTACTCCCCCCTGAGCCATCTGAGCGCAGGGCTGGAATCCTTCGAGGCCATCAGGTCTCCCGCATAGGATATGATAGCGGATACGAAATCCTGATAGGACGTCATCCCGGACATCGGAGCCGTGGACTTCCTGATCGCGGCCGCCGCTGCGGAGGGATCGGAGCCGCATGAATCGATGATCGGATAGAGCCAGCCCTGGAGGATGGATTCGAGGGCCCCTCCGTCTGGACGCGCCTTGACTGCGGCGTTGCGGATCAGCTCACGATAGGTGTTGAGGCCCTCGCCCTTGCTGCCTGTGAGCCTCCTGTTGATCGCCAGGTCGGCATCCATCACGACGAATCCCTTGTCCATCGCATAGTTGCGTATCATCTGCGTCATGAAGCTCTTGCCGTTGCCGTAGCGTCCGGAGATGAATCTGAAGGCTCCTCCGCCCTCGGCGGTATCCTCGAGGTCTCCGACGAACGTCTCCGTCTCCTTCCTGCGTCCGACGGCTATGTACTCCAGCCCGCGCCTCGGAACCACGCCTGACGAGAGGGCGTTCATCATCGTAATCAATGTCCTCTTCGGGATCTCCGTCATCCGAGCATCCTCCCGACATCCTCGCGGTATTCCTCGAACACCTCTCCGTCCTCCATTATGGAATCTCCGACCGCGTCCATGGCCTTCGTGTTTATAGAATCCTCCACCGCCTGCCTGCGCCTCCCGGTGCCTTCAAGCGCGGACTGTCCGCGGGCGAGATACGCCTTCTCGACGTCGTCCAACGATGCTAGCAGAGCGCCCCAGCCGCTCCCGGCCTCCGGAAGCTCCTCCCGAACGGGCGTCGGCTCGGGGGCCTCCTCCTCGGGCACGTACATGAGGCCGGTGACGGCATCGAGATCCGCCTCCGCCGAAGCTACAGCGTCGCGGTCCAGCCTGAGGCGGGACGCCTCGCGCCTCGCATTCTCCCTCCTCTGCTCGTCCTCCAGACTGCCGAACACCCTGTCCACCGCCGAGCCCACCGCGTCGGCCAGCGCCCGGGAGATGTCCGGCATGCGGGGGATCGGAACCCCCAGACGCTCGTTGACCAGACGCACCGCGTACCTGAACATCGAATCCATCATCCCGGTTATGCGGACGGAATCGAGAACGTCTCTGAACGAGAAGCGCATCGTAGGAGGATTCGGATGCCATACCGAGCTGTAGGCCATGAACGACGTCGTGTACTCCGTCTTGGGCGCGAGATCCACGATCCTCTTGCCTTCCGCATCCTTCAGAAACGCGTCGGCGGCGCGAAGGGACTCCGTGAAGGCCCTCTCGTAGATGCGGGGGTCCCCCTTGATGTACTTCGACAGCTTCTGGTTCCCGGACATGTATCCGGCGAGTCCCGTCGATATCCTGCCCGTCGGCTCCGATGCGAGCTTCGAGTATGCGATGTAGCGGTTCCATGCGCCCAAGGGCTCCGGCGGTACATCGAAGCCATGGACCAGAGCATGGTCCACGGCCGCGTGGCAGAGAGCGTACGGAGCTGGGAACGACTCGTAGTATGCGCCGACGGCTCTCTCCAGCTCCTTCTGGACCGCCTCCGGATCGTAATCGTGGTTGATCAGCTCGGTGCAGTAGAGCCAGATATATCCCTGATCGGTGTCGAGATAGCGCCCGCGGCGGGCCATGGTGCGCCAATACGTGTAGTATGCGAGCTGACCCTCGTCCATGGTCCCATAGGATGCCATGGTGCGGTCCGATGGCATGTATCCCACGGGAACGTCCGACTCGTCGTCCCAGTGCGAATCGAGCTCGCGGCAGGTCATCTTCGGGCGCGTCGTATCGGGGAAGGGCATCGGACGGATCATCGGGGCATCGTCCCCCTCCTCCTCGAAGACGTCGAGGTCGTCGTTCTCCCAGCATCCGTCGCCCGGTCCCCTGAACGAACGGGCATCCCACGGATCGTCTCTGAGAACCGCATCGACCGCCGCCGCGACTATCCTGCGGTAGGCCTTCGGGAAGGTCCTCGGAACGGCGGGTGCGCGGACGCCGTCGTCCCTCATGAGAACGACGGCCTGCCTGACTACGGCATCGAGGAGATCGTGGAGCGGCCCTTCGGAAAGCGAAAGGACGGGCCTCTGGATCCGTCTCGGTCCGGAGAAGTCGGCGAATCCCTCGAACGGTATGACGACTGCAGTGTCCCAGCAGCATCCGATGGCGCGCACGAAGCCCTGTCCGGAAGTGGATCTGGTGACCTCGTCTATGCCAGCGAGGGTCATGGCGACCACATTGGCCAGAGCCTCCTCTTCGACTCCGGGGATCTTGTACCATTTGAACAGGCTCGTATCGAGAAGGACCTCGGGGTCGGGCATCCTGATCGGATACCTCGTGAGATCCCAGGTCAGGAGGATCTCGGACAAGGCGAACGGACGCCTGCGGGGAACCGTCCCCAGGGAGAGTCCGCGTGCGAGCGCATAGTGCTCCGCGAGCTCGGAGACCATCGGCGACAGCCTCATGCTGTTGGAGCAGACCTCCGTGAAGCGGACGATCTCCCGCATGACCTCTGCCGGGTCCCTCCTAGTGTTTATCAGTTCGACGCAGCGGAGCCACGCGTACCCGGAATCCACGGCTATGAGCCTCCCCTCTCCGGCGCACCGCCTCCACCAGAAGTAGTAGTCCAGACGGGGTCCTTCGAGGACCGAGTAGTCGGGATGGGCGTATCCCGAATCGACGAACTCGCACTCGCGCCCCTTCTCGTCCCAGCGGGCGTCGATCTCATCCGTGAAATCCTTCGGATAGTACGTGCGGTCGACCGCGGACACGAACCTGTCCTTCGGGAATCCGAACCCGGGCATGGATGCCCCCATGGTTCGGCGGTATATATCGTTGGACCGGTGGAGAATCGAAGACCTCCGCGGAACGCCGCGGAGGGAATGCCCCCGTCCCGGAGGACGGGGAGCCGTTTCAGCAGGCGAAGAAGCCCTTGGTCTTCAGCATGTGCCTCTTTATGAGGTGCGAGCCGAAGAAGTACACCGCTGCGATGAACGGCATCCAGAGCAGCGCGTACAGCGGAATGCCGATGAGCGCCGCGCCGTCGGCCTCGGAGATGACATCCCACAGACCTCCGGTGAACGGAAGGGTCGTTCCTATTATCAGGGCCACGATCGTCGTCACGACCAGGATCTTGGCGGAGCACGTCTGGAAGAACGGCAGCTTGTTGGTCCTGACTATGTGGATCGACCACACCTGCATCCAGTACTGCTCTATGCACCAGAGGGACTGGAACAGGATCGCGACGGGTATGAGGGACTCGTAGTTCTCCAGCCTGATTCCGCTGGTGACTGCATCGCCCGCTGTGTATATCCCCATGGCGGCCAGCTCAGGGTCGTTGAGGGTTATTCCCTGCATGACGACGAAGATGAAGAACGCCCACGACATCACATCCGTGACCACGCACATGGGTCCGTAGCGGACCATGACCGCTTTGAGATTGGCCGGATCCCATTTCCTCGGCTCCCTGACGAACTCGTCCTCGACCTTGTCCCACGGCGTGAACAGGCAGGCGAAGTCGTTTATCAGGTTGAAGATCAGGATCATGATTGCTCCCATTGGCTCGAAGTTGAACAGCAGAGAGCCCAGAACGAGGGAGAACATGTATCCGAAGTTGATCGATCCGATCATCTTCACGTACTTGATGGAGTTGACGTAGACCTTCCTCCCCTCGATCGCTCCGGTCTTGAGGACATTGAGGTCCTTCTCCAGAAGGATCATGCTGGCGGTCTCCTTGGCGATATCGGTTCCGGTATCGACGGATATGCTCACGTCGGCGTTGCGCATCGCGAGCACATCGTTGATTCCGTCTCCCATGAGTCCCACGGTGTGGCCGTTGTCCTTCAGGGCCTTGACTATGCGGGCCTTGCCGTCGGGGGTGAGGCTGGTGAACACGTGGATCTGCTCGACCTTCTCCTTCAGCTCCTCGTCCGACATCTCCTCCATATCGTCGCCGGTGAGGACGTCCGTCACATCGATGCCTATCTGCTCGCAGACATGGCGCGTGACGTACTGGTTGTCCCCGGTGAGGACCTTCACATCGATGCCGTAGTCGGCCATCTCGGCGATAGCCGCCTTGGCGGAGGGCTTGACAGGATCGGTGAACACGACATATCCGCAGAAGATGAGGTCCGCCTCGTCGTCCGAGGTGAATTCGCTCCTTCCGGACGGGAGGTACTTGTACGCGACTCCGAGGACGCGCATGCCCTTGACGCTGTACCACTCGATCATCCCCATGATCTCGTTGATCTTCTTCTCGTCGAGGGGCTGGATCTCCCTGTTCTCATCGAGGTAGGCGCTGGATATGGAGAGCATCTCGGGGATTGCCCCCTTGGTTATCATGAGATCCACATCGTCCCCGCGGCCGACGACGACGGTGGCTCTCCTCCTCTCGAAATCGAAGGGGACGTCGCCGACGGGCTGGTAGGCCTCGATCTCCTCGGAATCGAGGAACTCGTCGGCATACTCCTGGAGGGACCAGTCGATCTGGTTGGTTGCGGACTTGAGGTTCTTCGCGTTGAGCGCGGCATACAGCTCGACGGTGTGGCTGGAATTGCCGTACAGGTCGCTGCAGTCCTTGACGGATATGCGGTTCTGCGTGAGCGTTCCGGTCTTGTCGGAGCACAGGACATCCATGGCTCCGAAGTTCTGGATGGCGGTGACGTCCTTGACAATGACCTTCTTCTTGGACATGTCGATGGCGCCCTTGGCCAGGTTGGTAGAGACGATGGTGGCCAGCATCTCCGGCATGAGGCCGATGGCGAGGGTCAGGGCATACTTGACGGCTTCGATGAGGTAGTCCTCGGTGCCCTCGACGTATCCCTTGTAGACCATGATGGCGAACACGGGAGGAACCATCAGGAGCATGATCTTCAGAAGAACCTTGACGATGGCCTGGGAGCCCTTGTCGTAGGTCGTCGAGGGCTTCTTCTCGCTGAGGGATTCGGCCATGTCGCCGAAGACGGTATCGTCGCCCACAGCGACCACGACGGCGACAGCCGATCCGCCTACGACGTTGGTCCCCATGAAGGCGAGGTTGTCGCAGGAGAGGATGTTCCCGTCGACGTGGACAGGCTCGCTGTGCTTGCTCACGGGATTGGACTCGCCGGTGAGAGCAGACTGGTCCACCTTGAGGTGGTTGGACTTGATGATCCTGACATCGGCGGGGATCATATCCCCAGTGTCCAGAATTACAATGTCTCCCACGACGAGCTCCCTGGAGTCGACCTCCATCTCGGAGTCCTCGCGGACGACTGTGATGACCGTCGTGACCATGCTCACGAGCTTCGCAGCCGCTTTGCTGCTGCGGGTCTCCTGCACGAAAGTGACGGTTCCGCTGACTAGAATCAGCGTGGTGAGAACGATGAAGTAGATTATGTCCGGATCCAGGACCATCCACATGACGTCGATGATCGCCAGGGCAATGATGAAGTAGTTGACGAAAGAGCGGTACAACCTCTTGAGCATCATGTGCTTGTTGTGGTTGGTCACCGAGTTCTTCCCGTATTTGATACGGGATGTCGTGAGTTCCTCGTTGAAATGGCCTTCCAGCCTGCTGTCGTATTCTTTCAGCACATCGTCAGCATTCTCCGATGCCGCGCGTCTGAGCCTTTGTTCTGGGGTATCCGTCGAACCTTTGACCACGGGTGGGCATGCACCCCCCTATTTAAAAGATGACCCCTGGCCAGCAGGGGTCGGGGGCCCGGACCGAACGGCACGGGCGCCCCTGTATCGAAAAGGGTTCACTCCTTCTTGTCCGAGGCTCCCTCTTCAGGGGTCTCGGCGGCGGGCGCCTCGATCTCGGAATCGACGGTCTCCTCGACCTTCTCGGCGACCTCGACAGCGTCGTCCCCCTGGACGGCCTCCTGCCTGTCGGACTCCTCGATAGCCTCTTCGACGCGCTCCTCCTCGTGGGCGACCTCGGCCTTGGCGGAGGTCTTGGCCTTCTCCTTCTCGGCCTTCCTCTTTTCGCGCTCCTCCTCGCGGGCCTTCTTCTTGTCGGCGCGGTACTGCTCCTTGTTCCTCTTGATCTCGGCGCGGAGCTTCTTCTTGGCCTCGGCCTGCTCCTCCTTCGGAAGCTTCTTGATCTCCTCCATGCGCTTCTCGTTCGCACGGCGGTTCTTCCAGTACTCATCGGATGCGCGGCTCTTCTCCTTCTCCTCGGCCTGCTCTTTCTCCCTGGCAATCTTGGCGTGCCTGGCAGTGGCCTTGGCATCGTCGCCGGTGGTCTCTATGAGTTTCTTGGACATTGTATCCATCCTCTGTTGGACGGTCATCTTCGATTCTCTATATAAAAGGGAAGAAGTTTGGACGGTTTCCGACCGTTCTTCACTGGTTGGACTTCCAGAGCCTGTGCTTGTTGCAGTATTCCTGAGCTACGATCGTCTCCGCATCCGTCTCGAAGCACGCTTCGGGAGCGTCTCCGGGCTTGAGGTACTTCCTCATCAGCACTCCGTCGGCGCAGATCTCGATGTAGACGATGTGGTGCTCCTCGGTCATGGGGTGTGCAGCCTCCTTGCCGACGACGACCTTCACGACGCTTCCGTCCCTGGTGATGTAGGGGACGTGCTTCTCCTTGGAGGGATCGTCGGTCTTGGCCTCGCACAGCGTCATAGGGGATCCGCAACAGGACGGGGTGCATCCGCCCTTGTACAGGAGCTCCACGGCAGAACCGCACTTCTCGCAGACGTATTTCTGAGCCATTTTATCCTCACCTTGCATCTCTGTTCCTCGAGTTCTTATAGAGGTCGCTCGAACAGCGGTTTCTGAAACGTCCGTTAAGAAGCCGCCACATTATTCAATCCGGCCGCCGATGGAGGCGCATGAAGATCCCAGCCATCTTCGCCGAATACCGCGGAGGAAGGCTCCTCGCAGCATTCCCGCCTGAAGGCTCCGCCATGCCCGAATCGCACGGCAACGTCGGATTCTCCGAAGCAGCCTCGCTGATCCCCCGGGATGATTCGAGGAGCCCGGCCGTGGTAGTCGACACCGAGAGCATCCTCTCCGGGAGCTTCGACGAAGGCGTGGTCAAGGAGATGAGAATACGCGGCGTCGACATATGGTTCATGACCTGCGTCCGCGATGCGGACGATCTCATGGACGCGTTCAACACCACGGCCGAAATGGTCATGGCACCAGCCCATCTCATCTCCGATGAGGAATCGGCGAAAGACATCCTGTCGATGTCCGATTGCGTGATACCTGCGATAATGGTATCAGGCGGAAAACCGGCGAACGGAGGAATCGCCCTCGATGACGTCGGCGCCACCGCCAGAAGGCTGGAATCCCTAGGGTTCTGCAGATTGTGCGTCTGGGATTCGGACGGATCCGTTCCGGAGACGGAATGGGAGAGACTGGCCGACTCCGTTCCTTCGGCCGTCCCCTTCGTCCCGGAGATATCGGCCGCGGAAAGGTGCGGCTTCCAGACCCTTATCTCCCCTCTCCGTCCCCCAGCACCGTTGCGATGAATCCTTCCACGGCCTCGGCGACGCCCTCGCTTCCAGTCCTGTCCGTTCCCGATATCTCCAGATGGCCAAGCCACTCCATCCCGAGCATGGCGGAGAACGCCCTGAAGACGGAGACCGTCGGACGGAATTCGGGACGGTCACTCCCGCCGCACATCAACCCCATGACATGGGACGGATGCGGCATCCCCTTCTCGTACCAGTAGGGCTGGAACCTGTCCACGACGGTCTTGATCAAGGAGGAGGGCCCGCTGAAATGTATTGGCGTAGCCAGAACAAGGATGTCGGATCTGGCGAATTCGGAATAGATCGGCATCATATCGTCATCGATGACACATTGACCGTCCATGCACAGACCGCAGTCCCTGCAATGGGATATCCCGTCGTTCGCGCGGACCAAGGTCGTGGAGAAGCCCTTTTCTTTCAGAGCTTCGGCTGCCGCCGAACACATGGCATCGGTGACTCCGTTCATGCGGGCGCTTCCGCAGACTATCAGGGCCCTGCTCA
>DAXO01000059.1:13390-17838 GCA_002506425.1 Methanomassiliicoccaceae archaeon UBA480 | reverse complement strand
CTAAGGAATCCTAATTAAACAAGTCGATCGGATTCAATACCACATGGCAATGAGTCTTCAAAAGTGTAGATAACTAGATTATATAGAGCCTGAATAATGCTGAAAACTAGATTAATCAGGGGTTTAAAAGTGTATAAAACTAGTAAAAATACCCTTTGAAAAATGTCGAAAACTAGATTTATAATTAGAGCCATCATGATTCATGCGCCGCAAGATCCTGGGCATCATCGACAAATGGTACCGCTCAGAATACAAATCCGCACTGATGGTTCGCGGAGCCCGGCAAGTCGGGAAGACATATGCGGTGGAAATGTACTGCGATTTGAACGGCATCCATCATCTGAAGATCGACCTATCCGAGGATTCGAGGTCCAGAGAAGTGTTCGACGGGGACCTGACAGTTGATGCGATCGTCCTCGGCCTCTCGGCCATCCATACCGAATTCGAATTCATTCCCAACAAGACGCTGATTTTCCTTGACGAGATCCAGGAATGCCCCAACGCCCGCACGGCTCTGAAATCCTTCGCAACGGACAAGAGGTACAGAGTCATCGCATCTGGATCTCTTCTGGGACTGAAGATGAGGAACATAAGACTCCCTCCGACCGGATATGTGGAATCCGTCGATATGCGGCCGATGGACTTCGAGGAGTTTCTATGGGCGCTCGGGGTGCCTCAAGCCGCGATCGATGCAGTAAAAGAATCTATCTCAACTTGCACATCCATCGACAGATCCCTGTTCAATGCATTCAGCGAATACTACAGGTGGTACATCACGGTCGGAGGGATGCCCAACGTCGTCAAATCATTCGTAGAATCGAAACAGTTCGGACCCGTCCGCAACGCCCAGTCGATGATAGTAGACGGATATAAGGACGATATCCGGAAGCATATCGACGATATGAAGCTGAGAGCCGAGGTAGAGTCCTGCTTCGATGCCATCCCGAGAATGCTCGCCGCCGAGAACAAGAGATTCATTTTCAATGACGTCGATGAGGGGAACAGCGGGTCGGGGAAGAACTACTACGACGGATATGCACGGTACGCGCCTGCACTCGAATGGCTCTCCATGGCCAATGTTGCCTTGACCTGCCGCAGGGTGTCGGAGATGCACATGCCTCTGAAGGAACGCACCCGTGGCAATATGTTCAAGCTGTACATGCTGGACACAGGCATACTGATGGATCTGTACGAGCCGGAGCTGATAGGCGAGATCGTAAAGGGCAATGTCGGCGTGAACTTCGGTGCCATCGCTGAGAACGCGATAGCCCAGGCCCTGGTGGCACAGGGGCGCGACCTTTACTACCATCATGATCCGGATAAGCGCATGGAAGTGGATTTCGTCTCCGTCGTGGATGGAGGCATCTGCGCCATCGAAGTAAAATCCGGCAACAACAGAACCTGTCCGTCCCTGAACAAGGCCATCCGGAACCTGGGACTGAAAGGCATCATGTTCGAGACCAGGAACTGCTTCGAGGATGACAAGGGGGTAAGGCACTACCCCCTCTTCGCAGCATCATTCCTCGACTCCATCGACCGCTACGAGATGCCCGAATTCGACGATAGCAGCATCTCCCGCCTGAAGGCCGAGCACGGCGGCTCCGATTGATCCGCGCGCACCCGCTAAAAAGGGACTTTTTATAGTTCACCCGACTACGCATCCCCCGTTAGCCATGGCACAGTACGACGCCGCTTCAATCGAGAAACACTGGGAAGAGATGTGGAAGGCCGAAGGGGTCTACCGCTTCGACCCCAAATCCGACAAACCGGTCTTCAGCATCGACAACCCTCCGAGATACACGTCCGGACCGCTCCACCTGGGGCACGCGACGGGATATTCTCTGATCGACTTCGTCGCGCGCTACAAGAGGATGACGGGCCACAACGTGTTCTTCCCCCTCTGTTTCGACGTCAACGGAACCCCCATCGAGGTGAAGGTCGAGAAGAAATACCACATCACCAAGCTCGACACGCCCCGCCAGGAGTACAGAAGGCTGTGCGAGGAATATGCAAACGGGTTCATCGAGGAGATGACCCACCACTTCGAGATCCTGGGGGAGAGCATGGATCCCAGCATCTACTACCAGACCGACGCCCCGTACTACAGGCGCGTAACCCAGCTGTCCTTCGTCCAGCTCTTCAACAGGGGCCTTGTCTACAAGGCCAACTTCCCCGTCAACTGGTGCCCCGGATGCATGACCGCCCTGGCCGACGCCGAGGTCGAGTACAAGGACAACGTCAACAAGCTCAACTTCATCAAATTCCAGATTGCTGACGCAGGGCCGGAGGACTACGTCCTCATCGCCACCACCAGGCCCGAGCTCCTGTGCACCTGCCAGGCCGTCGCCGTCCATCCCGACGACAAGGAGAAGGCGGATCTCGTAGGAAAGGAGCTCATCACACCTCTGTTCGGCAGAAGGGTCAAGATCATATCCGACCCCAAGGTCCAGATGGAGTACGGAACCGGATTCGTCATGATATGCACCATCGGGGACAAGGACGACCTCGAATGGGTCATGAAGTACCACTTCCCTCTCGAGAAGGGTATCGACGAGCAGGGCAGGATGACCGAGCTCGCCGGCAAGTACGCGGGGATGAAGGTCGCCGAGGCCCGCGAGACCGCCATCGAGGACCTGAAGGCCCAGGGCATCCTCGTAGAGCAGAAGGACAACCCCCAGCAGGTCTCCATCTGCTGGAGGTGCCACTCTCCCATCGAGTACCTGCAGGTCCCCCAGTGGTTCCTGAAGACCCTCGACTTCAAGGAGAAGATCCTGGAGAGGGCCGACGAGATAAACTGGCACCCCGAGTTCATGAAGACCAGGCTCAAGGACTGGACCAACTCGCTCGAGTGGGACTGGGTCCTGAGCAGGCAGAGGATCTTCGCCACCCCCATCCCCGTGTGGGAGTGCGAGGACTGCGGCGAAGCCGTCTGCGCATCCGAGGAGATGTGCTACTGCGACCCGACCATGGACGACCCCCCTGTCGAGAAGTGCCCCAAGTGCGGCGGAAGGCTCATCGGATGCACCGATGTCTTCGACACGTGGATGGATTCCTCCGGATCGTCCCTCTACAACACGTTCTGGGGCAGGGACCCGGAGCTCCACAAGAAGCTGTTCCCCATGTCGATGAGGCCCCAGTCCCACGACATCATCAGGACCTGGGCGTTCTACTCCATCCTCAGGGCGGAGCAGATCGAGCAGAGCATACCCTGGAAGGACATCATGATCCACGGATTCATCATGGCTCCCGACGGAACCCCCATGCACTCGTCCATCGGGAACGTCATCGACCCCATACCCATCCTCGAGAACTACGGGGCAGACGCGCTCCGCTACTACGCCGCCACATGCTCCCTGGGAATCGACCATGCCTTCCGCGAGAAGGACGTCGTCCGCGGGAAGAAGCTGTGCATAAAGGTGTACAACCTCGGGCAGTTCGCCGGAAGGTACGTGGAGAACGCGCCCAAGGAGGCGCCCGCAGAGCTCAGGACGTCCGACAGATGGATCCTCACCAGATACTCCAAGACCGTTCAGACGGTCACCGACTGCTTCGAGAACTACCAGTTCGACAAGGCGATGAGGGAGATCGAGGGATTCATCTGGCACGAGCTCGCCGACAACTACGTCGAGATGATCAAGGGAAGGACCGACGACGCCGTCAGATACACCGTGAGCACCGTTCTCCTGGGAAGCCTGAAGATGCTCGCCCCGTTCATGCCCCACGTCACCGAGGAGGTCTACCAGAACCTGTTCAGAGGAGCCGAGGGAGCCAAGAGCATCCATCTCACCGAGTGGCCCGTCCCCGTCCTGATGGACGAGGATGCCGAGGCCGCAGGCGAATGCCTCAAGGACGTCCTGGCGGCGATACGCACCTGGAAGTCCGACAAGAAGATCCCGCTCAACGCCCCTCTGGCGCTCGTGGAGCTCGTCGGATCGGATGCCGCGAAGCTGGAATCCGCCGACCAGGACATCAGAGAGACCACCAAGGCCGCGATCGTGACCATCGCCCCCGAAGCGGAGCTCACCGAGGAGATCGTCGGCGTCAAGCCGGTCCATGCGAAGCTCGGACCCGCTTTCAAGGCCCACGCCAAGGCTATCGTCGCCGCAGTGGCCGCGATGAATCCTGCCGATGCGGCTGCGAAGCTGGCGGTCGGACCCCTCGCGGTGGATGTGGATGGCGAGACCGTCGAGGTCGGACCCGAGTTCTTCGAGCTCGAGAAGCGCCTCATGCTCGACGGCAAGGCCGTGGACACGCTGCAGGTCGGCAACATCCTCGTGCTCATCGAGCAGTGATGCCGCCTATCCGCCCCTACGGGGGCGGACAAACCCTTCATCATCCGTACAGTTTTTGAACAATGCATCGATTTCCTCGACAGGAGAATCGGATTCCGATGTCGGAAATTGGAGATTGCAAACGCACGCTCGCCACCGCCGAGGGCGAGGTCGCAT
>DAXO01000059.1:0-13380 GCA_002506425.1 Methanomassiliicoccaceae archaeon UBA480 | reverse complement strand
CGCATACTGGAGCCTCAGGGAGCTGGAGAAGGAAGGCGTGATCAAGGACCTCTCCAAGATGCCCTATTCGATCAAGATCATCGTCGAGAACATGCTCAGGCGCCGCGACGGCGAGACCGTCACGGACGACGATATCAGAGCTGCGGCCTCCTGGAGCCCCGAGGGCAACGAGGGCGAGGACATCCCGTGGATGCCCGCCAGGGTCCTTCTCCAGGACCTCACGGGCGGAGCCGCCGTCGCAGACCTCGCATCCATGCGCGAGGCGGTCGCCGGAATGGGCAAGGATCCCGAGCTGATCAACCCCCTCGTCCCCGTGGACCTCGTGATCGACCACTCGCTCATCACCGACTACGCGGGAAGGGACGATGCGGAGGAGCTGAACGAGAAGCTCGACTTCGAGAGGAACAGCGAGAGGTACGCCCTGTTCAAATGGGCGCAGAAATCCCTCCGCAACTTCCGCGCGGTGCCCTCCGGCAACGGAATCTGCCACCAGGTCAACCTCGAGTACCTTTCACCCCTCGTCCATGTGGTAGAGAAGGACGGCGAGAAGATAGCCTACCCCGATTCCTGCTTCGGAACGGATTCCCACACCACGCAGATCGACGGTCTGGGAGTCGCGGGATGGGGAGTCGGAGGAATAGAGGCCGAGGCCGTCATGGTCGGCCAGCCCAGCTACATGCCCCTCCCCGACGTCATCGGATTCAAGCTGACTGGAAAGCTCAGGGAAGGCGTCAACGCTACCGATCTCGTGCTCACCATCGTACACATGCTGAGGAAGAAGGGCGTCGTCGGCAAGTTCGTCGAGTTCTACGGCCCCGGCTACAGGGAGCTCTCGCTTCCGGACAGGTCCACCATCGCCAACATGGCTCCCGAGTACGGAGCCACCATGGGATTCTGCCCTGCGGACGAGAAGACCATCGAGTACCTGCGTCTGACCGGAAGGGACGAGAAGCACATCGATGCAGTGGAGAAGTACCTGAAGGAGCAGACGCTCTGGTACGAGACGGACCCCGTGTACACGGACGGCCTCGAGCTCGACCTGTCCACAGTGGAGCCCTGCCTCGCCGGATACAAGCGCCCCCAGGACCTCATCCCCATGAGGGAGATGAAGGAGAAGTTCGCGGAGACCCTGGACGCCCTCGGTGTGAAGGAGCAGAGGAAGCCGGTCGCCGGCATGCTCGGGGACGGATCCCTGGTCATCGCATCGATCACTTCCTGCACCAACACCGCCAACCCCTCGGTCATGCTCGCAGCCGGACTGGTGGCGAAGAAGGCCTACGACCTCGGCCTCAGGCCCAAGGAGTGGGTGAAGACATCCCTGTCCCCGGGATCGAAGGCCGTGACGCAGTACCTGCAGAACGCCGGACTGCTCGTCTACCTGCAGAAGATGGGATACCAGGTCTGCGGATACGGATGCATGACCTGCATCGGTAACAGCGGACCGCTTTCCGACGAGGTCTCCAACTCCATAAAGGCCAACGACCTCGTGGTCGCGGCCGTCGCCTCGAGCAACAGGAACTTCGAAGGCAGGATCCACCCGCTCGTCAAGGCCAACTACCTCGCGTCTCCTCCCCTCGTCGTGGCGTACTCCATCGCCGGAAGGGTCGATATCGACCTCGACAGGGAGCCTCTCGCGAACGTCGACGGGAAGGACATCTACCTGAAGGACATCTGGCCCTCCGACTGGGAGATCGAACAGCTCACCGAGCAGTTCGTCACCCGCGCCGTGTACGTCTCGAAGTACAAGGACATCTTCAAGGGGTCCGCCAGATGGGACGCCATCCCCTGCGAGGATTCCCCTCTGTTCAAGTGGGATCCGAACTCGACATACATCCGCAACCCGCCGTTCTTCGATGAGATCGAGGAGGAGCCGGAGATAAAGAGCGTGAAGATGGCCAGGGTCCTCGCCAAGCTCGGAGATTCGATCACCACCGACCACATCTCCCCCGCCGGATCGTTCGGACCCGACAGCGACGCCGGGAAGTACCTGATGGAGAGGGGCGTCAAGCCCGCCGACTTCAACTCCTACGGATCCCGCAGGGCGAACCATGAGGTCATGGTCCGCGGAACGTTCGCCAACGTGCGTCTGAGGAACATCCTCGTCCCGGGAAGCGAAGGAAGCTGCTCCATCTACTTCCCCGACGGAACCGTCGGAACCATATTCGAGACCTCGCAGAGGTACTATGAGGACATGACCCCGCTGATCGTGCTCGCCGGCAAGGAGTACGGAACCGGAAGCTCCAGGGACTGGGCCGCCAAGGGCCCGCTCCTGCTGGGTGTCCGCGCCGTCATCGCCGAATCGTTCGAGAGGATCCACAGGTCCAACCTCGTCGGAATGGGCATCGTCCCGCTCCAGTACCTGCCCGGCCAGAACGCGGAGTCGCTCGGCCTCACCGGAAGGGAGACCTTCGACATCGACCTCGAGGGCCTCGAGCCGGGATGCACCGTCCGCGTGACCGCCTACCGCGACGGCCAGAAGCTGGAGTTCGACACGCTCTGCCGTGTCGACGTGCCCGCTGAGGTCGACTACATCGCCAACGGCGGCATCCTGCAGTACGTCCTGAGAAGGATGGCCTGAATCACATACCCAAACGGGGAGGGGCCCGCCCCTCTCCATATTCTTTATATCGGCACATCCCCAAACTTTAAGGCGTGATGGGTGTAGACGCCGGCGGTTGTGTTCACAGATGATCGCTGGAATGGACGAGGGCACTGTCATCGCGGCATACATGGCTGCTCTCCTGGCGCCGGCCCTGATCGGGCTGGCCGTTGGGACGGTTTGCCGCGGAAGCCGCGCGCGGACCGCATGCACCGCGCTCTGCGCGATATCGTGCATCTCCGGGATCCTATGCTATCCGATGGAGCTGGTTGTGGATGACTTCGAAGCCGTGTTCCCGCTGGGCACGTTCTTCGGCGACTACATCGTGGATATAGACGCGCTGACAGCGATCTTCGTATCATTCTCGTCCGCCGTCTTCCTGGCGGTCCTTGTGCATATGTCGCATTCCGGACACGGATACACATCGGGATACTTCGCCCTGGCCTGCGCCCTTTTCGTCTCCTGCATCCTGTGCATGATGGCGGGATCCGCCATCCTCCTCCTGATGTCTTGGGAAGCAGTCTCCATGATCACGTTCCTGATGGCTTCAGGAAAGGAGAACGCGCCCAGATGGAGGTTCTTCGCGATAACGCACATCGGAGGCCTGATGCTCATGTGCGCCTTCGCATACATGTGGATCCTCACCGGCACCGGCGATATGACGCAATGGAGGAACCTGGGGGACCTCATGGATCCCGCGCAGGAATCGGTCCTCGCGGCACTGCTGTTCATCGGATTCGGCACCAAGCTCGGAACCGTTCCGTTCCATGCATGGATGCCCGACATGTACGCAAGATCCCCGACGCATACCTCCGCTCTATTGACCACGGTATGCTCCAGCGCAGCCGTGCTGATACTCTACAAGAGCATATTCCTGTGGATCGGCGTGGACGGGGACGTCTCCTGGACGGCCATCGTCCTGTGCGTGCTCTCGGCCCTCACCGCCATGTGGGGGGCCATGGAGTCCATGGTCCAGACCGAGCCCAAGAGGATCCTCGCATACTCGAGCATGGAGAACATGGCGCTGGTGACCATGTGCATGTCCCTCGGGATGCTGTTCTCGGGCAGGCTGCCCTCCCTCGAAGCTCTGGTCGTCATGGCTGCTCTGCTTCATGCTCTCAACCACGGCGTGTTCAAGGCACTCATGATGCTCGCCGTGGATTCGATAGAGGATGTCACCGGCGAGACGGGCATAGACAAGCTCGGCGGCATCGCCTGCGTCCTGCCGGCCCTCTCCGCCGTAGCCCTGGTCGGAGTGATGTCTCTGGCCGCGATCCCTCCGATGAACGGGTTCGTCAGCGAATGGCTGATGCTGCAATCCCTCCTCGGAACGGATGCCATGGCAACCGAGATGAGAGTGGCCATGCCCCTGCTCGTCGCCGTCATGGGAGTCTGCGGGATGATAGTCGCCACCTCCTATGCGAGACTGTACGGATTCATCTTCCTGGGAAGGCCCAGATCGGAGGGCGCGGCCGAGCCGAAGCCGCTCCGCAAGGGGTCCCTCGCGCCGATGGCGGCGCTAGCATGCATGTGCGTCGGCATGGGACTGTTCGCATTCCCTCTGATGGACGCGATGTCCGACGGCATGCCTTCCGGAAGCTCTTACATGGACGCCCTGTCCGGCGACATGGCGCCTCTGACGCTGGGGATACTCCTCGCAGGCTGCATCATCCTGCTCTTCGTCCTGACCCGCGTATTCAAGAGGAATAGGGTCATCTACGAGACCTGGGGGTGCGGAGGCGGATTGGACGAGCGCATGCAGTACTCGTCCGAAGGATTCTCCCAGCCCATCGTCCGCGTGTTCCATCCCATCTACAGGGACATCTCCGAGAAGCGCGGCGACAGATACAGCACGAGCTTCGTGGAGCCGTTCGTCAAATACATCTACAGGCCGTTCGGAGGCCTACTGACCTACATCTCCAAGCAGATCACGAGGCTGCAGACAGGGAACATACAATCCTATCTCGCCTACATCCTGGCCACGCTGGTCGTGGCCCTTCTGGCGGTGAGGCTGCTATGACCGCGGAAATAGTCATCGAGCTCATACAGGCGGCCGTACTGATCGCCATCGCCCCGCTCATGTCGGGGATCGTATCCAAATTCAAGGCCCTGATGCAGAAGCGCGTCGGAGCCAGCATATTCCAGCCCTACCGGGATCTGGCCAAACTCCTCAGAAAGGATGCGGTCACATCTCGGAGCTGCTCCTGGCTGTTCCGCGGGGTTCCGTACGTGTGCATGGCATCCATGATCGTCCTGGCCATGATGACGCCGTTCTTCTACACCGGCGTCCTGGCCCCGTTCGGGGATCTCGTCACCGTCGTCTACATCCTGACGATGTTCAGATTCGCGATGGTGCTGGGAGGACTCGAAGGGGGATCCACTTTCGGAGGCATGGGCAGCAGCAGGGAGATGATGATGTCCGTGCTCATCGAGCCGGCGCTGCTCCTGTCCATAGCGACCCTCGCCGTGCTCTCCGGAGCCGGGACGGACATGGGGAGCATATCGTCCGCCATCTCCGCCATGGGACTCGCCGCTGTCGGACCGGCCCTCATACTCGCCGGAGCATCGTTCATGATGACCCTCCTGGCGGAGAACGCCAGGATACCTTTCGACAACCCGACCACGCATCTGGAGCTCACCATGGTCCACGAGGCCATGATGCTCGAGTACTCGGGGCGCGGCCTCGCATTCATGGAATTCTCGAGCATGCTGAGGCTCACCATATTCATGGCCATGCTCGGCTCGATATTCTTCCCGTGGGGCATATCATCCGAGGCTACGGTCGGAGCGATCGCGCTGTCCGTAGCAGTGGCCGCCCTGAAGATGGTGGCCGTAGCATTCGTGCTGTCGCTGGTGGAATCCGTGCTGTGCAAATCCAGGCTGTTCAAGACACCCAACCTGCTGACGGCGTCCTTCACGCTGTCGCTGATGGCGATGATATCGCTCTACATTCTCCGAGGGAACCGAAATGGACGAGACGCTTATCGGAAATCTGATAGACCTGTGCGCGGTCATGATGCTGCTCACCTCGGTGATGGCTGTCGCGACCACCCGCATGAAGCCTCTGATCAACCTGTTCTCGGTGCAGTCGGTGTTCCTCGCCGCCCTCGCCTTCATAGTCGCATGGTCCTCGGACACCCCGCACATCTACATCATGGGAATCCTGACCATCGCGCTGAAGGTGGTGGTCATGCCCAGGATGCTGCTGTACATCATGAGCAGGATCAACGTGGACAAGGAGGTGGAGCTGAGCCTGGGGATACCGGGATCGCTTCTCGCCGCCGGTTTCATGATAATAATATCATATTACATCACGGAGCCCCTGCTCGATTCGATCGAGACCGTCGAGAGGAACTGCCTGGCGCTGTCGGTGTCGATAGTCCTCATCGGTCTGCTGATAATGTGCACCCGCAGGAAGGCCATCACCGAGACAGTCGGACTTCTGATGATGGAGAACGGGCTGTTCCTCGGAGCCATCGCGCTCTCGCACGGAATGCCCCTCATCGTCGAGATCGGTGCGTTCTTCGACGTCATGGTAGCGGTGATCATCATCGGGATCTTCGCATACAGGATCAACAAATCGTTCAACTCCGTGGATACGACGTTCCTCAGGAGGCTGAGGGAATGACCGCTGCGCTGATGTTCCTTCTGGTGGCCATGGCCGCCGCATCTGTACTCTGCATAGGGCTGAGGTCGAAGCCCGTCATCACCATTGTCATGCCCGCGTGCTGCGCGGTCCTGCTGGTGTTCGCACTGAACCTGTGCGTCCCGATCCTCGGAGGAGAGGTCCTCGACGCGGGTGCGTTCTACATGGATGCCTTCTCCGCCGCATTCATGCTCCTGGTAGCGTTCATCGGGCTGATGGCCTCGATATACTCCAGGGCGTACATCGGCCTGGAGGTCGAAGAGGGGATCGTAGGGCGCAGGGAGCAGGGACACTACTACTCGCTCCTCATCGTCTTCGTATCCGTCATGATGCTGACATTCTCCGTCCGCTCCATGGCGATCGTATGGCTCGGAATCGGGGCCACGACGCTGGTCTCCACCTTCCTGGTGGGATTCTATTCGAAGGAGGAGTCCACCGAGGCTGCATGGAAGTACATCATCCTGTGCTCGGTGGGCATAACAATCGCCCTGGCCGGATTCACCCTGGTATACGCATCCACCGTGGGCGTCATCGATTCCGATGAGTCTCTGGACTGGCCGGCCCTGATGGCCGCGGCCGAAGGCCTGGACCCGACCATGATGAAGATGGCGATGGTCCTGATAATCGTGGGATTCGGAACCAAGGTCGGCTTCGTGCCGATGCATACATGGCTTCCCGACGCCCACAGCCAGGCTCCCAGCCCTATCAGCGGACTCCTGTCCGCGGTGCTGCTCAACTGCGCCCTCTACGGGATACTGAGGTTCTACTTCGTATCTGAGATAGTCAATCCCGGGTTCGCTTCGACGCTCCTGCTAGTGTTCGGCCTGGTTTCGCTTGCGGCCGCGACATTCTTCATAGTGTCCGCCAGGGACCTCAAGAGGATGCTCGCCTACTCGAGCATCGAGAACATGGGGCTCATCGCCATAGGATTCGGGATCGGATCCCCGCTGGCGATAGCCGCTGCGGTCATCCAGATGGTCGCCCATTCCGTGACCAAGCCGATCCTCTTCTTCTCCGCGGGGAACATCGTACAATCCTACGGGACACGTGACATGGACAGGATCAGAGGAGTGGGGAAGGCCATGCCTTTCACCGCGTTCATGCTCACTGCAGGAACGCTTGCGATAATCGGAGCCCCGCCGTTCGCCGTATTCATCGGAGAGCTCGGACTGCTGTCCGGTGCCATCGATGCAGGCATGTTCGGAGTTGCGGCCCTCATGGCCGGACTCCTGGCAATAGTATTCGCGGGATTCACCAAGCACATATTCCCGATGGTGACCGGCGATCCCGGCAGGGAGATCGACGGACACGCCTGTCCCTCCCGCATGATTCCTCTCGTTGTCCTGTTCGCTACGACGCTGATACTCGGACTGTTCATGCCCGATTTCCTGAATGAATGGCTCGGGAACATCCTCGCTTCTGTGGGGGTGTCCGCGTGAGGGACCTTCCCCTGGGAAGGAACGAGGTCCTCGCCCAGGCCTCGAGGCTACGCCGCGACGGCTACCGCCTTATGACAGCATTCGCTGTCGAAGGCGAGCCGAAGGAGATAGCCGCCCTGTTCAGGAAAGGCGATGATATCGTTCGCATGACATACATCCCCGGCGACAAGGCCGTGGCGATGTGGAAGTCCGTTCCGGCGGCGATGCCGTTCGAGCGCCTGATGCAGGAGATGAGCGGGATCCGCTTCGAGGACGGTCCCCGCGACCCCATCGTCTACAGGAGGATCGGCGATGGGTATCCGCTGCAGAAGGCCCCGTACGACAGGTCCACCGAGGCCCGTCTGCCCATCCGCAGCAACCACACCGTTGGAGACGACGTGTTCGAGATACCTGTCGGGCCTGTTCACGCGGGGATAATCGAGCCGGGCCATTTCAGATTCAGCGTCGCGGGGGAGCCCGTCATAGAGCTCAATCCGACCCTCGGATACACCCATCGCGGGATAGAGAAGCTCCTGGAGGTCTCAGCGTCCAAGGACTGCTCCCGCCTGGTGGAGAGGATCTCCGGCGACACTTGCGTCGCCAACTGCATCGCCTATTCGGAGATCATGGAATCCGGATGCGAGATCCCGAAGCGCGCCAGGCATATCCGCGTCGTCCTCGCCGAGATGGAAAGGCTCCACAACCACATAGGAGCTGTCGCAGGAGTGTGCACGGACACGGCGTTCAACGTCCCTTCCGCGGTGGGCGGAGGAATCAGAGAGAAGGTGCTGAGGATGAACGTCGGCCTCACCGGCCACCGCCAGCTGATGAACAGCGTTGTGCCCGGCGGAGTGCGCAGGGACATACCGGATTCGAGGCTGAAGGAGCTGGATGATTTCCTCCTCGAGATAAAATTCGAGGTCGAGGATCTGGCGTCCATGATGGAGAGCCCTGCTCTCCTGGACCGTCTCGACGGAACAGGGATTCTGAAGAGGGAGAAGGCCGAGGAGATAGCCGCAGTCGGTCCGATAGCCCGCGCATCCGGTATCGATTCGGATGCGAGGAAGGATATCGGCTACGAGCTCTACGGCGAGCTGGGAATGAAGGTCGTCACCGCCGAGAAGGGAGACGTCCACGCCAGAACATCGGTGAGGCTCGGAGAGATCACCGAGTCCATCAGCCTGATCCATCAGTGCATCCAATCCATGGAGCCCGGCGAGACCCGCATCAGACCGTCGGTTGAAGACGGATGCCGTGTATCGGTGGTCGAGGCCCCGCGCGGAGAGCTGGTCCATTATGCGGACATAAGGGACGGAAGGGTCTGGAGATACGTCGTCCGCGACCCCTCCTTCGTGAATTGGTTCGGCATGTGCCATGCCGTGCCTGGGAACGTCGTGCCCGACTTCCCTCTGATCAACAAGAGCTTCGGGCTGTCCTACAGCGGGAACGATCTGCGAGGTGGACCATGTTCAACAGGAGTCTAGGCAATCTGATTTCGGGCGATCGCAACACGATGCCCAAGGACGCGATCCTCTCGGAGCGCGAATCCATGCCCATGGCGAAGGAGACCTGCAAGGGCTGCGGCGCCTGCGCGGACAACTGCCCCACGAAGGCCATATCCCTGGATGACGGCTGGAAGGTGGACCTTGGAAGATGCATATTCTGCATGGACTGCGGGATGGTGTGTCCTGAGAGGTGCATAGAGGAGCGTCCGGCTCCGGACTACGCCCTCACGCGCGAGGAACTGGTCGTCGGCAGAGATACGGACGTAGAATCGATGGAGAAGCCCCTCGACGAGAAGACGAGGAGGATGTTCGGGAGATCCGTATCGTTCAGGGAGCTGGACACGGGATCGTGCAACGCCTGCGAACTGGACCTCAACTGCATGTCCAACCAGTTCTACGACATGCACCGCTTCGGCATCAAGGTCGTAGCGTCCCCCAGGCATGCGGACGGCCTCATAGTCACCGGACCGATGTGCACGAACATGCGCGAAGCGGCCGAGAGGACGTACGGCGCGGTGCCGGAGCCGAAGCTCGTCATAGCGTCGGGAGCCTGTGCAATATCAGGAGGGATGTTCGTGGAAGGGGACGTCGTAGGCGAAGGGATAGGGTCCGTGCTGAAGCCGTCCCTGTACATCCCCGGATGTCCGCCGACGCCCGACCGCGTCATAAGGTCTCTGGTGAAGGCACTCGGCCTTCGCTGAACCACGACGACGGTGCATTTGGCGTTCGCGACGATGGAGTTGGAGACGCTCCCCATGATCACCCTGTCGATGGTCGTCTTCCCCGACCTTCCGACAATGATCGTCCCGCAGGCGAAGCGCGCGGCGGTCTCCAGGATGACCTTGTCGGGCTGACCCGACTCCACGATGCTCTGGACGTCCGCCCCTTCCTTCCTGGCCTTCTCCGCAGCCGCCTCGGCGTACGCATGTACCTTCGCGAGGTCCGCATCCGCCCCCTTGGCGACAACAGAGAGGACTATCAGCTTCTCGCCGTAGACCACGGAGTTCCTGATGGCGTATTCCAACGCCTTCTCCGTGTTCTCCCTTCCGTCATAGGCGATCAACATTGTCATGGCCGAGCATCGACCCTTCCGGATATGAAAGTGCCGATGCGTTTTTATCTGAATAGGAGATGGAGGGCCTCGTGGGCCCGTGGGGTAGCTTGGTATCCTTGTGGCTTCGGGAGCCATTGACTCCGGTTCAAATCCGGGCGGGCCCACTCATCCTCTCGACGTTTTGATCGCAGTTCCTCGTACCTGCCCTTCAAATAGCCGATTCGCCGTATTGAGTAATTCTCATTCATGGAGTCCGTATCTGCTGCAGTCTGACAATCTTTTTAGACAGCATAGATATATGGAGTGACAGGAGGAACAGGCATGGCAACCCAGTCATTCTATCAGGACATAGTATTGAAGACGCCGGAAGAAGTCAACAGGCTTTTGGAAGCTTTCGACGAAGCCGACCGCAGAGGGCCTATAGACACATCCAATGCGGTCCACCCAATCTCGGATCCAGAAGAGATCCGCAGGCTGTTCCTAGGATTGAAATCATGAGACCTTTTCACACCGTATCTCTGAAGAACTTCCTCAATGAATTCGAGGAAGAGGATGTGTCCAAACGCCTCAAGCAATTCATCTGCACCCGTGACCTGGACAGAGAAGAATTCCTGCACAACAAGGCTATTGCTTTCGAGAAAAAGAGCATGGCCAGAACCTATCTGGCCATTATGGATGGCACGATAGCTGGCTACTACACCCTTTCCATCAGGTGCCTTCGTGTCCCAGACGATCAGACGATTTCCAAGTCGCTGAGCAAGAAGATGAACATCGATCCGAACAACAACGTCGCCCAGAGCTACCTTCTCGGACAGCTGGGAAGGGCCGATTATTCATACAAAGGCATGGGCGCAGACCTGCTGGAGGATGCGATGGACATCATCAAGCAAGCCAATGAGATGGTCGGATGCCGCGTGGTCAGAGTGGACTGCCTGGACGAACTCATCCCGTACTATGAGCAGCACGGCTTCAGATTCCTTTGCGTCACGGATCCAACTGATGACAAGCCACCAATCAATCAGATGATCCAGATCATCTGATCGTAGGAATTCCCCTCCGCAACCGATTCAACAAGCGTGTTCCTGGGAGTTCCGTCGAACTGCAGAGCCGTTCTGTAATGCGAGATAATCGACTCCTCTTCGAGGATTCTCCGAATCATCTCATGCCGATACACCCGCGAACGTGCTGGCCTGCCGATAGTTTCCCCAGCGTTCTGGCTCTTGCCTGACCACCGAGCATCCTATCGCATGTAATATGAATTCAGAATCTCGCTGTTCTTTTGAAGCACGAGCAGTAGATCAACCCGCACTGAATCTCTGACCAGAGGTCGAAACGTCCGACGGACACCTCATTTCTCGAGCCTACCACTATATCCTTCAAGCAGCCAGTCCACCACATTGACAATTCTTATCCCGTCAGCGTCAATGGTTGGGATGCAATCGTAGACGATAATCGTCTTTGGATAGTTGTCCTGCACGGCCCTGAGCGGAGCCATCTCCCTCTCACGCGTTCCTTTGTCCAATATGGATAGAGATACCTGGAAGTACATCGTCGATCCGCCGGCACCAGCTATGAAATCGATCTCCCTCCCTCCGACATCACATACGGCGGCCTTCCCGTACCTATATACGAGTTCATTATAGACCACGTTCTCCAATATCCCGTCCAGATCATCCAGTCTGAATGAGGCTATATGATTCCTTACTCCGAGATCGGCTGCGTAGAACTTGTCGGATGTGCGCAGGCATTCCTTCGTCTTGATATCGATTCTTTCTGCCCGCGACATGAGATATGCGTCCACGATATAGGACATGTACTCCTCAGCGGTCACATGAGACACTTTTATCCCCTGGCTTTTCAAATAGTTCGAAATTCCACGAGGCGATGTCCTGTCCCCTATATTGCGCATCATGAAACGGACGATACTGTTCAGCACCGCCGGTGCTCTGACAGAATGCCTCTCTGCCACATCTTTCACGAATACGGTATTGTACACGCCCTCCAACGTCTCTGGAATGATGTCCTTCGCCAACTCATCCTCTATCCTGGCTACCAGAGGCAGCCCACCGTCCCTGATGTAGTCCCCGAACAGCCGTTCTGCATCCTTGCCCTCCCTGAACAGCATGTATTCGGAAAATGCCAGCGGTGCGACATGGATCTCCACGCAACGCCCCGAAAGCTTCGTAGCGAGTTCCGACGACAGCATCTGGGAGTTGGAGCCGGTGACGTAGACATCGAGCCCCTGGGAGTAGAAGGAAGCCACCGACGCCTCCCAACCGTCCACGTTCTGCACCTCGTCTAGAAAGAGGTATCTCCCAGGCCCGGGGGACAATATTGATTCGACGTATGCGGAGAGAGATGCGTGATCGCGCGGGATGTCCTCCGAATCCCTATCGAAGTCGATGAACAGCATATCCTCAGGAGATACTCCGCTTTCAACAAGATCGTCCATGAACATGCGCATAAGCGTGGACTTCCCGCATCTGCGCATACCTGCAATGACCTTGATGAGATCAGTATCCTTGGCAGCTCTGAGCTTCGCAAGGTAGTGTTCGCGGGGTATGCGGTCGGCTTTCATGACATTTAGTAAATCATACAATACTAATAATTATTTCAAACCAATATTTGTAATGTATAATTTACTATCTTTGCAGCGAGAATGACTCGAGAGCGTCCCTAAGTCTGACGAGACGGACACGGATGCGACGTATTCTCTCAGGAACGGATGGGCATCATCGGGATTCCGTCATAATCATGTCTTATATACAGGTCAGATGTCGCGGTCATCAGATTACCAATGTCCCCCTCAGAGTACACCGGAAAAGAAGACAGACACGACGGCGGAGACCGCCGCGGAGGATACAGCAAGAAACCCTACGGCGACAGAGCCCGCAGGGATGACGGGGGAGACCGCGGAAGAAGATCCGGATATGGGAAGAAGCCCTATGGCAGCTCCAGTGACGGACGCAGACCGTACAAGCCCCGCGAGGACAGACCGCGGAGGGAAGGGGACTCCGGAAAGGAAGGCCGCGGCTACGGCGAGAAGAGGTACGGAAACGGATCCGACCGCTCCAGTGACGGTAGGAAGGATGGGTACAAGCCACGGAACGGCGGAGGATACCGCGGAGACGGGGAGCGCAGACCGTACAAGCCCCGCG
>DAXO01000036.1 GCA_002506425.1 Methanomassiliicoccaceae archaeon UBA480 | reverse complement strand
CAAGGAGGGATACGGGCTGGGGATAAGGTTCCCGAGATTCACCGGGCGCGTGAGAAGCGACAAGTCGCCCGAGGAATGCACCACCGTGGGAGAGATCGTGGAGATGTACGGCATGCAGGCCCATGATTCGGACGGCCTGTCCGACCGCTCCGAGCGAGCGGACGCCATCCATGATTATATACGAGGATGTCAGATAGGAAGGGCAAGGATGCGCCCCTCGGGGCCGGATGGGATGTATATGGAAGACAAGAAGCAGTGCACCTGCCGCAAGCCGGAAGACAACAGGGCCCAGGACCGCTCCGATGATGCCAAGGCGGCCGATCAGACCCATTGGGACGGAAGCGGGGACTGAAACATTTATTACGGCGACGGCATAGCCCGAAGGCATGGAAACCTACCTTGTCGAGAAGACGGCGGACTCCGCCACCATCGGATTCAAGGGCGCCAATCTGACCATCATCACGCCTCTCATGAAGGCACTCGACGACGACGAGAACGTCGAGCTCGTCAGATACATCGACACCCACCCCGAGCTCGATGACAGGAAGCTCTACGTCAAGGTGAAGAGCGGCGACGCCCTCCAGGCGGTCAAGAACGCTCTCGACGGCGTATCCGAATACTACTCTCACATCGTCAAAGAGTGATTGTTCTGTACAGGGAATGCCGCACTGCCGAAGCCGATATCGGCATGCGCAGATACCTCTGCGACTCCGACGGGACCGGCGGCCACCTCAAGACCGAGCCCGAGGACTTCGTGGTGCGCGAGATCTCCGACCCTCCGAGACGGAAGGAGGGAGGAGAATACGCCATAGCCACAGTGACCAGCCGCAACTGGGAGACCAACCGTCTGGTGCGCATCATGTCCCGCAGCCTGGGGATGTCCAGGACGAGGATAGGATTCGCCGGCACCAAGGACAAGCGGGCCGTGACGACGCAGCTCATGTCGTTCAGGTGCCCTGCGGAGGACCTCTCGAAGATATCCCTCAAGGATGTGGAGATCTCCGACGTCTACACCGGAAGCAGAGCCATCCAGCTTGGAGACCTTCTGGGGAACTCGTTCGAGATCACCGTCAGAGACTGCACGATGGATGCCGCGGGGATCAGGGATTCCGTCGAATCCGATATGGCCACCATAGCCGCCAACAGAGGATTCCCCAACTACTTCGGAGTCCAGAGGTTCGGAGCGATAAGGCCTGTGACCCATCTCGTCGGAGAGAAGCTTGTCCGCGGCGATATAGAAGGTGCCGTTCGCACGTACATCTCGTATTCCACCCCGCAGGAGGAGGAATCGCTGCGCGAACTCAGGAAATCCTTGGAGGGATGCACGGACTGGGTAGCGGCCGCCGCTGCGATGGACGACAGGATGTCGTTCGAGAAGGTCATGGCCCAGACGCTGGCCGGCGGAGGGGACTGGAAGGACGCGATAGCCGCCATGCCGTCCAATCTCCAGATGATGTTCGTCCACGCCTATCAGTCGTATCTGTTCAACGAGATGCTCAGCGAGAGGATGGGGCGCGGACTGCCTCTGGACAGGCCCGTCGAGGGGGATGTCGTCATTCCTCTGTCCGCGGACGGAACGCCTGACCACGACGACCCCATAATCACGACAGGCAGGAACGTCGATCTCGTCGCTAGACAGGTCAGAACCGGGAGGGCCTTCGTCACAGCCGCCCTCTACGGCTCGGACACCGTCCTGGCTGAAGGCGAGCCCGGCGAGATTGAAAGGAGCATAGCCGAAGCCAACAGGCTCGAGCCTCAGGATTTCGTCATACCGGGGCTGTCCAAATGCTCGTCCAAAGGCGGGAGGAGGGAGATTCTCTGTCCTGTGAAGGACCTCAAGGCCGCCTTCTCCGACGGATCGTACACGATGTCGTTCTCGCTGCCCAAGGGCAACTACGCCACATGCCTAATGCGCGAGTTCATGAAGTCCGATATGAGGGACTACTGATCACACGATCAGATTCTTCACGATCACCGCTTCGTACACTCCGAGGTCGCACTGCGACATTATCTCGTAGATCGACATCCCCTTCAGCAGGTTCATCGCCATGGCCGACAGCCTGTCGTCCGCCTGCCCCGGCGGAGAGAGGACCGCCCTCTTCACATATGCGACGACGTCCTTCGCCGCATCGGCCTCTCTGAAGCCGCCAAGGAAGAACACCTTCTCCAGAGGCAGATCGGGGGATCCCTCGAGATCCGACCATTTCATCTTCAGCACCACATCGTGCGACTGTCTCTCCAGGAATCCGAAGTCCGGCATGGCCGGCGATATCGTGCCGCAATCGGGGATATCGGCGAGATATCTCGTCACCTGCTCCGCCAGCGCGGGCTCGAGGCCCAGTGCGTCCATTATATCCGGATCGGACGCGGACGTCTTAGTCATGTAGGCGCGGCGGAGGACCTTCTCGGCGGCCCTCTTGACTGCATTGTCGTACTTCCTGCTCTTCTGGGAGCCTCCCATGAGCGACCTTGCCTCATCCTTGTGTCCGCTATCCTCCAGGATCCTGACCATGCGCACCTTGGATTCGTCTGATATCTTCGGCAGTGCCGACAGCAGGGAATAGGCGGACATTATCCCCGGATCATCGCCGCGTTCCGCGGATATCTCGGCCTTCATGAGTATCGCGGATTCGCGGGACGGGTCCCTGCGGAGGATCCACGACACTGTACCGAAGGCTCCCGACATGTTGCCGACCGCGATCTGCTGCCTGGCTTGGGCCTCGGCCGAGTCCAGGTCCTCGGGATCCAGGGAGACCACCCTGGCGTAGCAGGAGGCCGCCCTCTCGTGCTGCCCCAGCTTCTCCAGAACACGGGCTTTGATCCTGTTGGATTCGGCATCGTCGAGACCATGCGCTATGGCGCGGTCTATCTCGGCCAGTGCGCTCTTCATATCGCCTTTGGCCTCCTTGGCCAGGGCGTTGACCCTGCGGAGAGCCGGATCGTCCGGCCTCGTCCTGAGAGCCCCCTCGGCTATGAATGACGCCCCCTCGTAATCGCCCTTGGCCAGGATTATCCTCGCCTTGAGGCAGTGGTAGTCTGGGTTGCTCGGATCCGCGGTTATGGCACGGTCGACCGCCCTCATGGCGCCTTTGATGTCGCCGGCGTCGAGGAGGTTGGAAGCCATGGCGTACAGAGCCTCGGGATCCTCCGCAGGCGGCTTAGCAGGCTCTTCAGGAACGGGGACCTCCTGCACGGGCTCAGGCTCCGGCTTCGGGCCCAGCTCTCCTGCCGAAACGCGGATGCGCTCGCCGGACAGGGCCCCGTTGTCAGGATGGAGCGCGATGGCCTCGTCCAGAACGGCCAGTGCGCCGTCGCGGTCGCCTTTCGAGACGAGCATCCTCGCCAGCCTGAGGGATGCTTCGGGAGTCTCCTCCCTTGCGATCCTGGCCCTGAGCATGTCCTCGGCGGCCTGCATATCGTCCGAAGACACCAGGAGATCCACCTGCAGGTCCATCACGCCCACATCCGAGGGCGATATGGCCGCCGCTTTCCTTGCATAGTACAGCGCCTCGCGGAACTTGGAAGACGAGGCGAGTATGACCGCCTTCCTGACAAGCGGATATATCGATCTCGGATCGAGCTCCATGGCACGGTTCAGGGATTCGACGGCGCCGAAGCGGTCCTTGCACCTCTCCTGAACGGCGGCCTTCGATATCCAGTACTCCGCTTCGCCCTGATCGAGCAGAAGGGCGCGGTTGTAGGCATCCTCGGCGGACTCCAAGTCCCCCCGGGCCTCGTCCGCCATCCCTTTGGAATGCCATAGGACAGGGTCATGAGGCTCCAGTACGGCCGCCTCCGAGAACGAAACCGACGCCTTGAGATACTCACCGAGAGCATACTGGGCATTGCCCTTGAGCCTCTTGAGCATCGCATCCTTGGGATACGTGCGTTCGAGAACCGTGCTGAGGGATTCTGCATCGCGATACATGCCGCAGGATACCATGGCGGAGACCACGGATACGGCACGGTCCCTCGACCCGTCAGTCCTGAGGACATCGCGGAAGACGTCGGATGCCTTCTGCTCATCGCCCTTCCTGCACATGGCCTCGGCGAGAGCCATCTTGGACGGGATATCCGAAGGATCGACCTCCAGAATACGCCGGCAGTCGGCTATCGCCGATTCATAGTCCCCTTCGGACATACTGAGGTCCCTCATCAGGGCGAGCGCATCCACATTGGATCCGTCCCTTGCGAGGATGCCTTCGCATTCGCGCTTAGCAGCCTCTGCGTTGTCCGTCAGATACAGCAGCCTCGCCAGCTGAGCGCGGGCAGCGTTGTTGTTCTTGTCGGCGCGGACCGCCTTGCAAGCGGAGATGCGCGAAGATATGTAATCGCCGGACCTCATCTGCATGACCGAGCGCATCGTCAGCGTATCGGAGTCGTCCCCGACGAATCTCGAATACCTGTCGAGGATCATCGAGGCCTCCCTCTCCATCCCCTTCTCTATCAGGAAGCCTACAGCGGCCACGTACTCGTCTGAGCCGCTGGATTCGCTGTCCAGGAATATCCTGATCGCATCGGACATGCCTCTGCGGTCACCCATCAGCGTATACGCACGGATGGCGTCGCGGCGGACACGGGTCTGATGGCCGTCGGCCATCTCAAGATACCTGAGTGCACGGGCGATGTCTCCCACCCCCATGGCGGCCTCGGCGGTCTCGACATAGACGAACGGCGGAGGTTCCATGCTGATGAGCTCCGAATAAACCATCAGGGCGGAGCGCCAGTCCCTCTCATCCATGGACATTCTGGCGGATGCCAGAAGGAACTCTGGATCCTTGTCCTTGTAGAACCCGCTCTCTATCAGCTTCCTCGTGGCCGCATCGCGGCGACCGGAAAACCAGTCGTAGTAGATGGCATAGAGATCCTGCATGCGGCCCGAAGACGGGGGACGGGACGGTTTCCTCCCCTCAAGGACATCCTGGATGTTCTCCCTCTGCGGCCATCCTCCTGTCGGATCGGTCTGGATGAGGATGTCGTAGGCGCCCCTGCACGAAGGATCGTACCCGTAGGCGCAACTGGCGGCCTCGAAAGCTCCTGCGGTATCGCCCCTCGCCAACGCGATCCTGGCCCTGGCCAAGGACCTGCGGACCTTCTCCTGGGATCCTTCGGACATCGCTAGGATCTCCTCGGCCCCGTCGATGTCTCCCTTGGCGAGGAGCACCTCGCACGCCCTGACGGATGCGCCGCAGTCGGTGACGCGGCTCTTTGACACGACCTTCCTGAGAGATGCCCTGTCGGCGAGACCCGCCGCCGCCAGCTCATCCACCATCATGACGAGGACCTGCGAACTGACGGTCCCCTTGAACGCTTCGATCTCTCCGAGGAGGGCGGAGGGTCCGCCCTTGGGGAAAGCATGAGCCTCCAGCATCTTCCATGCATGATATTCGAAGGAGCTCTGGAGAACCGGGCGGCCTGACATGCCCGGTGCATCCCGATATAGATATGTAAATGCGACCCAGAACCGCATCTCTAATGCGTAGATTCCTGCCCCATGCGAAGGAATCTGGAGTCTGAATAGGTGATAGTTTTATATATTAGATTTGAAATGAGGACGTTTAGGCAGCTGTGATCTAGCTGGTTAGGATCTGAGCCTTCCAAGCTCATTGCCCGGGTTCGAATCCCGGCGGCTGCACTCATATTATTACATCAAAAAGCGACTCGCACGAGCTTTGATTCGCTGTTTGACATACAATATACATGGTTCGTGCAGTCGAACACCGTTTTTCCGAAGTCCAGGAATCCGACTGGACCCCCTCTCGATATGACGAGGCAATTTGTTCTTCATCACGCTGTTACGATTAATCGGCATCATGCTCATCGCGAACAAACTCAACATCCTGGCTTCTAGCGATGAGAGTGCGAAATCCATAGGTATAGATGCTTCGAGGTTGCGCATCGTCTGCCTCGTGGTGGTCTCGCTGTTCATCCATCTCATCATCAGGCAGAAGAAGAAGATGCAGTGAGATGGAGCTGAAGGTCGAAGGCCTGAGCTTCAGATAAGAGGGAGACCTCGTGATCCAGGATATCGAACTGTTCATCGAAGAGCCCGGGCTCGTATGCATCATCGGGCCCAAAGGGGTCGACAAATCCATCTTCCTGAAGTGCCTCAACAAGATTCTCAGGCCCTCAGGAGGGGCTGTCTATCTAGGAGGCTACGATCTCGCGGATCTCACTCTGAAGGATATTTCCGAGGCGGTGGGGCATGTACCCGTGGATACGAAGGACAGCTTCTCCATGACCGCGCTGGAGACCGTTCTGCTGGGGCGCCATCCTCGTCAGAGATTCGGAACCACCTCCGACTATGATTTCAGGATCGTCCACAGGGTCCCGAACATGATGGGGATCAAGGAGCTGGCGATGCGCAGGTTCGACGAGCCATCCGCCGGACAGCGTCAGAAGATCTGCATCGCCAAAGAGATCGCACAGACGTCTGTGCCGCCAGGTGCAGGTCATTCGGCCCCTCAGGGGCCTGGCGGCCAAGGAGGGGATAACCGTGGTGATGATCACCCATGATCTGTACATCGCTTCGAGGTATACGGACAGGATGAACCTCATGGCGCCTCCGGGAGTCATCTACAGATGCGGCTCCCCGGATAAGATGGTGACCGAGGACTCGATAGAGGACGTGTACAAGGTGGGGTGCAGGACAATAGACGACCGCGGGCGCCCCCATGTGATCCTCGGGGATCCTCTGGAGTGAATCTATCTACTTTTCATCGGTAATACGGATATCCTCTGCATAGGAATCGCCAGGTCAGGAGACCGAGGGTCAGCTTCCTGGACTCGACTATCATCCCGTCGGTCGCCCTCCCGTTCACGGCTTCCGATATAGCTTCCCGTACCTCTTCCGATACGTGTACGTGACTCCCCATCCTGGATGCCAGCATCGATTCGGCTTCATCGACGGTGCAGCTATGCTCGGAAGTCGATGAGAAAAACTCCAGTTCCGGTTCCATTCCGTTGATCTTCAAGAATCCATGCGGGAAGCGGGTATCCAGGCCTTTGAACGATATGTCCCGTCCGAGCCTTCTCCAGGCATCTATCTCCATCCCATCTTCGTGGAATGCGGATGAGATGTAGGCGCAGTTGCGTTTCGAGTAGGATGCCATCCTCAGGATGGAGTCCGGATTGTTCAGTGCAGGGCAGAGCGATGAGAATACGAGATCGAATCTCTCGTTCGTGCTGAAATCCTTCCATGACGATCCGACGGTCTCGATATTGGATATACCTTGTTCGCGGCATTGCTTCTCCAGTCTTCCGAGCATCCCCACGGAGCCGTCCATGCAGACCACCCTGGTGGCGATTCCGGCGATCGGGATGCTGAAGAGTCCCGTACCGCATCCGATATCCAGTACAGTATCCCCATCGCGGAGGATGCCTCTCTTCACCATAGAGTCGATGATGTCCCCGATCATCATGACGTAGTTCTCGCCGCTGTAGTCGGCGGAGGCCTCCTCCCAGCATCCTTCGATAGCGCTCTCATTAAGGTCGAAGGCCATGAACGGATGCTTCCTCCGTTCCTTCTCCCATCCCTCCAGGTGGGCGTTCAGTTCGTTCCCCGAGGTCAAACGACCACCACGTGCGGCCTTCCGCATATCCTCTCGACGACGGTCTCCACACCATACACGTTCCTGATGTTCTCCGGAGTAAGCACCTCGTCGATCGCTCCGGACGAGACCACGTTCCCACGATCGAGCAGGATGGCCTTGTCGCAGAACCTCATGGCCAGGTCCAGATCGTGTATCACCGCGCAGGCGCACAGACCCTTCTCCTCGGTCAGACGGTCCACGATGTTCATGACCTCCAGCTGGTATTTTATGTCGAGATTGCTGGTGGGTTCGTCTAGAAGCAGGACACCTGCCTCCTGAGCGACGGCCCTGGCGATCAGCACCCTTTGCGCCTGACCGCTGCTGAGCCTGTGGAAATCCCTGGTGGCGAGATCCTTCACATGGAGGTCCTCCATGGCCTTCCAGGCGATCTCCCTGTCCTTCTTCCCGTATTCCCATGCGACATGCGGGCGACGCCCCATCAGGACCACTTCGAAGACAGTGGGCGAGGCGGCCTCTATGGAGGAGTTCTGCGGAACGAATCCCACGTTTCTCGCCATCTCCATGCGGGGCATCTCCGAGATCTCCCTTCCGTCAAGCATCACAGACCCCTGCTTCGGCGTCAGGATCCTGTTCATGCAACGGAGCATGGTGGTCTTCCCTGAGCCATTGGGCCCGAGTATCCCCACGATCTCCGACGGGCGAAGCTCTATCCCGACATCCTCCAGGATGTTCGTTTCTCCGTAGTCGAAGAACACCCCGCTCATGCTCATATGCATGATGTTTGTTATCTAATTCTGATTAATATACGTTAGGTAACACTTTTAGAAAAATAGTATTACCATTAAATACGATGCGAAACATGGCGTTAGCATGGACACCAAGACAGTATCCATCCTCGTTGTAGCCATTCTCGTGGTCGCCGGAATAAGCGCTGCGCTGGTTCTGGCGAAGGACGACGGAGATGCCAGCAGGAATCTGGATGTCAACCTCGAGATCTACGGCAACGCCGATGGCGACTGGAAGGTCGACGAGGCCGATGCGAAGCTCGTGGAGTCGTGGATCGACGCCAACGAGAACAACGATACCGCCGCTATCGATGAACTCAAGGGAAGGATTAATCTCGACTTCGCCGATGCGAATAGAAGCGGGGCCATCGACTCCAAGGATGTGGAGCAGATCCGTGCCATCGCCAACGGCACCGCCAAGCACCTCTGGTTCCTGGACGGTATCCAGCAGGAGAGGGAGATGGATATCGGGGATGCCATCAAGAAGGTCGGCTGCGAGTATTACTCCAACACCGAAGCCATGCTCATCCTCGGACAGGCGGACAGGATAGCTGCTGTCGACAACGCACCCTACCAGTATCTCGATTTCTACTTCTCTCCTCAGCAGAAGTCGAAGGTGACCAACATGGTCAACATGAATGCACCCGACTACGGATTCGTCAACACCTTAAAACTCGACGTACTGCTGATCTTCTCCAGCACCGCCAGCTACGAGGCCAAGCAGGAGAAGCTCATCGGAACCGATGTCCTGTACCTCGGGCTGTACAACCCCGATCTGACCAACACTGCCAAGTCCAACTTCATCCAGGGAATCCTGAAGGCCGGATACATATTCGGTGCGGTGGACCGTGCGGTCGACTACACCAACTGGGTCCTGGATTACAGGGACAAGATGCTCGACATCGCCAATTCCATACCTGATGAGAAGAAGCCGGTCTGTGCCATGAGTAACTACACGAACTCGTACTTCGAGAACGGGACCTCCAACACCATTCCGATCTACTCGTCCATCGACCCGCTCGGTCAGGCTGTGGTCCTCTCCGGAGGCAAGAATCTGCTCCAGGTCCTCGATGTGACGACTTCCGGATACTCCCACAAGATCGGGATCGATGCGGTATTCAACAAGCACCCGGTCGATCACTTCTTCCTCCACAATGTGAAGTACACGTACGGAGGAGCAGTCATGAGCAGCACCCCCGACCACGGGTATCTCCAGGACGATCCGAGCCAGATGGCCGATGCTTGGAAGAAATCGGTCGGACAGCCGCTCATGGGCGACGAGACGGTCACCCTTCTCGCAGGGGACTTCAGGAACGGATGCACAGGAGGCATATTGCTCGCAGCGTATATGGCGAAACAGATCAATCCAGACGCGTATTCGGGAATCGATCCCTTGAAGATGCATGCCGAGTACATCGATTGGATGGGCATCTCCGACTACGACATCACGAAACACGGGGTGTTCTTCTACCAGGGTCAGGCCGCCTGATCCACCGGACCCCGCAGGGACGCGGGGTCCAGTGGATCAGGCGGCCTGACCCT
>DAXO01000085.1:1243-14291 GCA_002506425.1 Methanomassiliicoccaceae archaeon UBA480 | reverse complement strand
TCGGTTATGAATTATATACGGGACCAGAATCAGTATCCGATGACCCCCAAAGCTGTGAAGGATATGTTGGTCGGAGCCCTTGTGGGCATCGTTTCCATGCTGCCCGGCGCGAGCGGAGCGACCATAGCGGTCATATTCGGAATCTACGAGAGACTGGTATCGGACCTGGCCGACATCCGTCGCAAGCTCCTCAGGGATCTGAGGTTCGTGATACCGCTCGGGATTGGAATAGTGCTCGGCCTTTTCGTCTGCGCGTTCGGCCTCGATGCGCTTATGGAGAGATGGGAGGTACCGATGATGTTCTTCTTCGCCGCCCTCATCCTCGCCCAGATCCCCGACGTGAAGGCTCTTGGGGACGACGGAACGAGATTCACGGCTTGGAACGCCATGGCGTTCATCGGCGGATTCGCGGTCATGGCGATCATGCTCGCATTCAGCCTCTCCGGCGGCAGCGTGGAGAAATCGGTGGACGGATTCGCGGTCTGGTTCCTCGTCGGACTCATCCTCGCCGCATCCAAGATGGCTCCCGGGATCAGCGGATCGACGATCCTCCTCGCGCTCGGCCTGTTCACTCCGTTCATGAACGCGATGACCGACTTCGAGATGTCCGCGCTCATCCCCGGTGGATTGGGTCTCCTCGTAGGCGTCCTCCTGTTCGCGAAGATCCTAGACAACCTCATAAGGAACAGGAGGAAGTCGACATACATGGCCATCCTCGGACTGACCGCGGGATCCGTAGTCACCGTAGCGATAGAAGCTTGCACCAAGCTGGATGGCGGAACGATGATCGCGCAGAGCGCGGCCATGATCGTCGCCGGACTGGTCCTCGGAGTGTTCCTGAGCAGGATCTCCAGGCAGTATGCCGCCGAGACCATAGCTTCGGAACCCGAAGAGTGAACCGGGGCGGCCGGTGCAGACAGGATGGATGGATGGTAGCAAAAAGCGACCGACCGCCCTATAAGACGGGCATTTGGGAGCGCTCGTCTTCAGATTCATCATTCCAGGGACGGTATTTAAAGAAAAGAACAGGGGGTCGCCGAAAAGGGTTGTTTCCCTCCGGACGTCTGGCTAACGTCCGGAGAGCTCCGAAAGCTCAGAGCTTGACCTTGTGACGGACCTTGACGGCGATGCCTCTTCTGAGCTCCGTCATCTCGCGGCCGCACATCTCCGCGACCCCTACTCCGCGCACCTGTCCGTTGCACACGAATATGGCCTCGTCCCCGATGCGGATGGACGGATCGGCTGCCACGACTCCGACGGCGAACAGGTTGCCCTTGATCTCGAAGTCCTGGATCTCGACCGTGTTGCGGCCTAGGCCCGCGACGATCTCAGCTCCCTCCAGGGTCAGCGAGACCATACCCCTCTCCGGAGTCATCATCCCGAGCTGGATCTTCCTTCCGTCCTTCTCCCTTATGATCTTCCAATACGGGAACTTGCCGATGGCGTAGGTGTCCTGATCCATTATGGCGTCGCGGACCTCGTCGCCGAACTGGAACGACAGGACGCTGCGGACATAGTCGTTCCTCTCCTGCAGATATCCCACAGGCTCCATGCCCTTGGCGGCTGCCCTCAGGGCCTTGTCGAGATTCTCCAAGGATTTCGGAGATGTGGGATCCCCGACCACGGTGCACTCCATCTCGGCGAGGCCCTCTACGAGCTCGTAGTCCTCCCCCAGGTGGCAGATGATCTTGTCGTAGCCCTGTGCGATTATCCCCGACACCATCTCGCGGATGAAGCGCTTCTCCTCGCATTTCCATTCGCCCGTAACGGGGATGTCGTAGGCGTTGGCGGGGTAGAACATGTCGATCTCCCTCGGAACTACTCCGAGAGGGGACGTGACGATCACCTCGTGGACCAGCGTGTCGTGCTGGGCCGTATGAATGGCCGATGCGAAGGCCCTGTGCGATTTGGATATGTGATAGGGCTTCTTGGCCGAGCACGGCAGGAGGACGAGTATCCTCTTGCATTCCGGCTTATGGTATCCGGCCATGGCCTCCCTGTACCTGACGACGTCGGGACGTCTGAGGGACTGGGTGGTGTTGCAGCAGAACCTGCATCCGACCGTCGAACACGTCTCTTCCGCGTACGCATAGCCGAACCTGTCGTACAGTCTGAGCAGAGCGACTCCGGAGGGCGTGGACGGAGCCCTCTGGTCCGCCAGCTCCCTGAGCCTGTCTGCACGAATGAAATCGGCCACCAGATCCATCTCGGCGCGGAGGGATGCCGCATTGGCCTCCGAGGAGTCGGAACCGACATCCATCTCGGCCTCCGGGACCAGACGTATGCCCATGAGCCCGGCCGACCTGCAGAGCGAATCGTCCAGGATGTCGACGCCCATGTATGCGAGAAGAGCCGCGAACGCAGGCTCGCCGATTCCGAGCATTCCGATCAGGCGGCCGAACCCCGCGGCCTCCCTGAGACGGATGACCGTGTCGACGATGCGGCGGGCGTCGTGCCTGAGCTCGAACGCGTTCGGAACGATGACGACCTCGACGGAATCGTCGAAGGAAAGGTTCTCCGGAAGAGGCAGCCTGACGACCTCCACTGCTCCCGATTCCTCGGGCTCGGCCACGATTCCGGACGAGGCGGTGGTCAGCAGGCCCTTCTCCAGGGGTATCTCCTCTCCGAGGATCCTCAGGATCCTTCCGGACCCGCGGACCTCTATGCCGGTCGTAGGATCGCCGCCCGTCGTCGACAGGATCGCAGGCGTGACGAGCTTCGGACCGTTCTTCTCCCTCGCGTATTCGCATACCCTCCCCCTCTGGGATCTGGCAACGACATCCAACATGAGACGGCCGACGGATGCGACCGATATCAATCTTCGCATCGTTCGTGGACGACCGATTCGACATCTCAGCAATCGGCCATCCGCCCCTTCCAACACGCTTAATATCCCGACCGACCATTGCGAACGCATGGACCTATACGACAAGGACGTTGTATCCATCAGGGACTTCACCAAGGCCCAGATCGAGGAGATCCTGGACCTGTCGGAGAAGATGGTCCCGTACGCTCTGGGCGAGAAGACCGAGCGCGTGCTGGACGGAAAGATTCTCGGCAACCTCTTCTTCGAACCCTCTACCCGCACCAAGCTGTCCTTCGAGAGCGCGGCGCTCAGGCTCGGATGCGATGTGATAGACGTCTCAGAGATGTCCATGACGTCGATCTCCAAAGGAGAGACCCTGGCCGACACCATCAAGATGGTCGACGCCTACTGCGACCTCATAGTTCTCCGCCACCCCTATGAGGGCGCGGCGAGGCTGGCCGCCAAATTCTCTATCAATCCCGTCATCAACGCCGGAGACGGAGCCGGATCCCACCCCACCCAGACGCTGCTCGACCTCTTCACCATGAGGGAAGCGAAAGGCACCCTGGAAGGACTGAACGTCGTGCTGGTCGGAGACCTGAAGTACGGAAGGACCGTCCATTCCCTGGCCGACGCCCTCACCATGTTCGGAGCCAAGCTCACGCTCGTGGCCCCGGATTCCCTCCAGATGCCAGAGGACACCATCAGCCATCTCAAGGAGAGGGGATGCAACCCCGCCAAGACCGACAGGCTCGAGGACGCCATATCGCAGGCGGACGTCCTGTACGTCACGAGGATCCAGAGGGAGAGGTTCCCCGATCCCGCCGAATACGCCAAGGTCGCAGGCACATACAGGATCGACAACGCCATCCTGAGGGAGGCCAAGAGCGACATGATCGTCATGCACCCCCTCCCGAGGGTCGGCGAAATCGCCCCCGAGGTCGACGACACGACGCATGCCAGGTATTTCAGACAGGCTTTCAACGGAGTTCCGGTCAGGATGGCGCTCCTCTGCGCGATTCTCGGAGGCAAGATAGAATGAGCGAGATTCCCATCAAGGAGGTCAAGCTGCCTCCCATAAGGAACGGAACGGTCATCGACCACATCGCCTGCGGGCAGGCCCTCAACGTCATGAAGATCCTGAAGGTCAACGAGAGCAACATCGACTCCTCCATCAGCATCGGGATGCACGTCATCTCCAACAAGGAGGAGAAGTGGAAGGACATCATCAAGATCGAGGACAGGGAGCTGGACTCGAAGACGGTCGACAAGATCGCCCTCATAGCCCCCGACGCCACCATCGCGATCATCCGCGACTACTACGTGGCCGAGAAGTTCCAGGTCCGCCTGGAGGACCATGTCGTGGGCCTCGCCAAATGCAGCAACCCCAACTGCATCACCAACAAGGGAGAGCCTGTAGCTCCGGAGTTCACCGTGATCGGAAGGCACCCGCCCCAGCTCAGATGCTGCTACTGCGACAGGCTGCTGACCAACATCTCCGACAACCTGCTGTGATCGAATGAGGATCATCCTGGTGGCAGGCATGCCGGGCTCCGGCAAGGAGGAGCTCCTCAATGTGGCGCGCGGCATGGGCCTGCCTTTCCTCAGGATGGGCGATCTGGTCCGCGAGGCCCATGCGGCCCGCGGGGCGGAGGCCGACGGGATGACCGTCGGCCAGTTCGCATCCTCCGAAAGGGAGACGCATGGGAAGGACATCTGGGCCCGCCGTGCGATCGAGCGCATGTCCGGAGAGGTGTTCCTGGTCGACGGATGCAGGAGCGGCGACGAGGTCGCATCCTACCGCATGCACGGAGAGGACGTGGTCGTTCTAGGGATCTATGCATCCCCCGGCGACAGATACTTGCGTCTGGTCGAACGTGCAAGAGAGGATGCTCCCCAGAGCATGGAAGAATTCCATGCCAGAGATGCCCGCGAGATAGGCTGGGGGCTGGCCGAGGTCCTGGCGCTCGCCGACAGGATGGTTCTCAACGATTCCAGCCTGGAGGAGTTCCGCATCAGGGCGGCCGAAGCGCTGGGGGACCTCCTTTGAAGTTCACTACCGCCCGCCTGTGCGGCGGGAAGGCTCTCATGGCCATCTCCGCCGACGAGATGCAGATTGACATCGGCGATGCCGCCGAACGCCTCCGGTCGCAGGGCCTGGAGGTCTCGACAGAAGACGAGATGATGTGCGTGTTCCAATGGAACGGGATGGAGACGACGCTCTACCGTCAGGGGAAGATCATGTTCTTCCCTCTCGAGGACAAGCAGCTATGCGTGAAGTACGCCTCCGAGATACTCGAATCCCTGCGCACCGAATAAGCTTTTAATCATACTCGATACGGGGACCCCATGGAGCATACTTATCTGATGGCCATGGCCCTGATTCTTTCAGCCGCCTTGTCCATAGAGGCATACAAGCTCCAATGCCTGACGAAGGGCGGCGCTGTCGCATCGTTCCTCGTCGGCGGCTTCGTGGGAGTGTTCTCTTCGATCAATGCCTTCTTCCTGCTGACCGTCTTCACGATCGCCGGATTCGCCGCGACGCTGAAAGACTTCGACAAGAAGGCGCAGGAAGGCGTCCAGGAAGGCAAGCACGGGGAGAGGACATGGAAGAACGTCCTGGGCGTCGGACTGCCGCCATGCATCGCAGTAGCGATGGATTGCCTCGGCCTGCTGTCTCCCGATCAGTTCGCAATCATGTTCATCTCCACCATAACCGTGGCCGGGGCGGACACCATTGCCAGCGAGATCGGCGTCAAGGACCAGAAGGTGTACATGATCACCGACTTCAAGAGGGTGGAGCCCGGCGTCAACGGAGGGATCTCCGTACTGGGAACGTCCGTGTCGACCGTAGCCGCTTTGCTGATAGCGCTGCTCGGATGGGGCGTCATCACCGAATCCCTCGACATCCTCCTGCTGATCCCGTTCATCGCCGGAGTCGCCGGCAATCTCCTCGACAGCGTGTTCGGAGCGGTGCTCGAGAACCCGGGATACATCTCGAAATACACCAATAACTGCTCTACCGCACTCATCGGAGCCTTCATCGGACTCGGGATCTACGCGCTGATCTGACCTTGACGCGTCTTCGACACCAAGCCGAAATCATTTCCAAATCCCTTTTGACCGTTCTCGATTCATGTTCAGAGACGGGTTCTAAACAGACCTCTATAACCGACCTTCATCGGAATGGCATTCTGAGATTCCTACTCGAACGTGTCGAACTACGGATGGATCGCCAGGGAGCCATGAATGACATCGCGATCCAACTTGTCCGTCGCCGCAAGAAGAAGGCCCGATTCTGTATCCGTAGCTACTATCATGTTGCGATTCGAATAAAACGGGTGTGGATTTGGATCATAGCGATTGCAGTCTCATCGAATAGATATACCGATAACTCCATCGGTACCCCATGGTCGGCATCGTTGATGACTTCGAATCCTCAATGCTCGAGGAAATCTCCATGGGGGAGACTAACAGATTGGAGTTCAAAGGAGATCTTCCCAAGGAGCACAAGAAGTTCATCAAAACCGTCGTCGCCTTCAGCAATGGATCCGGAGGAAGGATCCTCTTCGGAGTCAGGGACGATCATGAGATCGTCGGAATTCCCGACGACTCCCTCTACAGAATCAAGGATGCCATCACCGATTCCATCTACAAGTCTTGCCACCCAGTGATCGTTCCCGAGATATACACTGTGACTCTGAAAGATAGGAACGTCCTCGTCGTAGACGTTCAAGCTGGTGACGAGTGCCCATATTTCATCAAATCCGAAGGACTCGATAGAGGAGTTTACATGCGTATAAGCGGCACGAGCGTTCCTGCCGATTCCACTACTATCAAAATCCTGCAGATGCGCGGGAAAAAGCTCGCATTCGATGTCATGGAGTGTCCATCCGTCTCTGTCGAAGAGCAGGAACTCGATATCCTGTGCAGACGTCTGTCTTCCTATCGTCTGCCGTTGACTCCTGAGAAGCTGGAGAACTTCGACGTCATCAAGAAGAGAGGGAGGAGTTACGTCGCAACCAATGCCTATGCTCTGCTTACCAGCAATCCGTTCCTCCATGCCAGGATCCAGTGCGCACGCTTCCGCGGGAACAACGACCTCATCTTCATCGACAGCACGGACCTGGAAGGCGATGTCGTATCTCAGATCGAAGGGGCGATGGCGTTCGTCCTCAAGCATCTCAACATGGGTTCCAGGATACAGGGTCTGATCAGGGAGGATTTCTATGAAATCCCAGAAGTGGCCGTGAGAGAGGCTATTGTCAACGCCGTGGTGCACCGCGAGTACATGATGGATGACAGCTCCATATTCGTGAAGGTCTTCGACGACCGCGTCGAGATCGAGTCCCCGGGCCTGCCGTTGGGATTGGACGTCCATGATGTGATGTCTGGCCGTTCCAAGATACGGAACCAGGCTCTGGCCTCCGTATTCAAGGCCATGGGCCTCATCGAGAGATACGGCGGCGGAGTGCGCAGGATGGTGGATGCATGCGTGTCTGCAGGCCTGCCCGCCCCCGAATTCATCGAGGACAGGGACTATCTCATAGTGAGGTTCACCCGGCCCGTCGGATCGCAATCCGCGGAAGGTTCCGATGACAGGGATCTCATCTTGACGATGATCAGAAAGGATCCGCGGATCCGCCAGAAGGATATCGCAGAGTCCACCGGCATGTCCCTTTCGAAAGTCAAGAGAATAGTCGCCGATCTCCGCGATTGCGGCAAGATATCCAGAGAAGGCAACAATAGGAACGGAAAGTGGGTCGTCAGGGATCAAATGGTGTCAACGGTCCGAATTGGTGTCATAGTTGACACCGATCTGACACCAATCCGAGAATCCATACGATCTGATGCTGGCTGGTCGTTCATATCGACAGGTTGAGTCTGCCATTGCGGAACAGGCACATGTCGATCGGATTCTCCTCCTTCCTGAACCCGAATGCCATCGAGATAGATTGTATCCGCAGTGAAATCCAACGCCGGAGAATCCGGATCGACATCAGAGAAAGTACGGAGGACCCTCTGGTCAACGGACTATATGTTTAGTGCATGAGCGAAAATGGCGGAAATACTAACGTTTACGAAGTTCCTAAATCGACTTAACCGAAATCATTAAATAGTTTGCAGATATCCCATGTTTCGGTATGACGGCCAAAGCGGCGGGGAAACACCCGGTCCCTTCCCGAACCCGGAAGTGAAGTCCGCCCGCGTATCTGTCTGTACTGTACTGCGCAAGCGTACGGGAACTCAGACACGCTGTCAGCCACTTTCCCAGGCTCTGCCTGGGATTTTACCATTCACTTCGTTCAGCCTTGCTCTTCTCGGAATCCGTAGTTCCATTCGAGCCACATCCGATCTCTGGACCTGCGATATGCGGAATTCGGCATTGTCGATGCCTGATTCCCACGCAATGCCCTCCAGAAGGCTCGTGAATCGACGTATGCGTTCAACCCTTGCTTGTGCACGTTCCGAAGACATGATGCCTCCAACGGCCTGTCAACGGCACGCAACGGAACAGCGGTCCCTGAAGACTGAGAACGTTCCCCGCGGGGAAGCCGGAAAATGAAGAGAGAAAGGACGGGACGCGCCCGTCCTGGAATGGACAGGGCCGCAGCCCCGTCCGGTTTCAGAGGTTCGTCAGCTTTATGAGCCTCTCCCAGCGCTTGTCGACCTCGTTCTGGTAGGCCTCGACGACGGGCTCCCACTTCTCCTGCATGAGGTGCTTGAACCTGCCCTGGGCGGACAGCCACTCGGTGATCGGCTTCTTCTCCGCCTTTCCGTCGGCGATCCTCGCGCTCTCGGCCGTGAGAGAGTACTTCCCGTCGACGACCTCGAAGAGGGGCCAGACGCAGGTCTCGACGGCCAGCTTGGCCATCTCGATCGTCCTGTCGGACGGGAACCTCCATCCGCGGGGGCAGGGGGAGATCGCGTTGATGAACGCGGGGCCGTTGGCCTCGAATCCCTTGGAGGCCTTGGTCACGGTGTCCCTCCAGTTGTGGGGAGATACCTGGGCGACATAGGGGATCTCGTGGGCCACCATGATGGCCGTCATATCCTTGGAGAACTCCTTCTTGCCGGGCTGGACGGTTCCCGCCCAGGAGGTGGTGGTGGACGCGCCCAGGGTGGTCGCGGAGGACCTCTGGATTCCGGTGTTCATGTAGGCCTCGTTGTTCAGGCACACGTACATCATGTGGTGTCCCCTCTCCATGGCTCCGGACAGGGCCTGGAGTCCGATGTCATATGTGGCTCCGTCTCCGGCGAAGTTGACGAACTTGATCTCCTCGTTGATCTTGCCCTTCTTCTTCAGAGCCTTGTAGGCGGTCTCGAGACCGGCGCAGGTGGCGGCTCCGTTGCCGAAGGCGGTGTGGATGTAGGGCGTGTTCCAGGACGTGTAGGGGAACACGGTGGTGGAGACCTCTATGCATCCGGTGGACAGGGAGACGGCGACCTCGTCGGACGTCCCCATGAGGATCTGCTTCGCGATGACGGACTCCGCGCATCCGGCGCACAGCCTGTGACCGCTGGCGAGCCTCACGGGAAGCTTGTTCAGCTCCTTGAGCGAGAGGGAGGTCAAACCTTCACCCCCAGATAGGTGAGGCGCTGGGCTTCGCCGGATGCGACCGCCTCCATCATCTTCTTGAATCCGGCGACCGTGGCGTCGGCTCCTCCCAGTCCGTAGATCACGTTGTACATCTTGGGCATCTCCGTGTTGATAGTGGCGGCGGTGACGACCTCGGGGAACATCGGGCCGTATGCTCCGACGCTGAGGTGCTTGTCGAAGACCGCGACGGCCTTCTTGCCCTTGAGGACCTTGGCGAGGGCCTCCTCGGGCCACGGCCTGTAGACGTGGGGCATGCAGCATCCCGCCTTGATCCCCATATCCCTGAGCTCGTCGACGGTCTCCTTCATGGTTCCGTAGGACGAGCCGAGGATGACAGCGACGTACTCCGCGTCGTCGCACCTGTACTCGTCGACGAGGTGGTACTCCCTTCCGGTCAGCTCGGCGAACTCCTTGAAGACGTCCTCCGCGACCTCCAGGGCCTTCTTCATCGCGACCTCCAGCTGCACCTTGTGGGGGTAGTAGAAGTCGGGACCGTCCATGTTGCCGTGGGAGACGGGGTGCTTGGTGTCGAGCAGAGGGTACAGGGGCTCGAACTCTCCGACGAAGGCCTTCACGTCGGAGGTGTCGATCATGGTCATCCTCTCGATGGCGTGGGTGAGTATGAATCCGTCCAGGTTGACGATGCAGGGCAGCTGCACATCGCGGTGCTCCGCTATGCGGGGTGCGATGATCGAGTTGTCGTACGCCTGCTGGACGTTCTCGGAGAACAGCTGGATCCATCCGGTGTCGCGGGCGGACATGGCGTCTCCGTGGTCGTTGTTGATGTTGATAGGTCCGCTGATGGCCCTGTTGGCTACAGCCATTATGAGGGGGACGCGCATCGCGGATGCGATGGGGAGCATCTCCCACATGTAGGCCAGACCCTGGGATGCGGTGGCCGTGAAGGTCCTGGCTCCGGCGGAGGACGAGGACGTGCACAGAGTGAGGGCGGAGTGCTCGGACTCCACGCAGACGAACTCCGTCGAGACCTCTCCGTTGGCCACGTACTCGGCGAACTTCTCGACGATGATGGTCTGGGGCGTGATGGGGTACGCCGCGCACACGTCGGGGTCGATCTGCTTCCACGCGAGTGCGACCGCGTTGTCTCCGTTTATACCGATGTCGTGTCCCATCTTCACTCCTCCTTCATCGTTATCGCGTTCTTGGGGCAGACCCTGGCGCAGATGCCGCAGCCCTTGCAGTGGCTCATCTTGATGCCGGACATCTTGTCGTCCCTGAACACTATGCTGTTGTCGGGGCAGTAGATCCAGCACGTGTAGCAGTCGATGCACTTGTCCTGGTCGACCACGGGCACGTAGCTTCTCCAGTCCCCGGTAGCGAAGTTCTCCGAGGATCCGGGCTTGATTATCCTGCCGCCTATGACGAGATCCTTGATGTTTGCCATTGCCATGTCACTGCACCTCGTTGTATCCTCTCTTGAGAGCCGAGAGGTTCTTGACGATGATCTTGTCGGCCAGCTTCCCTGTGAACTTGGTGGTGATCTGGTCCTCGAGCATGTCGTAGGGAATTATGGGGCTCGCCTTGATGAGGGCGCCCAGCATGACCGTGTTGACCATGGGCTTGCCGATCTCGTCGATCGCGATCCTGTTCGCATCGAGGGTGCGGCAGACCGCATCGGTCCCCAGCGCATCCTGGAGCTCGGAAGGCGATCCGGAATAGTTGGCGACGATGACGGAGTCCTTCTTCAGACCGCGGGTCACATCGACCTTCCCGACAAGCGTCCCGTCCATGATGACGACGATGTCGGGCTCGTACACCTGGCTGTGGACCCTTATGGGCTGGTCGGAGATCCTCGTGAATCCCCTGATGGGCGCGCCCATCCTCTCAGGTCCGAATTCGGGGAACGCCTTGACGTACTTGCCTGCGGCAATGGCGGTCTCGGCCAGGATCTCGTTCGCCGTGACGAGTCCCTGTCCTCCTCTTCCGTGCCAACATAGTTCCATGTGCATTGGTACCACGAGTCTCCGTATAGGAATGATGTTTTAAAGCCTTCGTAATAAGCGCGGTCCGAATTAAGGAATGGAGAATATTTGAGATGATTTTTTGATTGAAATCGTAGTAATTCTACGTATATCGTAGAAATTCCTACGTAATACGCAAACTTGCGATCCCTGATGGACCGGATGGCCCGGCATCGGAGCCTTCCGACGGCTCGCGCAGAGGCCGGTCCGCCGTCTAAAAGGAACCTATTGCGAAACGGAGCCTCATATCATGCAAAGCATTTAAAACGTCAAACACTACCGAGAGACAGTTGGCACAAGTTGCCGAATCAAACCGCTTGCAGGACACGGGGAATTCCCAATGGACAGAAAAATTGTGGATGTAAACGAACTGCACGTCGAAGATGTACCGATAGTGGGAGGTAAGGGAGCCAACCTGGGCGAACTCACCAACGCAGGATTCCCCGTCCCGGAGGCGTTCGTCCTCACCACGGAGTCCTACGACTACTTCGTCACCAGCGGCAAGCTGATGCCCAAGATCGAGAAGAAGCTGGAGAGCATCGACAGGAGCTCGGACGACAGCCTCGCCCAGGCCTCGGCCGAGATCAGGGAGATCTTCGAGAAGTGCGCCATCCCCGAGGACCTGAAGAAGGAGATCTCCTCCAGATACAGGCTCCTCGTCCCCAAGGGGAAGGTCGGCTTCGTCGCCGTCAGGTCCAGCGCCACCGCCGAGGACCTGCCCGACGCCAGCTTCGCCGGGCAGCAGGAGACCTACCTCAACGTCAAGGACGAGGAGGACCTCTTCGACAAGATCAGGAAATGCTGGTCATCCCTCTTCACAGCCAGGGCCATCGCGTACCGCGAGAAGCAGGGCTACTCCCACAGCGACGTCAAGCTCGCCGTCGTCGTGCAGAGGATGGTCAACTCCGAGTTCTCCGGAATCATGTTCACCGTCGACCCCAACAGCGGGGCCAAGCAGATCGTCATCGAGGGCGGCTACGGCCTCGGAGAGGCGATCGTCGGAGGAGAGGTCACCCCCGACACCTACGTCGTCGACAAGCAGAAGATGGAGATCATCAAGAAGAGGATCTCCACGCAGACATGGAAGTACATCCGCGGAAAGAACGGAGGCGTCGAGAAGGAGGACATCCCGAAGAACCTCGTGAAGGCTCAGAAGATCCCCGACTCCCGCGTCCAGGAGATCGCCGAGATCGGAAGGCAGATCGAGATCCACTACGAGAAGCCCATGGACATGGAGTGGTGCATCGAGGACGACAAGGTCTACATCGTCCAGGCCAGGCCCATCACCGCCACCGGGAACTCCGCCACCAACGAATCGGTCGGATCCTCGGCCTCCAGCGAGGACATCCTCGCCAGCGGTCTCGGAGCCAGCCCCGGGCTGGCCACCGGCAGGGTCGTCATCTACGACATCAACATGAGCCTCGACACGATCAAGGAGGGCGACATCCTCGTCACCAAGATGACCATGCCCGACATGGTCCCCGCCATGAGCAGGGCCGCCGGGATCGTCACCGACGAGGGAGGCATGACCTGCCACGCCGCCATCATCTCCAGGGAGCTCGGGACCCCCTGCGTCGTAGGAACCGGGAACTCCACCGAGATCCTGAAGGACGGCATGGAGGTCACCGTCGACGGAACCACCGGAACCGTCTACAAGGG
>DAXO01000085.1:873-1136 GCA_002506425.1 Methanomassiliicoccaceae archaeon UBA480 | reverse complement strand
GTCATGGTCAACATGTCCATGCCCGCCAAGGCCGAGGAGGTCGCCAAGCTCCAGTGCGACGGAGTCGGACTGATGAGGAGCGAGTTCCTGTTCACCAACTACATCGGGGAGCACCCCTGCGCCGTCATCGAGGACGGAAGGGCGGAGGAGCTCGTCGACAAGCTCGCGGAGGGCATCGCCAAGGTCTGCAGGGCGTTCTACCCCAGGCCCATCACCCTGCGCACATCCGACTTCAAGACCAACGAGTACCGCGACATGAAAGG
>DAXO01000085.1:507-854 GCA_002506425.1 Methanomassiliicoccaceae archaeon UBA480 | reverse complement strand
GGAGCGGACTACGAGCCCAACGAAGACAACCCCATGATCGGGTGGAGGGGCTGCTCCAGATACGTCTCCGATTCCTACCGCGAGGCGTTCATGTGCGAGCTCAGGGCCATAAAGAAGGTCAGGGACGAGATGGGATTCAAGAACCTCAACATGATGCTCCCGTTCGTCCGCACCATCGAGGAGGTCCAGGACATCACCGAGATGATGCACTCGATCGGCCTCAGGCGCGGCAGGGACTTCAAGCTGTACTTCATGGCGGAGGTTCCGGTCAACATCTTCATGGCCGACGAGTTCTGCAAGTACTGCGACTGGTTCTCCATAGGATCCAACGACCTGACCCAGCTCAC
>DAXO01000085.1:284-452 GCA_002506425.1 Methanomassiliicoccaceae archaeon UBA480 | reverse complement strand
CACATGGGATACTTCGACGAGAGGCAGGACGGCGTCAAGAGGGCCATCGCCCAGCTGATAAAGGTCGCCCACGAGAACGGGAAGCATGTCAGCATCTGCGGGCAGGCCCCCTCGGTCTACCCCGAGTTCACCGAGTTCCTCGTGGAGCAGGGGATCGACTGCATCTCC
>DAXO01000085.1:0-138 GCA_002506425.1 Methanomassiliicoccaceae archaeon UBA480 | reverse complement strand
TGCATGGATGCATGCATCGGATCCCGGACTCTGCTCTGCTTACAGATAGCACGAAGTAACGGTTGTATTGCAACCAGTAACTTCAGAATCATGTGGCCTGCATGATTCGGAAGTTTTAGATTCCGATAACCGAGGCAA
>DAXO01000010.1:305-10949 GCA_002506425.1 Methanomassiliicoccaceae archaeon UBA480 | reverse complement strand
GTCATGGCCTCAAGCTTCTCGAGGGTCAGTGCGCCAATCGCTGCGGCTTCGGCCATCGATTTGTCCTCGGTGACGGGGATGAATGCCCCGCTGAGACCGCCTACATAGGACGACGCCATGACGCCGCCCTTCTTGACCTGGTCGTTGAGGATGGCTAGAGCAGCGGTCGTTCCCGGAGCTCCGGCGTATTCCATACCCATCTCATGGATGATATCGGCGATGCTGTCTCCGACTGCAGGGGTCGGTGCCAGGGAGAGATCGACTATGCCGAATGGCACATCGAGCCTTCTGGATGCTTCCTTGGCGAATAGCTGGCCCACACGGGTGACCTTGAACGCGGTCTTCTTGATGGTCTCGCAGAGGACCTCGAAGCTCTGGCCGCGGACCTTCGTCAATGCCTCTCTGACGACTCCGGGGCCGCTGACCCCGACGTTGATGACGCAGTCGGCTTCGGTCACGCCGTGGAATGCTCCGGCCATGAACGGATTGTCGTCGGGCGGGTTGCAGAAGACGACGAGCTTGGCGCATCCGATGGAGTCGTTCTCCTTCGTCTCCTCGGCCGTCCTGACAACCACATCGCCCATCAGCCTCACAGCATCCATGTTGATGCCGGTCCTTGTGGATCCCAGGCTGATGGAGGAGCATACGCGCTCGGTGCGGGCCAGCGCCTCGGGTATGGACTCTATCAGCATGCGGTCGGCCCTGGTCATGCCCTTCTGCACCAGAGCGGAGTATCCTCCGATGAAGTTCACTCCGATTTCTTTGGCAGCGGAGTCGAGGGTCTCGGCGATTCTGACGAAGTCCTCAGGCTTCTTGCATGCGGCTCCTCCGACAAGGGCGATGGGTGTCACGGACACCCTCTTGTTGATCACGGGCACGCCGTACTCGATTCCGAGTTCGTCGCCGACTTTGACAAGGTTGCCGGCCATCCTCAGGATCTTGTCGCGGATCTTCCTGCAGAGCGCGTCAAGATCCGGATCTATGCAGTCCAGAAGACTGATGCCCATGGTGATGGTCCTGACATCGAGATTCTCCTGGGAGACCATCTCGTAGGTCTCGAAGACCTCGTTTAGCTCTACCATGGTCTCAGATCCTGTGCATCATCTCGAAGACGTCTTCATGTGTGGCCTTTATGATGCAGCCGACCTTCTCGCCGACCTTCTCCAGTCCGGCGTTGAGGGCGTCGAATCCCCCTTTGTAGTTGGATGTATCAACAATCAGGATCATGTTGATGTAGTCCTGGACGGTGGTCTGCTTGATGTCGAGGATGTTGATGTCGTTCTCGGCGAAGTAGTTGCACACCGCCGCTATGATACCGACGTGATCCTTTCCTACCAGTGTGACGATTGTTCTGCTCATGGTTTGTTCTCCTTCATCTTGATAAGCGCGTATTCGAGCGAGTCCACGAGGGCGATCAGGCTGGCCCCGATGACGTTCTCCGATACTCCTACCGTGGTCCAGCTGCTCTTGCCGTTGGTGGAGCGGATCAGGACCCTGACGCTTGCGGCCGTCGCCGATTTCTCGTCTAGCACGCGCACCTTGTAATCCGTTAATCTGACATTCCTCAGGCTGGGGAAAAATTTGTCCAGCGCCTTTCTGAGCGCATGATCGAGGGCGTTGACCGGTCCGTTGCCATCGGATGCGGTGTGCTCGACCGCTCCGTTCTGGTTCCTGACCTTGATGCTGGCCTCGGAGTCCATCTCCCCCTCGCGGCTGTCTATGAATATCCTGAAGCCGTCGATGGTGAACTGCTGCTCGAGGTCCCCTCTGAGCCTCCTTACCAGAAGCTCGAAGCTCGCATCCGCGCCTTCGAACTCGTATCCTTTCGACTCCATCTCCTTGATGAGGCGGGTTATCTCCGGGCTGTCTTCGCCGGGCTCCAGGCCGAGCTCCCTCAGCTTCTCGGTTATGCTGGCCCTCCCGGCCATGTCCGATACGAGGATCCTGCGGGAGTTGCCGACCAGCGCGGGATCCACATGCTCGTATGTCCGGGGATCCTTCGTCAGAGCGGAAACATGCATGCCGCCCTTGTGGGCGAATGCTCTGTACCCGACGAACGGCATCCCTGCGTAGGGGGTCATATTGGCTATCTCCCCTATGGATTTGGATATCCCGGTAAGGCCTGTGAGATTGATGCTTCCTATGTCCATTCCACATTTCAGCGAGAGATCCGGAAGGACGGCGCACAGGTTGGCATTGCCGCATCTCTCTCCTATGCCGTTGATCGTCCCCTGCACCAGGGTGCATCCCGCATCCACAGCGGAAAGGGTGTTGGCGGTGGCGAGATCCGAATCGTTGTGGCAGTGGATCCCCAGGGGGATGCCCGTTGCGGACAGTGCGTCGGCGCAGGCGTCGTAGATGCCTTTCGGGAGCATTCCGCCGTTGGTGTCGCACAGCACCGCCCATTCTGCTCCTCCGCGCTCCGCCGCTCTGAGGGTCTCCAGGGCATACTCTCTGTTGGAGCGGTGCCCGTCGAAGAAATGCTCCGCGTCGAACATGACGCGTTTGCCCTTGGAAACCAGGAATGAGACGCTGTCCTCTATCATGCGGAGGTTCTCCTCCGGAGAGGCCTTGATGGCTTCCAGCACCTGGTAGTCCCACGATTTTCCGAATATGCAGCACCATTCTGCAGGACAGTCCGCCAGGTTCCTGAGGTTCGCATCCTCTTCGGGAAGGATGCCGTGCCTGCGGGTGCTGCCGAACGCCGTAAGCGAGGAGACGTCGAGCTTCATAGAGGCCGCTTTGTGGAAGAACTCGTCGTCGCGGGGGTTGGATCCGGGCCAACCTCCTTCCACGAAGTCCATTCCGAATGCGTCGAGTCTCTTCAGTATGTCCAGCTTGTCGTCGCAGGAGAACGAGACTCCTTCGCACTGGGCTCCGTCGCGGAGAGTGGTGTCGTAGGAGTATATTCTGCTCATCAGATTCTCTTCCTCTCATCCATCACGGATATGAGGTCGCTGAGTATCGCAGAGGCCGTCTCCAGCCTTCCCGCCCCTCTTCCTGAGACCGTCACGGGACCGGCGAGATCGGACACGATCTGCGCGGTGTTGAGCGTTCCAGTGATGCTGAGGGGATGCCCCTTGGGCACGAGCCTGGGTCCGACCTCGAGCTTCGTCTCTGACACTTCTCCGATGAGCCTGATCACCATGTTGCGGGATGCAGCGAGCGATACCGCGTCCTCGGTGATGGATGTTATCCCGGTGATCCTGACATCGCTGAACGTGACATCGCGTCCGAACACGGCGTTGGCCAGGATGGCGACCTTGCAGGCGCTGTCGTAGCCCTCGATGTCGTTGGTCGGATCGGTCTCGGCGTATCCTAGCTGCTGGGCCTCCTTGAGAGCCTGTTCGAACGGCTGCCCCTTGTCCATCTTGCTCAGTATGTAGTTGCAGGTTCCGTTGAATATGCCGCGGATGGAGGATATGCGCTCTCCCACCAGGTTCTCGCGGCAGAGGTTGATTATGGGCATCGCTCCGCCGACGGAGCCTTCGAACCTGAACAGGCAGTTGTTCTTCTCTGCCAGGGACATCAGCTCCCTGAATCTCAGAGCCAGCGGCCCTTTGTTGACTGTTATGACGTCCTTTCCGGCTCCAAGAGCGAATTCTATGTTCCTGAGTCCGGCTCCGCCGGTCTTTACGTCCGTGGGGCTGACCTCCACAAGGAGATCGAACTCGATCCCACCTAGGACCTCGACGGAATCCTCGTACTTCTCGGAGCCGACGCGGCCCGTCTTCTTCTTGGTCTCCACGAGCTCTGCCGGAGGGATCCCGTTCGAATCGTAGACGAATGATCTGGAGTCCATGGCGCCTACCACTACTACGGGGTCCTCGTATCTCTGGGCGAAGTATTCCCTGCGCATCTCCAGGACTTCGCAGAATCCCTGTCCCACAGTTCCGAATCCGCAGATGAATATCCTCATGTCAGACACCTCTCACGTATGTTATGCCGGTCTTCTTGCACTCGGAGTCCATGAAGTCGTCCAGCTTGTCCAGGTCCTCCTGGCTCTTCGTTTTGACGGAGATCATGCCCGTGCGCTTGGAGAAGTCGGATGCCTTCGACGAGTATCTGACATCCACGGCATCGAGATCGGCTATCGTGTACGCCTTGTTGATCAGTCCTTCGATGTATCTCGCATCGATGTCTCCGATGAGCATGTAGTCCATGGTGTATGTCTCGTACGCGGTGCCGATCTTCGAGATGATGATGTCCTTGGACTTCCAAATCTGCTTGAGGCGCTCCAGCTGGTCCTCGTCGACCTCGAAGGTTATGTTGATGCAGATGCGGTGGTTGACTATCCTCTCGCGGTTGTGGACTACACCAACTATGTTGCCGTCCACAACGGATATGGGCTCGAGCGAGCCGACGAGCTGTCCGGGCAGGTCCTTTACGTACAATTCGGCGTTTACCAACATGCGCGCGCCTCTATCCGGGGGAAGTTGAATCGCTATATAAATGAAAGTAGCGCAACGGATGCGACTGACAGCCTTCCGTATAGGTCTGTAGATGGGAGAGAGAAGCGCCGAGAGGGAGATTTGAACTCCCGAGGGAAAGTTCCCACGAGCTTTCCAGGCTCGCGCCTTACCGGGCTGGGCCATCTCGGCTTGTAGAACGGGGGAACCTATTCCCCATTATAAAGTTTGGCAATGGCTGCGTGCCTGAAGCCATCTGTCCCATTCGATATCGCTCCTGAAATCGTCCAGATGATGGCGAACACGTCTGGATTCGGCAAGCACTTCGGTATCCGCTACGAATCTCGAGATCCCGGGTTCCGCATCCATCTTCAGGACGGTCTCTCCGAGCGGATCCAACGCCCTGGACATTCCGGCCATGTCCAAGCCGTCGATCGTGCCGGTGTTGTTGACGAATGCGAGGTATGTCACATCCTCAAGCGCCCTTGCAGGAAGAATCCGATCGAAATACGGCATGGATTGAACGGCTGATGCGGAGACGCACAGATTCACATCCGATCCCATCAGGGAGCAGCAGTGGAGGACCTCCGGGAAGAACACATCGTAGCATATCGAAAGCCCGAACGTCATCCCGCGGTATTCCGCCACGGCGGGTCCGTCTCCCGGCATGTACCCGTCCTCCGAGTAGATCCCGAATCTGGCCAGGTGCGTCTTGTCGTAGACGACGGTCCTCTCAGGCGTTATGAACAGGAGGCTGTTGGTAATGCCCCGGTCGGTGACCAGGGGAGTTCCGACCGCTATGGCCTTGCCGTTTTCCGCACAGACCCTCTCCAGGCGCCCTACCGCTTCTTCTACCCTCGCTCCCAGTTCCGCCGAATCGGTTCCGTATCCCGTCAGAAAGCATTCGGGGAAGACCAGGACGTCCGCCTCGTCCGATGCCGTCAGATCGGATATGGTGCGGGCATTCCCTTCGGGGTTCCCGAAGAGCGGACGCAGCTGGCATAGGGCGATCTCCAGTCTCATGCATCCGTGCATGCTCGTCGGGAATATACGTCTCGCGACTGTATGCGGGCGCGGGGGACATTCTTAAATCCGCGCCTGGCGATGGCATGGCAGCATGACAGTAAAGATTCCCCAGATCACCAAAGAGGATGTCCAGGACCTCGTTGGATTCATCCGCGACACGGTGAACACGATTGGATGCAAGGGCGTCGTGGTCGGTCTCAGCGGAGGGATAGACTCGGCGACCGTCACGAAGCTGTGCGTGGATGCGCTGGGTCCTGAGAAGGTCCTCAACGTGTTCATGCCGTCGAGGGTCACGCCGGCCGAGGATTACAAGACGACCTCGGATCTGAGCTCCGAGTGGGGCACCGAGTACAAGGTTGTGGACATTCAACCTGCGGTAGATTCGCTCATGGCCGTCCTGCTATCAGGCAAGGAGACCCCCCTGGAGAGGGGAAACATCTCCGCGAGGTGCAGGATGATCGTCCTGTACAATCTTGCCAAGAAGAGGGATTACATCGTCATGGGAACCTCCAATCAGAGCGAGATCATGATGGGATACTTCACCAAGTTCGGTGACGGGGCATGCGACGTTACACCCATAGCCAATCTCTACAAGACGGAGGTGCGTCAGCTCGCCCGCCTCATTGGGGTGCCGGAGCAGATAATCGCGAAGCCCCCGTCTGCCGGACTGTGGGAAGGGCAGACCGACGAGTCGGAGATGGGAATCAGATACGAGGATCTCGACGGGATACTCTATGATCTGGAGCAGAACCGCTCGGATGCCCAGATCGCCCAGGATACCGGACTTCCTGTGGAAGAGATCGCCAGGATAAGGGCGCAGGTCAGGTCCATGGAGCACAAGAGGCTTCCGGCCATCCGTCCAAGCGATTACTGATCCGAAAGTTGTTCCGGAAACAAACCATTCCTGCCATCCGTCGGTCTTATCGCCGGATGGCGTCAAACTCGATGTATATTTTTATTCATTGAATGATTTTTATTGGAAAAAATATAAATATATGTTAGTGATGCCAAGACTTGTTGCTCCTGTAGTGTAGCGGCCAATCATGAAGCCCTCTCGAGGCTTCGACACGGGTTCAAATCCCGTCGGGAGCACTCATCCGTTTTTACATCAAATCTCGGTTTGATGCCTTTGCTTGAATCCGGAGTTCTGTTTGTGGGGTCTCTGCTGATGCTTCTGTTTCAGGGCTATCAGTTGGACATTGTGCTTTCAGGCCTGTTGTCGAAATTTGGCGTGAGAGATAGCTGAAGGGGGACTCCGATCGGTCGCTTTCGTTGTACGCTCCACGGTCGTCGAGGAGATTATCGAGAGGGCTTTCCCAGATTACGATGGCGGCCCTATACCTGATTGTAGCAGAGCCCCCTCCATCGATGACGATGTCCACCTAACACAAGGCGGTTTGTCTCTCGGACAGCCGTGTCTCAGGATGTCCGAGAGATCGGATTCAAAATGGCAGCAAGTCCCTTTCGTACTGTTCCGACAGGACTTCCGCGAAGGCAGTGTACATAGCGGAAATTCCGCAGAACACGCCTACAGCTCCTGAGATCACGGTCACGGTCTCTGCGCCCATGAAATCGGCGATGGACAGAAGCATGAATGTGATCGTCAGAGTCAAGAACACGATCTTGGGTGCGGTGCGTCCTTTCAGCGTTCCGATGAACAGGAACAGAGTTAGGATCCCCCATAGGAGGCAGAGGGCGCCCATGGTATCCTGTCCAGATCCAGTGCCTGTGATGTCCGTCTTTATCCCGACCAGCACCAGCCAGAATGCTCCGTACATGGTGAATGCAACCGTTCCGAACGTGTTGCCGTTCCTGTATTCCATGAGTCCAGCGATGAGCTGCGCGATACCCCCGCAGAACACGCCCATCATCAGGGTCACGCCATCCAGAGGAGTAATGCCAGCATTGTGGAGCGATAGCAGAACGGTCGTCATGCCGAATCCCAGAAGGCCCAACGGGGCGGGATTCGCCTTTTTGGTCGGCTTTTCGTTTTCGTCGGCCATGGTTTCCGATGCTTGATTCCATATATAACGTTATCAATCGTCGAATCGGATGAACGTTTTTCGTCGAACACATCGGAACGGGGGAATCGAAGGGCCGGGAGTTCCCGGCCGGTTGTAAGTCGTTTGACGGCCCTGGTCCGCATCGCGGGTTCCGGAGTCGTCGGAGACAGTTTAGGCCGCGTCCTTCTTTCCGGACTCTTTGGATTTCATCAGGGACGCGACGACAGTGATCAGGAGGATGCCGAGGATCACTCCGAGCGAGAGCACTATCGGGATCTCGATGAACTCATGGATCAGGAGCTTGGCCGCCACGAACAGCAGGATCGCTCCGAGGCCGTATTTCAGGTACACGAGGGAGTTCATACCGCCCTTTATGACGAAGAACAGGGACCTGAGACCCATGACCGCGAATATGTTGGACGTGTAGATGACCATGGTGTCGGTCGAGATGGCCAGCACCGCAGGGATCGAATCCAGCGCGAAGACGACGTCCGTCAGTTCGATGACGATGATGCACAGGAGTATGGCCGTCATCACGCGCTTGCCGTTCTTCTTGACGAGGAGCTTTCCTCCCGCTTCCTCGTCATCGACGTAGTTGAAATGGTTCTTCATGAAGCGAGCTATGCCGTTCTCCTTCTCTTCGCCGTCATCCTTCCCGAGCAGGGTCTTGATGGCGACAACAAGGAGTATGATGCCGAACACGTAGAGGAGCCAGCTGAACATGTTGAGCAGCTCCACACCTGCGAATATGAATATCGCACGGAAGACTATCGCTCCGGCGACGCCGTAGAACAGCGCCTTGTGCTGGTCCTCGTCTCTTATGCCGAAGTAGGCGAAGATGATGATGAACACGAATAGGTTGTCCATGCTCATCGACTCCTCGATGGCGTAGGCGGTGAAGTACTCCAATGTCAGATTGCTGTTGCCTGTGACGACGAACAGCAGGACTCCGAACGCCACGGCCACGCATATCCAAACCGCGGTCTGCATGAGCGCCGTTCTCATCGGGATGTGGTGGGCTTTCCTGTTCATTATAAGGTCGGCCGACAGCAGAACGACGACGATTGCAATGAAAACGAACCAGAGGTCTGATTCTTGCATATCCTGCCGATGAATGACTTGATATAAAGTAATAGGGCGGGGAGTCCCCGCCTTTCGGTTTCAATGGACGTGCGGGAAGAAGATCGTCACCGCGGCGATGACGGCTATCCCTACGAGCACCAGGAGGAAGGATTTCAGATCCTGCTTCTTCCTGTGGAAAGCCTCCGGTAGCATGTCGCATAACGCTACGTACATGAAGGTTCCCGCGGCGAACGCCATGGGTATGCCGGTCAGCCCTTCCACGTCTGAAACGCCGTCGAGCACTCCGAAGAACAGGAGCCCGCACAACGGTGTTATGAGACTGAATGCGAGGAGATAGCGCATGGATTTTCTCTTGGGTATATCGGTCACCAGGGTGATCGACGACAGGGAGAACAGGACCACGAATTTGTGGATGCACATCCCGATGGTCGTTATGGCGGCGATCTCTCCTCCGGCGAGGAACGTGGCTGCGAGAGCCAGTCCGTCGCAGGCTGCGTGTATCGACAGCCCGATCATCGATGAGAACGACACCAGCTTATGGCTGTGGGAATCGCATTCGCACCCGCAGCTGTCCATGTGGCGGTGCTTGAGCCAGGTCTCGACGCTCATTATGAGTATGAATCCGCCGAGGAGTGCGAACATCGTGTCATGGGCATCTATCCCGCCATGCTCGCATTCCTCCAGTGCCTCCGGGAGGAGGAGCAGGAACAGCAGGCCGAGGAATATCCCTGTGCTGAGTGCCACAAGGAGATGGATCTGTCTGTCGGACAGCGTCTTCACGCGGGGAAGATACGCTCCGGCCATCGATATGGCGAGTATGCCCAAGGAGTATAGGATCAGCGTGACCAGGTTGTCCATGCGATGGTCCTTACGGGATTCGTATTAGTATTTTGTCAATCAATTAATAACAGATGCGTCTATTTGCCTATCGAAATTAATAACGTGATTCATCATGCCGATAGTAAGCGTATCCTTGAACGAGGACAATCTGGCGGCTCTCGAGAAGATCCAGACGGCATACGGTCTCAGCGGGAGGTCGGAGGCGGTCCGTTCTTCCATCAACGCAGCTCTGAAAGACATACGCGAGATGGAAAGCCTCGAGGGGGATGTCGAGGGGGTTCTGATCATCGTGAGGGGCAATCATGAGGATCCGTGGATAATGAGGATACAGGGAACGTACGCGTCCCTGATTCAGACGCAGCTTCATTCGCACATGAAGAATCACAAATGCCTCGAAGTGATGGTCATCTCCGGAGATGCTTCCACCTTCGCCAAGATGCTTCGTGAGATCCATTCCGAATCGAAGGCGGATTACGTCAAATTCGTGCGCGGTTGACGACCCCCGAATCATCGCATATTCCCGTTTTCGTGGTCAGGTTTCGGGTTGATTTTTCGTAGTCTACAGATATTTATATTGAGACTTCATTAGGTCAAAACGGATGGGATTGCGGAATGAGTGACAACACTCAGGGTAGCGGTAGCTCTCGCAAGGGCATAATAGGTCGCTTTCCGAAGAACACTTCAGGTGCGGCCAATTCGCTGAAGAACGGCTTCAGTCAGATTAGCGGTAGCATTAGTCAGAAGGTCGAGAATCTGAAGAAGAGCTCGACTCTTCATTCCAAGTCCGTCAGAGACGGATCTGTCTATTCCAAGGGTGTCCGTGAGCTCAACGGTCACGGATACGAGAAGTACAATATCGACGACTGCGGGGAGATATTCATCTCCAAGATCTCCGACAAGGCTCTCTTCAACGATGGCGAGCCCCTGCTCGTCAGGGCGACCGAGGGGAACTACGTCGGCAGGGCGGATCCCGTCAAGGTCTCCGTCCCTGTGGCGGACGAGACTCCCGTAGCGGACAGCATGAGGATGTTCTCCAATGTCCCGAGGGGAACCGCCGTCGAGACGCAGATCGTCGGAATCGTCGGCACAGTCGACGGGGAGGGGAAGCTGAGTCCCACTCCCGTGGATTCCGGATTCCTGAACAAGATGGCACGTCCCGCTCCTGTAAAGCAGGTGCCGCAGGAGATCGTCGAAGACGGGTCCGTTGCTGAAGCCGTCGAGACGACGGAACCCGCAGAGACCTACGACATGTCCGACATAATGAGCAGGATGGTCAGGAAGAG
>DAXO01000010.1:0-220 GCA_002506425.1 Methanomassiliicoccaceae archaeon UBA480 | reverse complement strand
GCCGAGGAGCCTGTCGTCGAGGCCATCGAAGAGGAGATCGTCACTCCTGCCGAGGCGGAGAAGACTCACGAAGAGTTCTTCATAACCACCGATGAAGAGGATGCTGTAGAGGAAGCGGATGATGCAGGCATCGAATCCGAAGAGGATGATTCCGACTATTCCTGGATAGAGGACGATTCGACAGAGCCCATCGTCGTCGAGGAATCCGTTGAAGAGGAGA
>DAXO01000038.1:6449-6587 GCA_002506425.1 Methanomassiliicoccaceae archaeon UBA480 | reverse complement strand
CGCCCCATGCCGCGTTCATGGCGTTGGGGGTGCCGTCCTCGTCGTAGGTTCCGATGATGTAGACCGTCTGAGGGTACAGGAGGGTCTTGGCTTTCATGCTGGTTCTCATGATCGGGGGAAGGTCTGCGGGACGTATAA
>DAXO01000038.1:5972-6368 GCA_002506425.1 Methanomassiliicoccaceae archaeon UBA480 | reverse complement strand
CGGAAGCTAATTTGATATACCGACCCCGGATGTTTTCCCATGGACGAGATCGGCGGCCGTTCCAGACCCGGCGTTTCGAAGAGGAGTGCGGTCGAAAGGATCAATGCCTTCATCCACATCGCCGTGGCCAAGGCGTCGTATTCCGCCAATTTCATACTCGCGGCTCTCATGATACTGATTGCCGCATCCCATACGTACGATGTTCTGAGCGGCATCTCCCAGCCGCATATCTCATCGTTCATAGGGTATGCGATCATCATCGCATGCGGCGCTGCTATAATCCTCGACAGGAACCGCGATCTGCCGAGATCCGTGGGATTCTATGCCATCGGACTCGGATTCTACAGATTCTTCACATCCGCATCCCATCTGGTTCCCCACAACGACATGAATCTC
>DAXO01000038.1:0-5899 GCA_002506425.1 Methanomassiliicoccaceae archaeon UBA480 | reverse complement strand
GCGCGTACATCCTCGGGAAGTCGAGGGCCCGTCTGACCATGATGGGGGGATCAATCGCGTTCCTATTGTTGGCACTTGTAATGCTGACCTACGTGTATTCCGGTACCAGAGACATCGTCTATGTCATCGAGACGCAGAGGAACACATTCCTCCTGGCTCTGATGTATTTCGTGTTCATCCTGATCCTAGATTCGGAGAAGCTCAGGAACAGGGATTGGCTGGAGGTCCACAGCCGTACGCTGGACGGGATCAGGCGCACGTACCTTCTGCAGGAGGATGCCTCGATTTCCCTGTCCGATGCCGAATCGTTGGCAAGGGGAGGATGGGCTACGGTGGACGACGGGGGCCCCGTGGAATCCGAGATCAGCGTCGGGATCCGGAACGGCTCCGGGTTCTCCTGCCTGACTGCGCAGAGATGGAAGGGGTCGGATGACGTGCACATCACCTTGGCGGACCACTGCTCCGGAACCATAATGCAGGCATCGAGATTCGCCGTCAACGGGATCCTTCTGAAGGACGGGAGATTGGAGATGGAGGCCGTCACCGGGGAAGTGTTCTCGATATGTGTGGAGGAGGGGTCCGATGCGCTTCAGGAATGATGACGGGACGCTCGATATCGCATCGTTGCTCGGACTGGTCATGGCGATCACCGGGGCTGTCCTGCTGATCGATACGATCCGTCTGTGCTCCTACTATCCGGACATTGTGGTTATGGCGATGTATGGAGGGCTGCCACAGGCCGTTCTTATCCTGATAGGAGGGTTCTGCGTCCTGGCGATGAAGAGCGGAGGGTACTGCCTCAGGGTTGCCATCGCAGGGGTGTTCGTAGGTGCCGAGTGCCTTGTCGACAACATCTTCTTCGCCGATTTCTACAGCTTCGTCTATTTCGTCGTAGGGATAGTCGCATTAATAGTGGGGGTGATGGCCATCGTATCCTCGCTGTCTCTGATATGCGGATACTCCCACTACGCGGTGAGGCTGTTCCAGTGCGTTCTCGTGATGACGGCGATAGAGCTGTACCCGATCTGGTACAGCTACGACCTGTACGTGCCCTGGATCGATATCCTGACGACCTATTACACCGTCCCGTTCATGATCGCCATCTATGCATCGATGCTCGCATGCCTCCGGCACGAATCCGTCAGGATACCGTCGGTCACGGAGAGGATAGACCTCAACATGGAGGCCATCGAGGATGTCGCGTATTCCGATCAGGAAACGTACATGACTCCCGAGGACGCGGCTTCCCTCAAGACGTTCGTGGACGGAGGGAAGTCGGGAAGGATGGACATACGCCTGCACCACGGGAATGCGACGAGGTTGCTTTCCGTCACATCCGTCGAAGGATCGGTTCCCAAGGCGGTCGTGAGGCCGGAGGAGGGGATCGCAGTCGACGGATTCAGGTTCGACATCCGCATGCTGGTCTACGACGGTGGAGAGATGCTCCGCATCTATGGGAGGACGGGCGTCTTCGTGCAGATCAGGGTTCACCCCGTTCTGCCTGGAAGGGATCCGAAGAGCTCGCTCCCCTTCGTATCGAAGCTCTCGCTTCCCAGGAAGACGACGGGCGGGAGGTAAGCCCTTCGTATCGTTCGTTCCGATGATGCGTTAATCTATCAGTCATCTGTACATTATTGTAGACAGGTTAAGCGGAAGGTACTATGGGTACAGGCCGTGTCAGCGGGTTCCAGATGGGAATCGGTTCAGGCGCACGTCATCTGTATGAATGAGTACACGAATACAGATTTGAAGAGTAGTTAATCCGGTACATTTCAATCCGGAACTGAAAGTTCGGCCTTGATGACCGCATCATGCCGCAGCCGAGATGATTAGCGGGACGGCGACGGTTCGCAATCTGTTGCGGAATTCACAATAGATCTCCGATGCCCTTCTTATTTGCCCGATCGATGCAGCGGTCCGTTTAACCTTTGTACTGTTCGATATACGAATACAAAACTGTTCATACATCGCTCGATTAACAGAGGTCTGCCAGGATACGCGATATGCTCTCCTCGCAGGGGCCAGATTTCTTTTTTCATGCGTTCTCTTTTTATACGCGCATATTGTGATTTGATTCACCATCAGGAGATTCGATTATGGACGTTCCCGAGATCGCGGAGAGGCTGGCCTCCGGAGGAGAGGCGACGGATTCCGAGTTGGCCGCACTTATAACGGCCGAAGGCGAGGACCGGGATGCGGTTTTCGAGACCGCTCGCAGGGTCCGCGACAAGGAGTTCGGGAGGAAGACGTTCCTCTACGGCTTCGTCTACTTCAGCACCTACTGCAGGAACGAGTGCTCCTTCTGCTACTACCGCAGGTCCAACGGCATAGACCGCTACCGCAAGTCGAAGGACGAGATAGTCGATCTGGCCAAGAGCATCAAGGCCGCCGGCATAAACCTCGCGGACCTCACCATGGGCGAGGATCCGTACATGATCGGCAACGACTACGAGAACTTCCTCGACATCGTGTCGTCCATACGCGACGAGGTCGGGATCCCCGTCATGGCCTCCCCGGGAGCCGTTCCGCACGACTGCTTCCCGAAGCTCAGGGACGCAGGCGCGGATATCGTCGCCTGCTATCAGGAGACGTACAACCGCGGATTGTTCGCCGAACGCCGTCTGGGACAGGACTTCGACTACAGGCGCAACCAGAAGGTCTGGGCCATGGAGAACGGGATGCTCGCCGAGGACGGCATGATGGTCGGCATCGGAGAGACGGTCGAGGATCGCGTCCATGCGATCCGCGAGATGATCTCCCTCGGATGCGACCAGGTACGTGCGATGACCTTCGTCCCGCAGGCCGGGACCCCTATGGAATCCTCCGGAACGGTCGATTCGGTGAACGAGCTGCTGTGCCTCGCGGCCATGAGGCTGCTCAGGCACGACGTCCTGATCCCGGCGACCCTCGATGTCGAGGGTGTGGCGGGCATGCGCACCAGGCTCGATGCCGGCGCGAACGTCGTGACGTCGATCATACCTCCCGCGAGCCATCTCGCCGGTGTGGCCCAGTGCAGCATGGACATCGAGGACGGGCACAGGTGCGCCGACTATGTCATATCGCTCCTGAAGGAGATCGGCCGCGAGCCTGCGACCGCGACGGACCTGAAGGCGGAGTTCGCCCGCAGGAAGGACCGTCTCGCGCAATGACGGAGAATTCCGGGAGGATGCCCCTCCCGGAACCCCCTCTTCTCCGCATATAAATACACGTTCCCTGATGCGGAGCACATGTCCGATCAGATCGAGGAGACGATCAGGAAGTTCGCTCTCCAGAATGCCATATTCTTCAAGGGGAAGGCCAATCCCAAAGCCGTCGTCGGAAAGGTTCTGGGAGGATGCCCCGAGCTCCGCTCCAAGGCCGGGGAGATCACCCCGCTCATCAACTCCATAGTCGAGGAGGTCAACGCCATGGGCCTGGAGGCCCAGACGAAGGCCCTCGAGGAGATGGACTCCTCTCTCCTGGTCAAGGAGAAGAAGGAGCGCAAGTACGAGCTCCCCGAGCTCAAGAACGTCGACGGGAAGGTCGTCATGCGCATCGCGCCCGGACCGTCCGGGCCTCTGCACATCGGCCACACCCGCGTGTCGATCCTCAACGACGAGTATGTCAAGCGCTACGGCGGGGACCTGGTGCTCAGGTTCGAGGACACCAATCCTGAGAAGATCGATCCCGACGCGTACGACATGATCCCCGAGGACCTGGACTGGCTCGGGGTCAAGTGCAACAGGACGTACATACAGTCCGATAGGTTCCCTCTGTACTACGACTATACGAGGAAGCTGCTCGAGCAGGGGCACGCCTACGTGTGCACCTGCGACGGGGACCACTGGAGGCATCTCAAGGAGCAGGGGGAGGCATGCCCCTGCCACGACCTGCCTGTGGAGACCCAGCTGGAGAGGTACGACAAGTTCCTCGCCGGAGACTACGGGGACGGGGAGGCGGTCGTCGTCGTCAAGACCGACCTCAAGCATCCCAATCCTGCAGTGAGGGACTTCGTCGCCCTCCGTCTCGTCAGGCACCCCCACCCCAGGACCGGGGACAAGTACATCGCATACCCGATGATGAACCTCAGCGTGGCCATCGACGACCACGAGATGGGGATGACGCATGTCATCAGGGGGAAGGACCACCTCAACAACACCAACCGCCAGGAGTACATCTTCGACTACTTCGGATGGAAGAAGCCCGAGTACTTCCACTACGGCCTGGTCAACATCCCCGACACCGTTCTGAAGACGTCGGTGATCAAGCAGGCCATTAAGGACGGGGAGTACACCGGATGGGACGATGTCAGGACCGGGACCGTCCGCGCCCTCGAGAGGAGGGGCATCAGGCCCGAGGCCATCAGGCGCTACTGGGTCGAGGCGGGCATGAAGAGCGTCGACATCCAGTTCTCCTGGGACGGGCTGTATTCGATGAACAGGGACATCATCGACCCCGTCTCCGACAGGTACTTCTTCGTCGCGGATCCGGTGAGGTACGACATCGACGGCATCGACGTGATCGAGGGCAAGGCTCCGCTGCACCCCGACCACCCCGAGAGGGGGGACAGGGTGTACAGGCTCGAGAATCCCAGGACCGTGTTCATCTCCGCCGACGACTCGAGGATGTTCGCGGAGTCCGGAAAGGTGCGCCTCAAGGACCTCTGCAACATCGACTACGGGCTCCCGGCCAAGTATGCGGGAGACGACGTCTCCATCCTCAGGAAGGGATTCAAGGCCGTCCAGTGGGTCGGAGCCGATGCGAAGGACGCTACGCTCCTGATGCCGGACGGGACCGTCCAGAAGGGGTTGGTCGAGAAGGCTCTGGAGTCCGAGAAGGGAGATACCGTCCAGCTCGAGAGGGTCGGATTCGCCAGGATCGAGAAGAAGGACGCCTCTGGCGTCTCCATGGTGTTCGCGCACCGCTGAAACCATTCCGGGGGGCCTCCCCCGGCTCTATATTCATATTATTATACGCGGGCTCCTGCGGAGCGCCCCTTCTCCATCACCAAGAGCGACAGGAGTATCATCGCCATGCCGATAGCGGACTCCGGCGTGACCTCTTCGCCGAACGCGAGGAATCCCACGACGGTCGCCGCCAGAGGCTCTATGAACGTTATGATGGCCGCCTTCCCTGCTTCCATCCGGCTTACCCCGATGTTGTAGAGGCCGAACGGGACCAGCGTCATGAGGATCCCGAGACCGAGCATGAGGAGCATGCTGCTCCAGGATCCCATCATCATCCCGATCGTCTCGGGGACGTCCGCGAACGGCATCAGCGTTATGGCGCAGAACAGGGACGTGTACAGCATGATGGTCGGGATGGAGCATCCTCTGGAGGCCGCTTTCTTGGATCCGAGCGTGTAGAGGCTGTAGAACAGTCCGGATGCGGCTCCAAGGGCGATTCCGAGAGGGTCCATGGATCCCGGATCGGTCAGCAATCCGGTGCACAGTATGCATCCGGAGAATGCGATCACGAGCGCTGCGCATTTGCATGCGGTGAGTCTCTCATGGAACAGCGGGACCGAGAGGGCGACGACGATGAAAGGCGACAGGTACTGCAGGACCGTGGACAGGGAGAGCGATATGCGCTCCATCGAGCTCAGGTAGCTCACGGAGTTGAGAAGGGTCCCGACTATCCCCATGACCGCGAAGAGCAGGAGATCGAAGCGATCCGCATGGAACATCCTGCGGTGACGCACCGCGATGAACACGGCGAACGCCGCTGCGACGATGATGTACCTCATGCAGGTCATCTGCACAGGCGAGAATCCTGCATCGGACAGGCCGCGGACGAAGATCCCCAGGAATCCCCATAGGATCCCCGCCGCCAGTGCGGCGACGACTCCGATCCTCTCCGGCGCGTTCATGCGCACCGGATTCCGCGGTCCTTCTAGTCGTTTTTGCTACCTTCAGCGATC
>DAXO01000081.1 GCA_002506425.1 Methanomassiliicoccaceae archaeon UBA480 | reverse complement strand
AAGTAGTACTTGTCGGTGTAGAACTTCTTGTGGGCGACATCGATAGTGACTCCCCTCTCCCTCTCCTCCTTGAGTCCATCCATGACCCAGGCGAAGTAGAAGGATCCCTTACCTTTCTCCTCTGCCTCCTTCTTGTATTTCTCGACGAGGTGGGGGTCGATCGCGCCGGTCTCCAGCAGGATCCTTCCGGTGAGGGTGGACTTACCGTGGTCGACGTGGCCGATAATGACCAGATTCATGTGCTCTTTCTCTGCCATTTCTTTTCCTCCGTTATGGAACGCTATTTTTTCTGATAAAGGGTTTTATATTTAAGGTTTGCAGGCCTCACAGGCCGGAGTAGTAATTCGCATCGTAGGGCTCAGGGTTGAGTCCCTTCCTGGTCCTGATCTCCGTGACGATCTTCTTCTGGAGCTCAGGAGGAACCTGGTGGAATCCTGCATTCTCGATGGACCAGATGGCACGGCCCTGGGTGGATCCGCGGACATCGGACGAGAATCCGAACATATCGGCGACGGGCACCTCGGCGGTGACGGTGGAATCGGCTCCCTCCTGTCCCATCTCGAGGATGGTTCCGCGGCGCTGGTTGATCAGGTTGACCGCTCCACCCATGTAGTCGGGCGGAACGCTGATGAACAGCTTCTGCATAGGCTCGAGAAGAATCCTTCCAGCCTGGCACATCGCACCGTAGATACCGTCTCTGACGGCGGGGATGATCTGAGCGGGTCCCCTGTGGATGGTATCCTCGTGCAGCTTCGCATCCATGAGGCAGACCTTCACACCGGCAATCTTCTCTGCCGCGAGAGGTCCCCTGTTCATGGCCTCGTCGAAAGCCTGCTTCACGAGCTCCATGGTCTCGTGGAGGTACTGAACTCCCTTGGTGCAGTCGATGAGCACGTTGTTGTTGTGGAACGCGACGACGCCCTTGGCTTCGACATCGCTCATTCCCAGGTCCTTCAGCTGCTTGGCCAGAGCCTTGGGGTCCTTGATCTTGGCATCGACGTCGATCTCGCTCTTGCGGATGGCCTCCTTCACGGAATCCTCGAGAGGACTGACGATGAAGTAGAACTTGTTGTGCTTGTTCGGGGACTTTCCTTCGAACTCGGTCGGGTTGGCGCCCTTGACGGACTCCTGGTAAACGACGATGGGAGGGGACGAGATGATGTCTACGCCCTGCTCGTTGATGATCCTGTACTCGGTGATCTCCAGGTGGAGCTCTCCCATACCGGACATCAGGTGCTCTCCGGTCTCGTTGTTGATCTCGATGTTCAGAGACGGGTCGGCCTTGGCTATAATCCTGAGGACCTCGACCAGCTTGGGCAGGTCCGCCATGTTCTTGGCCTCGATGGCTTTGGTGATGACGGGCTCGGAGTAGTGGGCCATCCTCTCGAAGGGCTCCATGTCCTTGACGGAGGAAACGGTGCTTCCCGCGATGGCATCCTTGAGTCCTGTCAGAGCCACGATGTTTCCGGCCTTACACTCCTCGATGGGGGTCCTGTCGGCTCCGACCATGAGAGCGACGGTCTGGACCCTCTGAGGGTTGGGGTTGCCGGAAATGTAGAGAGTCATACCCTTCTTGACGGTTCCGGAGAACAGCCTTCCGATCGCGATCTCTCCAGCCTGCTTGTCCATGATGATCTTGGTGACCATCATGGCGACCTCTCCGTTGGGATCGCAGTTGAGCATGTGCTGTCCGAGAGGAGTGCTGAGATCTCCCTTCCAGATTGTCGGGATACGGATCTTCTGGGAGTCGACGGGGTTCGGGATGTGGTTGATTGCCATCTCGAGAACGACGTCGGCGATGGGGATGATCTTGGCCAGCTTCTCCTGTCCGCCCTCTTCGGCGCACAGCTTGAAGACGGTGTTCAGGTTGAACGGCTTGTCCTTGAGCTCGTCGGCGAGCTCGGGTGCAATCTCGATTGCCCTCTTGGTGACCTCGGGCCTCTGGAGATACGGAATGGAGACCGCCCAGTTGTTGAAGGCGGAACCCAGAGCGACGGTACCGTCCTGGAGGCTGACCTGCCACTGCTTGTTGAGCGGTGCGGGGAGAGCGTCTGCGATCTTCTGGTTGAACTGAGTGATGATCTTGGAGAACTTCTCGATCATCATCTGAGGGGTGAGCTGCTGCTCGACGATGGCCCTGTCGACCTTGTTGATGAAGAGCATGGGCTTGACACGCTCCTTCATCGCCTGCCTGATGACAGTCTCGGTCTGAGGCATGATTCCCTCGACGGCGCAGCACAGGATGTACACTCCGTCCAGAGCCCTCATGGCCCTGGTGACATCTCCTCCGAAGTCGACGTGTCCGGGAGTGTCGATGAGGTTGACCAGGTAGTGGTCGACCTTGTTGGTCTTAGGATCCCTGTATGGAACGACCATCGCCGCGGATGCGGCGTTGATGGTGATACCTCTGGCGGCCTCCTGCTCATCGTAATCGAGCAGGCGCTGCTCACCGGCGGTCTCGGAAGACATCATTCCGGCACCCGCGATCAGGTTATCGGAGAATGTCGTCTTTCCATGGTCGATATGCGCTGCGGTTCCGAGATTCCTGATGTGGGTCTGATCCTTCATCAGCTCGACTGCTTTCTTGGCGTTGTCCTCTCTGCGTCCCATGTCCACAACCTTCGGTTAGTTCATCATCTTGCCGACTGAGCAACCCTCTCCATCTCCTCTTTCTTCGCGACGGAGAAGGAGGAAATGTCGCCTTTGGCGGCGAGCATGAGCTCGTCTGCCAGACACTCATAGATGGGTTTCTTGTTCTTCTGAGAAGCGGCAACGACGCCGGTGCTCAGATTGCGAAGAGCGATATCCAGCCTCCTCTGGGGAGCCACATCGACGGCCTTGGGAACGGAGATTCCTCCGAACTGGAGCCTGGTGACCTCCTCCCTGGGGGCCGCATTCTCCAGGCACTCGACGAGGACCTGGACAGGGTTCTTCTTGGTCTTGGCCGCGACGATGTCGAAAGCCTGAGCGACGGTCTTGTACGCCTTCATCTTCTTTCCGGTGTACTTCTCGGTCCTCATGATGTTGTTGATCAGCCTCTCGACGATGCTGAGCCTGGACTTTCCGAACCACCTGTTGGCGTGCTTTCCTCCGGAGTGGGGGACGTTGGTGGGGGTAAGATCGATGTATTTTGCAAGGCCGCCATCGTTGACGATCACATCGGATGTGTCGTACTTCCCGAAAATAAGGGCCTTCTGAGCTACGAGTTCGTCTGCCATCGTAATCATCTCACGGGCTTGTCAGTCTTACCCTTGACCATCATGTCGAGGGAGACGTTGTTGACTTTGATAACCTTGTAACGGACTCCGGGGATATCTCCGTAGGACCTTCCCATCCTTCCACCGATACCCTCGACCATGACCTCGTCGTGCTCGTCGATGAAGTTGATGGCTCCGTCTCCGACCGCGAAGGCGGTGATCTGACGGCCGTTCTTGATGAGCTGGACCTTCACGCACTTCCTGATTGCGGAGTTGGGCTGCTTGGCCTCGATACCGACCTTCTCCAGGACGATGCCGCGGGCCTGAGCGGATCCTTCGAGAGGATCGGACTTCTCCCTCAGCTTGAGAACTCTCTTCTTGTAGCCCCTGTCCAGCCAGCGGAACTTCTGGCGGTCAGTCTTCATTTTCCTTGCGGTGTACAGACCGTTTCCCAAATTTTCACCTCGTTGTTGTTTAGCGATTGGAACGTCGATAGCCCGACCTGGAGGGTCGGACCACTAATGTTAGCGTGGCTAGCGTAATCTCCTATTTAAGAATATCACAGCACCCCGAATAGAGGTCGCCCGGGCCCGAAACCCGGGGCGGTCTCCCCCCTGCTGCGCGTCAGGAGCGACGGTAGTCGGCGAAGGCCTTGACCATCATCTCGGGGCTCACCTTCCTGAGCTCCGGATTCATCCTCACGATCTGCGAGTGCCACTTCCTGATCTCGGCAGGGGACTTGGAACTGGATTCCAGCAGCCCGTCGGGCAGAGGTATGCGCTTGTCCTTGCTGACATATAGCCAAACATCGCCCATACCGTCCTTCATGAGGAACGGCAGCGGCCTGATAGTGATATCCTCCACGGGGATCTCCTTCCCGTCTCTGATCTCCATCAGCTCCGCAGATATGGCCTCCGAACCTATCGCGACGTCACTAGACCCTTCAGGAAGATCGTGCGTCTCCTCGGCCCTGCCTATCCCGTATATGCGGCAGACGTACCTGCCTTTGCCACGGACTTCGAAATGGATGGAACCGCCGGAACAGGACATGGCTGCACCGGCCTCGTTCCTCACTGTGAGGAACCTTCTGACCGGGCATGAGTTGACCGTGATGTACAGAGACGCCTCGCGTGATGGCGAATTCAGAACCGCCTTGTAGATAGGAGTCGTGTCCACCCTTATCGTCTCATCCTCCCATTCGGGCGTCAGGTTGACCCTCTTGCCGGAACCTCCTAGGAAAACGGCCTTCTTTGTAGCGCCCCTGGCACGAATCACGATGGAATCAGGAAGATCGTCCACGGACATCTCGGAATCCTCGATGGGAGTCATGCCGCTGCCCGTATCGACAGACACCACCGGAAATCCCCAGACGAGCCTTATCTCGCCGCCATCGTACTCGAAGGGGCCTTCGATATCATCCTTGTAGATGTCGAGATGATAGGTTTCGCCGCCCATGGAGAAATCCAGATACTCGAACGATGGGATATCGCCTTTCACCGCCGTCATGCACTCGAAATCGGGTATCACGAAGAACTTCTCCTTCGCCAGGATCTTTCCATCGGATTCCACAGATAGGACGACCTCTCCTCTGGCTCCCTCGATGGACTTGACTCCGTAGCTCGTAGCCGGAACCCCGTCGAGCCTTCCGGGTGAATCCACTTTGATGACGCACGAGTCCTGATCCGCATCCTTCAATTTCACTGACACCTCGGGGATCCTCGAATACAGCGGAAGGATCGTATCACCGACCCTGACCTCGGCCACGGTCTCTGGAGCGGACATCGCTATGGAAGCCGACGGCTTGCGCTCCTTGCGGACGGGAGACTCCTTCTTCGGAGCCTCGGACTTCTCAGGATTGCGCTGAGGCCTGTCCTTCACACGCACATAACCGCCCTGCGCCACATTGACCGTGGCTACTCTCATGCCGCCGATATCCGTCTCGGTGACGACCTTGGCATCGGAGAGCCATAGGTGATCGGTCGGTCTGTACGCCACCACGGTCGTGTCTTCCGCCCTGCTTATAGGCATCCCTTCGGCATCGAACATCATGTACCTATGTTCGAATCCCTCGTAGACGTCCTTACCGTCTATGGACAGAATGTATCCGCCCAGCGGATCGATATCGGACTCGGTTAAGTCAAACTCCGTGGGGATGGAGGACACGTCGGAATCCAGAGGGGATGATTTCAGATTGCCGAGATTGAAGACCCTCCCACCCTGCATTACCTTGACCGCGTACCTGGCACCTTTGCCCCCCTCGTACTTCGGTATGAACAGGCTGATGCGTCCCCCTTTGACGTTGATTTTCGGATGGCCGCGGATGAAGCGGGATCCGTCGACACGGGTCTCGCCATCGCTCGACTCCGCCGGACGGGGGACCTCCTTCGCCTTAGAACCCGACTTCTTCCCGAGGAAGAACTCGTCGAAACTCATATCGGAGATGTCCTTGCCTGCCATGTTTATCGCCACACCCATGCCCCAGCACATAGTTAACTTTTGGATGGACCGCGTCGCACCGAACGAACCACCCCGTCATCTTTAATAACATTCCCCGCGTAACACGGGTCCCGTTGATTCGAATGAAGTTGATTTTCGTCAGCGGAGGGGTGATATCCGGCCTAGGCAAGGGCATCACCGCATCATCCATAGGGCGCCTTCTGGAGTCCCGCGGACTCAAGGTTTCCGCCATCAAGATCGACCCGTATCTGAACATAGATGCAGGCACCATGAATCCGTTCGAGCACGGAGAGGTTTATGTCCTCGACGATGGCGGAGAAGTAGACCTGGATCTGGGCAATTACGAGAGGTTCATGGATCTCCACCTCACCAGGGATCACAACATAACCACCGGCAAGGTCTACCGTTCCGTCATAGAGAACGAGAGGCACGGGGACTATCTCGGAAAAACCGTTCAGATCATCCCCCATATAACGAACGAAATCAAGCGCAGAATAACCAGCGTGGCCAGGGAATCCGGAGCCGATGTCGTCATCATAGAGCTCGGAGGAACCGTGGGCGACATGGAATCCCTCCCGTTCCTCGAAGCAGCGAGACAGCTCGGAAGGGAGCTCGGAAGAGACGAGAACGTCATGTTCGTCCATACCACCCTGATCCCCATCATGGGATCCGTCGGAGAGGAGAAGACCAAGCCGACCCAGCACTCCGTCAAGGAGCTGATGTCCATAGGCATCCGCCCGGACATCATCATCGGGAGATGCTCCGAACCCATAAGCCCGGCGGCAAGGTCCAAGATCGCCATGTTCTGCGACGTCCCGGAGAAAGCCGTCATATCTACTCCTGACGCCCGCACGATTTACGAGGTTCCGCTGAACCTGGAGAGACAGGGAGTTGCAGACTACATCATCGACAAGATGAGACTGGGTCCCCTGACCACCAGGCGCGATATGGAAAATTGGGAGAGATTCGTCAGCAGGATCGTCAACCCTAAAGAGGAAGTCACCATAGCCCTCGTCGGCAAGTACACATCTCTCGCAGACGCGTATCTGTCTCATCTTGAAGCATTCACCCATGCGGGAGCGGCATCCGAATGCAAGGTCCGCATAAAGTTCGTTGACAGCGACGATCTCATACGCAACGACTCCGACTCCATTCTCCACGATGTGCACGGCATCATCGTCCCGGGAGGGTTCGGCATCAGGGGAGTCGAAGGGAAGATCGAGGCCGCCAGATACGCCAGGGTTAACGGGATTCCGTTCCTGGGCGTATGTCTGGGATTCCAAATAGCTACGATAGAGTTCTGCAGACACGTCCTGGGCCTGGAAATGGCTTCGAGCACGGAATTCAATCCGGACACTCCCGATCCCGTCATATGCATAATGGATGAACAGCGCGGAGTGGTCAACATGGGCGCCACCATGCGCCTAGGCGCACAGGATGTCGTGGTCAAAGAGGGATCCAGAGCATTCGATCTGTACGGAGGCAAGACGCTGATATCCGAGAGACACCGCCACAGATACGAAGTCAATCCCGACTACATAGACAGGATCGAGGATGCGGGATGGAAGTTCACCGGAAGATCGGAATGCGGTACGAGAATGGAGATAGGCGAGCTCGAGGGACACCCGTACTTCGTCGCTTCCCAATTCCATCCAGAATTCAAATCCAAGCCCTGGCGCCCGTCGCCGCTTCACCAGGGTCTGGTCGATGCAGCGATAGCATACAAGAGATCGCACTGAAAAACCAGGGGGATTCCCCCGCTTTTCCTTCCATTTCCTCCCATTGCGATACGCCGACGGATAATCGGACATCATTCTAAGATTGTTAATATTGTACTCTTTTCTGTACATATGTTATGAAAGACGCCATAAAAATCAACCATTAGTAGCATCAACAAGGAATCATGACCAAGAAAGACTTCGTCATGTTTCTGGAAACGAAATACAACTACAGCATCGTCGACTACATGTATCGCAATGGAGAGATCAAACAAAACGCCCTATTTCGCGAACTGAACTGCAACCATGAGATCCTGAGGAAGAAGCTCAACAGCCTTGAGCAATTACAGCTTGTCACGCAGGATACGAGACGCTGCAGCGACTCGAACCATGTGGCAACATTCTGGAAGCTCACCTCCAAGGGAATGAGAGTCGGGAAAGCCCTGACCCTTGCAGCCAGGACCTTCGATGGGGAAATAGATCTGGAGGATGACTTGGAGAAGAAGAGGGAGCAATGAAACCGGACTGGATCTCGAGTGATGCGACCCAGAAGTCTTTATTAAAGGCCCCATCATTGTCTCGCATCGAGGTAATTGAAATGAGCGATGAGGACAACTATATGGCACTGCTCAACAGGGCGAAGATCGCCTGTCCCGAGACGATCGAGAACCATGAGAGGTTTGAGCTCCCTGAACTCGACATCCTCCAGGAAGGGAAGATCACCATCTTCAAGAATTTCATAGACGTGACCGACAAGCTCAGGCGCGACCCCCAGCACCTCCTCCAGTTCCTTCTTAAAGAATTGGGAACTCCGGGCAACATCGAGGGCAGGCGCGCAGTCTTCAAGGCCAAGATCAGCCCTCAGCAGATCGACGACAAGATTCAGATGTACACCGAGACATATGTCATCTGCTCCGAATGCGGCCTCCCTGACACCAAGATGGTCAAGGAAGACAGGACGCTGATGCTGGAGTGCGAAGCATGCGGAGCCCGCAGGCCGATAACCGTGAGGAAAGGTGTCAGGGTTGATTCTAGCAACACGCTGCGCGAAGGTGACATTATAGAGGTGCGTATCACCGATGTCGGCAAGAAAGGGGACGGGACTTCCAAGTACTACGACTATCTGATCATCGTGCCTGGCACGGTGAAAGGCGCCAGCGTTCACGCCAAGATCACCAAGATCTCGGCCAAGACCGCCTTTGCAGTGCCTACGACAGAACCCTGCACACGCTGATGAAATACTACGTCGAATCCTACGGGTGCACGATGAACCACGGCGAGGGACGTGACCTCGCCGAGGACATGTCGTCACTCGGATTCGAGCCCGCCACATCGGCCGAAGATGCCGATGTGGTGGTGCTCAACACCTGCACCGTCGTTGAAACGACGGAGAAGCATATGCTTTCTAGGATTTCCCAGCTTCGTTCGCAAGGAAAGGAAATCATCGTCACAGGATGTATGGCGAAGGCGCAACCCAGCCGCATAGAGATACGTCTGCCGGATGCACCCATCATTCCACCAGAGAACTATTCTACCTTCAAACAGAAGATCATGGAAAAATACGGGATCCAAGGGTGCGCAACATCGGTGAATCTCAAATCGGATGCAATTCTCCCCATAGCACAAGGATGCTTGGGAAATTGCTCCTATTGCATAACCAAGATTGCCAGAGGTGATCTGAAGAGCTATCCGATGACACAGCTGTCGGAGAAATTCGGATCATTCCTGGACCGGGGATGCAAGGAGATTCTCATAACCGCCCAGGACACTGCAGCCTACGGCATGGATACCGGCGAAACCCTGCCGGACCTGATGAAGGTGCTTCTTGCCAGAGAAGGTGACTACAGACTGAGGATAGGTATGGCCGATCCGCAAAGCGTGAGAAGGGTGGCAGAAGGTCTGACAGAACTGATGGATGATGAGAGGGTCTACAAGTTCCTTCACATCCCGGTACAGAGCGGAAGCAACGAGGTTCTCAGAAGGATGAGAAGGAAGTATACTGCAGAGGGGTTCCTAGAACTTGTGGACGATCTGCGGTCTGCTATTCCCGGAATAAGCATAGCTACAGACATCATATGCGGTTTTCCAGGAGAAACGGATGAGGACCACGAAAAAACGATAAGCCTGATGAGAAAGCTGGAAGCGGACACCGTGAATATAACCAGATTCTCTTCCCGTCCAGGAACGGATGCAGCAAAGATGGAGCAGGTCCATGGAAGGATCTCGGCAGAACGTTCGGCAGAACTCACGAAAATTAAAAACGAAGTGGAACTGGGCGTAAACAAACGCATCGTGGGCTCCGAGTACAAAGCACTGGCCACCGAGAAAGGCAAGGATGGAACCATCATGAGAACGGGCTATTACAGGCCCGTAGTGGTAAGAGAGGACGTGCCGCTCGGTACATTCAAAAACATCATTATCGGTGAAGCCAGACCCACCTATCTGATAGGAACCATAAAGAAGGACTGAGAGATAGGGGAACAAAACAGTCCCGTAGTGTAGTGGTCAATCATGCTGGCCTTTGGAGCCGGTGACTCCGGTTCGAATCCGGACGGGACTACCATTCCTGCAATTCTTCAATGATGATTGAAACGGAACAGCTCTTGGCGATCCGTAAATCCATCAGAATACGATGAATACAAAAAAAGATGGAACATGAAAGAAATTGAAGAAAAAACAGAACAAATGATGACGTTCGATGCTACGTTTAGTGCATGGTAAGCTGCCTCGGAATTGCGGGAAACTCGCTCGGAGTTTCCTTGCAATGTGATTCCTGTGTAAGGACAGGAAGATGTGAGCCTCCGGGACCGAAGTCCCGGAAGCTGCTTAGGAGGTGATCCATCTGCAGGTTCCCCTACAGATACCTTGTTACGACTTAACCTTCCTTGCTAAATCTCAGTTTGAAGACCCCAATTAAAGGCCACCTCACTGAAACCCAACTCGGATGGTTTGACGGGCGGTGTGTGCAAGGAGCAGGGGCATATTCACCGCGAGTTGTTGATTCGCGATTACTACGGAATCCAGCTTCGTGAGGGTGAGTTACAACCCTCAGTCCGAACTATGGACGGGTTTCGAGATTACCTTCGCCTCTCGGCGTCGGAGCCCATTGTCCCGCCCTTTGTAGCGCGCGTGTAGCCCAAGAGATTCGGGGCATACTGACCTACCGTTGACCTCTCCTTCCTCTGACTTAGCGTCAGCGGTCCCAATAATGTGCCTCCACTCCGGAGAATGAAGTAGCAATTATCAGTGAGGGTCTCGTTCGTTATCTCACTTAAGAGAACGCCTTACGGTACGAACTGACGACGGCCATGCACCACCTCTCCAAAAATCTAGCAAGGTCATTAGCCTGGCTTTCATGTAAAGGTCGCCCTTGGTGAGTTTTCCGGTGTTGAATCCAATTAAACCGCACGCTCCTCCCGTTGCGGTGCTCCCCCGCCAATTCCTTTAAGTTTCATCCTTGCGGACGTACTCCCCAAGTAGCAGACTTAACAACTTCTCTCCGGCACTGAATGCCCCCGAAGGGCCCCCAACACCAAGTCTGCAGCGTTTACACCCTGGACTACCGGGGTATCTAATCCCGTTTGCGACCCAGGGCTTCGTCCCTCACCGTCGGATCCGTTCTAGCTAGACGCCTTCGCCACCGGTGGTCCTTCTAGGATTACAGGATTTTACCCCTACCCCAGAAGTACCTCTAGCCTCTCCCGGTCCCAAGTCTGGCAGTCTCCTCGGAATTCGGAAAGTTGAGCTCCCCGATTTACCCAAGGATTTACCAGACCGGCTACGAACGTTTTAGACTCAATAAAATCGACCACCACTTGGGCTGCAGGTATTACCGCGGCGGCTGGCACCCGTCTTACCCAGCCCTTATTCCTCAAGTTATCTACGCTTGAGAAAAGCTAGAACAAATGTCCTAGCACTAGGAATTCCCTCATCGGGGTTCCCCCCAGTGTGAAGTTTTCGCGACTGCTGCGCCCCGTAGGGCCTGGATTCGTGTCTCAGAATCCAACTCTGGGCTCCCTCTCTCAAGGCCCATACCCGTCGTCGGCTAGGGGGTACGTTACACCCACTACTACCTGATAGGCCGCAGAGCAATCCTAGAGCGCCGGAACTTTGAGCCAGGAGTCATTCCAGATCTCCTGACCTATGGGGTATTATGCAGAGTTTCCCCTGACTATCCCCCACTCTAGGGCATGTTCTCCACGTGTTACTGAGCAGTTCGCCGAGGCCATTATACCTCTCGACTCGCATGTCTTAATCGAATTCCTATAGCGGTGGCCGCCGGCAGGATCAACCGGAGTCAAATCTTTTGACTTTTCGTCTTTGGATGGATGAAAGAAACTGGCAGTTTACCATGTTTCACCGCTGTCCCGCTAAACGGCACACTCAATCGAATGATCCGTCTAACGGAACATTCGTAGCATCGAACGTCAGAATTCATGAGTGCACGCCCAAAGGGCGGAGATCATGATTCTCCATCGTCGCAACCCGCCTTTGCAGGTCGCGCATTCCCGTGTATATCGGAGATATATTTAAGCCTTTTGTTCAAGGCCCGCAATTCCCGGTATCCACTTCGCGATTTGTCCGAGTTTCACATCTTGCCGATGTGTCCCCCGCGCCTCGCGCAAACCCCTGTACATCCCACTACTATATTATATTTTGCATTGTCTCCATTCATCATTGCAATTTTCACAGTCAAAAAACGATAATTATCGGATTTTCGACGAAAAAACGACCACTCCTCATGATATGCGGACAACAGAATCTGAAACTCTGAATTTGTCGGTGCTTGGATCAGCGCACAAGACCTACTAGGGAGAGTCGTCGCATGAAATAGGCAGCAATACCTCACTCGTTTTTTCATATATTACTATAGGAAGAACAGCATCTGACATTTCCAACAACATAATTCCTAGTGACAGAAACCGCGAGATAATCACTATATGATCGAGGCGCAAACCCTGCGGGCGCAAAATTCATCCCCAAGATTTAA
>DAXO01000082.1:24379-29577 GCA_002506425.1 Methanomassiliicoccaceae archaeon UBA480 | reverse complement strand
AACCGCTTCGAGGACCTCTGATGAAGGCTCCTGTCGTAGTGGTCAACTTCAAGGCATACCAGGAGGCGGAGGGCGACAGGGCCTTCCGCCTCGCAAAGGTCTGTCAGAAGGTCTCCATCGAATCAGGCGTTCCGATGGCCGTCTGCCCGCCGCACCTGTGGCTGGCAGGCATTGCCCGGATCCTAGAGATCCCCGTCTATGCTCAGAGCGTCGACCCGTTGCCTTCCGGAGCCGGCACAGGCTATATCACCCCGTCCATGCTCCATTCCACCGATACTTCGGGAACGCTCATCAACCATTCCGAGCACAGGATCCCCGAGGATCAGATCTCCAAAGCAATCGAAATGTGCCGCGAAGTCAGGATAGACACCTGCGTCTGCGCAGCCGATGCCACCGAGGCGGCTCTCATGGCCGCGCTATCGCCCAACTCGATAGCTGTTGAGCCTCCGGGACTGATAGGAGGAAATGTTTCCGTTACGACCGCCGACCCATCCATAGTCTCAGGCACTGTGGATGCCGTCAAGGAGATCGACTCGTCCATAACTGTGTATTGCGGTGCGGGAGTCAAGACCGGGGAGGATGTCAGGAGCGCGATCGATCTAGGCGCCCATGGCGTCCTGCTTGCTTCCGGCGTCGTCAAGGCCAAAGACCCCGAGGCCGTCCTCAGGGATCTCATTTCGAAGATCTGACCCTTGAAACCAATCCGACGGCCGCACAGTCTTTGCTGCGGTCGTCGTTTCTCTCCGATCATTCATCCTGAGCATTCCTCAGTATCCTGATGTGCAACCCCGTTTTGATCCGGAAGCAGTATGCCGCCAGTGCGACCATCAGAATGCCTCCCGCCACCTCTGCCGCAGCCATGCCTACGAACATCGTCATAAGATCCGTGTGGCAGGTCAATGCGAACAATGCCACAATGACGATATTCCTTGCAAGTGACGACCACATCGATATGTTCGCTCTGCGAAGCGACTGAAGCATGGCGGAACCCATGTCTATTAGCCCGACGAACGGTATGAAGATGCAGTATAGACGCAGTACTTCTGCGAATTCGTGCCTGTATGCCATCATATCCTCGGAGAAGGTGAACGGCGTGACGCACAGCTCTGCGAAGATGAACATGAATGCTGTCATCGCCAGGATGATGAGGGTGCAGATGCGGGTACCATAGGCATACGCCTCCCTTGCTTTGCCGTAATCCTCCGAACCTAGGGCGGCAGAGCATATAGGCACGATGGCAGCGGCGCAGGCCATGGATATGACGCAAGATATCGTAACAAATCTCCATGGAATGCTGAACAGAGCCGATCCGAATGAGCCTGCGCAGATAATGACGAAATACCTCTCCACCATGGACATGCCGTTGACAACGATCGATTCTGTTGCACGCGGAATGCCTACTCCGAGTATCGACTTGATGATTCCAATGTCCGGCTTGAAATCTCTGAATCCGATTTTGACCTCCATCGATCCCCTGAGATACCAAGCGATACCGATAGAGCATGACAGAATGGAGGCTATCGCAGTTGCCAGCCCCGCACCCATCACACCCATATCCAGAACATAGATGAGAACGGGATCTAGAACGATGTTGAGTCCGGCTGCACTGACGACCATCGCCATGGATTTCTTGGCCGCACCTTCGGAACGAACTAGTCCTGCCAGCACTTCCTCGGCTACGATGAACAGGCATAGAATCACCATCGGAGCCATGTAGTCGTAACCGTAGTCGGAGACGTCATCGGCCCCCATCAGCGACATCATAGGCCTGATAGACAACAGAAGACAGGGCATCAAAGCTATGGAAAGAAGCAGAGAAAGAAGGAGCGCGTTGGAAGCCGTATGGTCGGCAACCCTGCGATTGCCCGTAGCCAGATGACGTGAGACCAGAGTGGATGCTCCGACACCTATCCCGGCCCCGAATCCCGATATTATCCAATAAATCGGTGAGATCGTGGAGATACCTGCAGTAGCTTCATATCCCAGACCGGAGCACCAGGACATGTCTGCGAACGAGTTGATCTGGACGATGGAGAACGAAATGATGAGCGGGATCATCATCCTCCTAACTGCGCGCCGGGGATCCCCCAGCATCACATCCAGATCGCTCGTGCCGGAACGCATATGCATCCTTCATGCGATATGATTCTATAAACATGGCCCGAAGACGATCTTCGACGCTCATCCTCGCTTGGACCGAAATCTATAATTCCATCCTCGAAAGAGTGCGTGTCAATCATGTCGATCAGATCATGGCTGCCAATCGCTGGTCTAACTCTTTGCGTATTCATTTTCAACGCTTCAGAATTCATGCCCATCGGTCTTCTGACCGATATCAGCATCGACTTGGGAATCAGCGAATCCAAGACCGGTCTGATCATATCCATCTATGCATGGGCTGTAGCTATTCTTTCGCTGCCGATCATGCTAGCTCTCAGGAAGATGCAGTACCGCAGGATGCTCCTGATGTGCGTAACCCTGTTCGCCGGATTCCAGATAATGTCGGGAATATCGAACAGCTATTCCATGCTCGTGGTCTCCCGTCTCGGCGTCGCCGTATCGCATTCCATATTCTGGTCCATAGCCACTCCTTTGGCAGTAAGGGTCGTTGATCAGAACTATCAGAAGCTTGCCCTTAGCATGGTCGCAGCCGGAACCTCAATCGCTATGATCGTGGGACTCCCTCTGGGCAGGGTCATCGGACTATCGCTAGGCTGGAGGATGTCATTCATCGTTATCGCAATCCTGGCGTTCACAGCTCTGGTCCTCCTTGTGGCTACTTTCCCGAAGGTGGATAATCCCGGAACGTTCACTCTCCACAGACTCCCGGAACTCGTCAGGAACAAGGCCCTCATGGGAATCTACGTAATGCTGGCGGTCTACGTCACCGGATACTACACAGGATACAGCTACATCGAGCCGTTCCTGGCCAGCGCGGCAGGGATGTCTGAGAACATGATCACCGTCGTCCTTACCCTGTTCGGACTGGCCGGCATCGTCGGAAGCATAGTTTTCACCAAGGCCTACGACCGCATCAGATACAAATTCATCATGGCCGCTCTACTAGGTTCCGCCGTATGCCTGGCGCTGCTGCTGCCTTCGGCGTCGTCGCTGGTCGCTCTGCTCGTCGTATCCTCCTTCTGGGGATTCTTCGCCACTTCGTTCAATGTCTCCTTCCAGAACGAGACCCTCAGAGCCGCTCCCATCGACGCGGCCGCCATCGCCACATCTCTGTTCTCGGGAATCTTCAATGTGGGTATAGCCATGGGATCCATCATCGGCGGTGTCGTTTCAGACAACGCCTCGGTCGATGACATAGGGTATGTGGGTGCATTGTTCGTGCTTGCTGCATCCATCTTCGCTGGAACCTATCTGATCCGCCACATGAAGGAGAACGACAAGAAGCGCGATGCAATGCTATCCGAGTATGCGAACAGCCGTTGACCCTAGTGTTTAATACTTGAACAGTTGTTCACATGTTCAAGTGAATACCATGAAGGCAGTGCTTAAGCTGGAAGGGCTGTGCTGCGCTAATTGCGCCGCCAAGATAGAGAACGAAGTCAAGAAGATAGACGGAATAGAGGATGCTTCGTTGTCCTTCATGACGCAGAAGCTTACGATCAAGGCTTCTGATACCGAAATCGAAAGGATTGTAGACGAGGCCTCGAAGATCGCGAAGAAGATAGAAGATGAGGTCGAGATCGTCAGACTGAAGTGATCCGATGGACAGATTCGAGAAGAGGCTCCTAGCCGGTGCCTTCCTTTTCTCAGTAGGGATGGTTGCCCATTACGTCCTGGGTTCCGGTCAGTTGCTAGATCTCGCACTTTTCGGCGTCGCCTACCTCATCATAGGCTACGACGTGTTGCTGAGGGCTGCACGCAACATAGGACATGGGAATTTCCTCGACGAGAACTTCCTGATGTGCATCGCTACGCTCGGCGCCTTCGCTATCGGGATGTATCCCGAAGCGGCTGCTGTGATGCTGTTCTTCCAGGTAGGGGAATGGTTCGAGAAGCTTGCTGTAGGCAAGACGCGCAGATCGATATCGGATCTCATGGACATCCAGCCCGAATACGCCCATGTCGTAAGGGACGGGTCCATTGAAACGGTTGACCCGGAAGATGTGAAAGTCGGAGAGACGATCGAGATCCTTCCAGGAGAGAGGATCCCTCTCGATGGAACAGTGGTCTCTGGTGACACATCCCTCGATACCAGCGCTCTGACTGGAGAGTCCATGCCGCGCGATGTCTCTGTCGGCGATTCCGTTGTTTCGGGCACCATCAACCTGACCACCAAGATATCCGTCCGGGTATCCACAGAATACGAGGATTCCACCGTGGCCAGGGTTCTGGAGCTCGTGGAGGATTCCTCCTCCAGGAAGGCACCGGCAGAGAAGTTCATCACGAAATTCGCCAGATACTACACCCCTGCAGTCGTATGCGCCGCTGTTCTAATATTCGCGATACCGAGCATCCTCGGCTACGACATGGCTGAATGGCTGTACAGGGCGCTGACGTTCCTGGTCGTATCATGTCCATGCGCCCTGGTCATCTCTGTTCCTCTCAGCTATTTCTGCGGAATAGGAGCCGCATCCAGGATGGGAGTGCTCATCAAGGGGGCCAACTTCATGGAGGTCCTGTCCCGCATAGATACTGTGGTCTTCGACAAGACCGGCACACTCACGAAGGGCAAGTTCGAGATCTCCAAGATCCATTCGATGGATGGCGACGATGAAAAGCTCGTGAAGGTTGCCGCTACGGCGGAATCGTCTTCCAACCACCCCATCTCCAGATCAATCCGCGAGGCCTGCAGCTCGGAGATAGATCCATCGCTGGTCTCAGAAGCCGAGGAGATCGCCGGCAAGGGGATCCATGCCGTCATCGGAGACAACGATTACTATGTGGGGAACCACAGGATGATGATGGACCGCGACATAGATTTCTGCGATGAGGAGGTCGCAGGAACCAATGTCCATATCGCCAAGAACGACGAGTACATGGGACATATCGTCATCTCAGACATCCTCAAGGATGATGCCCGCGAGGCGATGGATTCGCTGAAATCCCTCGGAATAAGAAAGACAGTGATGCTGTCGGGCGATTCCTCTGCGATATGCGAGAAGATCGGAGAGAGTCTTGGAATGGATTCCGTCAGGTCGGAGCTCCTTCCCGGAGACAAGATATCGGAGCTCGAGAAG
>DAXO01000082.1:832-24250 GCA_002506425.1 Methanomassiliicoccaceae archaeon UBA480 | reverse complement strand
GCGATAGAATCCGCCGACGTAGTCATAATGAATGATGCTCCGTCGAAGATAGCCTCCTGCATCCGTCTATCGAAGAAGGTCAACCGCATCGTGTGGGAGAACATCGTCTTCGCCCTAGCGGTCAAATTCGGTATCATGATCGCCACTCTTGCAGGCAGCGGAGACATGTGGCTGGCTGTCTTCGGAGACGTGGGGGTGACCGTGATCGCCGTGTTGAACGCGATGCGCTGCCTCGGACGCGCAGATGATACAGCATCATCTGCATCGTCGTGAAGAGCCGTTCCGAATCGGGACGGCCAAACCATTTACTTCTCACCATTCCGAAAGGTTCTGGAACACCTCACATATTAAACATTCCATGATTATACGGTCGCATGGATGCACTCGGAAAATCGATGGCCGTGTTCGCCATCTGTGCGATTCTGCTTTCCGCAGCGACACTCGTTTGTGAGGAGTCGGACGCAGAACCGATGGACGGCCTTATGATCTATCAGGTGAACCCGAAGACCTGCGAAGGGTTCGCCCTGCACAACTACGGAAGCTCCTCCATCCAATTGAAGGACTATATCGTATCGGATCAGCCTAATCCCGATAGCAGCAGCGAAGGCTCCTTCAGATTCATCACGGAATTGACGATAGGTGCTGGAGAGACTTTCGTGTTCGCTTCGGAAAAGCAGGAAGGGAACTACTTCTCCAACCAGCCAAATACATATCTGTACGGCAAAAATCAGAAGGATGAATCCCTCTTCGCAGTCACATCGAAATTCACCCTCAAGGACAGCGGAGACGACCTCTATCTCTTCAAAGAGGGGAAGGCCATAGATGCAGTCTGTTATGGAAGCGTAACAATCAAGGATGAATCACTGTGGACCGGTACTTCCGTGAAGGTATCAAATGACCGCTTCATACAGCGTTCCGGCTCTGACGATACCAATTCTGCAGCGGATTGGGAGATCTTCGTATACGGATGGACAGATTTCGCATTCGATCCGAATCTGAAATACGATGCTGTCGTCACACCGTTCCTCTTCCCTGAAAGCGGAGGTGTTCCTGTCCTCAAAACTCTGGAATCCGCTACCGAGAGCATCCGCGTGGAGATCTACATGATCTCGGACAAGAACGTCATAGGCCTTCTCGTCGAGAAAGCGAAATCCGGCGTCGATGTAGATGTTCTTCTGGAAGCAAATCCTTTGGGTATGTCTTCACTGGCAGACTGTTCTGGTCAGCTAACCACCCTGATTAATGCTGGTGGCGAGGTCAGACTCATAGGAGCCGGAAGCAGCGATCGCTATTCCTACGATCATGCCAAATTCGCGATAGTCGACGGAGACACGACGATAGTCACTTCCGAGAACTGGACATCGGACAATTTGAACGGCGATATCATAGACAACCCCTATTCGTCTTCTGTCAAAGGGAACCGCGGCTGGGGAGCCATCGTAGAGAGCACTGACTACTCCAACTTCATGAACACGGTCTTCGAGAACGATTGGTCCATGGATTACGGCGATGTAGCCACGTATCAGTCCGAGTATCCCAGAGTGGACCCGAAGGATACCTATTATGAATCTCCATCATCGCACGACTTCCCCTCGTATTCCGCAAAGGTCACACCGATCCTCTCCAACGACAGCTCCTATCCCGCCCTTGAATACTATGCATCCATCGCCGAGGATCGCCTCTATTCGGAGCAGCAGAGCCTCGACAAGAGCTACACCGAACCAAGAGAGGACGGACCGCTGGGGCTCTTCAATGCCGCATCCGAAAGAGGAGTTGACACCCGCCTGATATTCGGAGCGCAGGTGGATTCCAACAGGGTCCTCGACATCAATGCGAGAAGCTCGATCAAAGCCGCTAGCATGACCACTCCCTATGTCCACAACAAAGGTGTTGTTTGCGACGATGTTTCATGGGTTTCTTCAGTCAACTGGACCGAGAACTCCTTCCATAACAACAGGGAGGTCTGCGTAGCCATCCACTCCAAGGAGATAGCGGATTTCTTCGCAACTTCGTTCCTGAAGGATTTCGAGAGATACTACACATTCGACGGCTTCTCCGCCTACTTCAGCGAATTCCCTGAAGCCCTTGAGACCGGAAAGGAGTGCACTGTGACGGTCACCGTTTCACCGAGTTCTGGAGAGTACACCTTCAAGTGGAATCTCGGAGACGGATCCGAGGTCCGCTCGACTACCGTGGGAAGAATTGTCTTCGAGCCAAAGGCTGGAGAGCACACGCTCACCGTCGTCATCGAGAACACTGCGGGAGATGTGAAAACACTCGAACAGAAATATACAGTCTCCGCCAAAGGGGATGTCAAACCTCCCGAGGGGGAAGGAACCGACGAACCCTCTGGTGAAGAATCCCCCACCACGGAGATGGAGTCCCTCATCGAAGACAATCTCTATCTGATTGTCGCCGCATTGCTCGTTATCATATCCGTGATAGGCGCAATCGCAAAAGGCTCTTCAAAAAAGAAGAAGGGTAGGCGCTGAAGATGGGAGGGCTGATGTTCGTCCGGCAGGCCGGAGGATCCGATGTGCCTGCGATGTTCAGGATATACAACAGCAATCTGGACGATTACTTCGCTCCGGAGAACATCGAGTTCTTCATGCTCCAATGGCCCCGCGGCCAGCTTGTGGCTGAAACGGTCACCGGCTGCATCGCGGGTTCATTGAGCAGCTACCTTATGGAAGATGGGACGGCATCAATCGCACTTCTTGCAGTCGATGCGCCGTACCGTCGCATGGGGGCCGGAAAGGCCCTCATAAACCAACTCAAAACGGAATGCTGGGCATCCGGCATAAAGAGGATGCAACTGGAAGCCAGGGTTGGAAACGCTCCAGCCATCGCTCTGTACGAATCCCTGGGCTTCCGCAGGACGGTTGTCCTTCCATCGCTCTACAGCGACGGAGGAGACGGTGTCAGAATGGTTCTTGATTTCAATCGCGCCTGAGCAGGAAATACACGACCAGAGAAGCGACAACCACGATAGCGCTGGCAACGACTATGTTCAGTGTCATTCCCGAAAGAAGGCCTTCATCCCCTTCATCCATCTCCATTGCCCGGAACGAATAGATGCCCGAACCTACAGCCAGGAATGTGACGTCCGAATCAGACGTTCCTAATATGTCAGCGATCTCTCCATCCGGACCTATGATCTCTGCGACATAGCCGTCGGCGATGCGCAGAGGGACCGTTATCTCGTAGGTCAAAGGCGATTCCGAATCGAATCCGGACAGATAGAGCATCCATGAATGGGAAAATCCGGAAACATCGACCTTAGTCAATCCTATCGTGAATGATTCTCCTCCGATATACATGGAGGAGGGAGCACTCACAACAACCCTGCATCCTATATCCTTTAGATACACTGATGTTTTATTGAAGTACAGTTCGCCTGAATCAGATCTTATCGTAACGGCATCATCGGATTCAGCCATCACATCGATGCGCCCTTCTTTGGAGGTCAGAGCGACTATCCCGTAGGATACGCATCCGGAACCGGAGATCTTGCCTTCGATGGATCCGCTCCCGCGCTTCTCTATTACAGAATCGTTGCGCAATGTGCCTACGCAACTTATCGTCCCCGATACTACGATATGGTCTGCATTGACCATTATCGCACCCCTGGTTATCTCTAGCGACGACATCGATTGGACAAACAGCGGAGCGCTGACGACGACCTTGACGCCGGGCTGGATCGATGCCCCGCTATAGGAATCCCAGATTCCATCCTCTCCATATAGCTCATGGACCTTGTAGGCGACATAATATGTCGAACGGGGACTGCCTGAAGACGGCTTGTCGCCTATCGAGTATGACGTGAACCTCAACACCTTGTCCCCTTCGACAAACGATCTGTCGACATAGATCTCTGAATACGATTCTATCATGACGTTGCGGGCGGACACGGTAGCCGGCGTCTGTCCGTTGGACAGGATGCGCGGGACATCGGTGATTCCAGCTCCCAGAATTGCTCTGCCGATAGACATGTACTCGCCGATCCCGATATCCACATCCCTCATCACATAGGATGTCCATAGATTGGTGGAGTAGTATCCGGAACCTCCTTCAACATCTGCACCGAGGCAAAGGTAGTCTATTTCGCCTTTGCGCAGGTCATAGACCAGGGATGACATGACAGAACGCTGGTTGGTCATGTATCCTATATGGCCGCCAGTCATGGTTACGGAGACATCATCGTACCTTCCGTTGGATCCGGTAGGATAAAGCCGGTCTACAGCTGCGCCGTCCGAAACACGTATGGAGATCGATCCTATTCCGATGAGGGCGGATGAAGGGGAGATTTCACCGACCTTTCCCGAGATGCTCATGGAAATCTCATCTACTGCGTAATAGGCGGAGAAATAGGAATCCGGAAGATGATACACCACCCCATTGGCTACTGAGACAGCCTGGAGACGTTCGACCTCTCCCCCATTCATCACGAAGCTCATGGATGAAACTCTGCTATCTGGATGGTATGCATCGACATTCAGCATCGACAGAGTGCCTATCTTTCCGCTGAGCATGACGATCTTGATATCGGTCAGACCCCCGGTTATGTCGAAAAGACGCACATCCCCTCCGGAGCGTACGGAACGGGTCTGATAAGTTGGTTCCCCGCTTCCCTCTACGGGTTCTGTACGGTATATGAGGGAGACGTTCCCACGGTCGCCCTGGACAATGACGACGTCTGCATCTGGATAGGATTCCTGGACAGTCTGCCCGTCAGATGATTCCGATTCGAAGCACGAGACGGAAAAGACCATCGACACAGCGAGCAGAAGCAGCAGAGCCGCCGGTAGCCTCCTCATGGCGACTCAAACGCCATGGATGATTTAATTGGTTGCGCCCGGATGCTCGGATAAAGGGAAGCGGGGGAACCCCGCGTTTGGTGCATCAGGAGAACATGTTGTCATCTAGATGCTCTGTCTGGAAATAGTACGAGGAACGCTCCTTCTGGGCGGAGGATACGTCCTTGCCGAGTCCCTTGTTGTAGGAACCGTATCTCTCGCGGATCTGATCCTCCACGCTGCGGGAGCGCCTAAGAGCACGGCCGATATGCTCCGCAGTGATGAGGGGAGCTCCCTCCATCACCGCGATATCCCCGGCTGCACGAATCAGACCGCCGAGCTCTCTGAGCCTGAGGGTGAGAGCATTCTTCTGATTGTCCTCCTTGGCGCGACGCTTGCCCTCTTCGATGATCTTCTCCACCGCCTCGATGGTCGCATGGGGTATGTGACCGTCGAGATTGACCTCCTGGGCTACGAACTGAGCATACTTTGCCCTGTTGTGAGGGGTATCAGGCATGGCGACATCGACCAGGACCTCGTATCCTCCGCCGATGATCCTGGATCTCAGCGGAGAGAGGATGTTCTCCAGATCCTGGATGTTGCATGCAGCAACCAGGATGAAGTCGCACGGGACATCGTCCACCCTCACGCTGGCTCCTGCCGACTGGGGATTGCGTCCGACTATCGGGAAGGTCTTCTCCTGCATCGCAGTGAGGATGTACCTCTGCAGGTCCCCGAGATGGGAGATCTCATCGATGAACAGGACGCCCTCATGGGCCTCATGGATGGATCCCGCGACGATCCTCTCGTATGCTGGAGTCCCGAGCTTCTCGTGGCCTCCGTACGGATCGTGGCGGACATCTCCGAGAAGCTCGGTCTCGGAAGCTCCGGTTGCAAGGACGAACGGATCCCTGTGGAGCTTCACGAGCACCTTCTCGTTCGAGGTGCGTTGAAGCTCCCCGCGCTTGTCGAGTGCCTTCTGATCGAGCATCCTGATTTTGTCGCCTGCACGCTCGAAGATTACGACCTCCTCCTCGCCGTCGCGGGTGCGGGTTGTATGAACCTTCTCCTTCCCGGCTGTCACCTGGGGAAGGGCGACCTCGAGCATCCCGCCCAGTATATCCTGGAAGGGGTTGCTGCGACCACCCATCTCGACCTTGCTCTTGTTGCAGTGGGGGCAGGTCAGGTCGGTGGGAAGCGAGTATTTCCCGCATTCCTTGCACCTGTAGCCGAGATGCTCGGCTACATTCGGAGGCGCGTCCTTCGGGTCGAGCAGCACGCCTACGGATTCGGCACGGATGCTCTCCTCCTTCTCGACCTCCTCGGCATCAAGGACCTCGAGGAACGGCCTTTCCGGGTTCTCCGGGTTCTTGACGACCCTGATCTCCTGGCTCGGCTGGGGGAGGTTCATCGATAGAGCACGTGCTATCATCGATTTGCCGGTCCCGGGCGGGCCGACGAGGAGGAGATGCCTCCTCTGCCTTGCGGCTATCTTGGCCAGCTCGATGGCCTCTTCCTGGCCCAGCACCCTGTCCAGCGGATCGGAGGGTATCAGGATCTCCTCCGTGGACGACATGCCCTCTAGGTCGGACCAGGTCTCGACAGGTCTCTTCTCCGTCATGTCAGTACAGATCCTCTTTTGTCCAGATGGTGACGTCGGCGGGCATCTTGGTGATGTTGCCCTTCCTCGTTCCGACCACGATCTTGATGCCTTTGTCGGCGGATACATCGAGGATCCTCTGCGAGATGACGCCGTCGAAGACGATGGCGGCGACTCCTTCGGACTCCTCCTTGAGGGTGTTGACGAGGCTCTTGACGGCGACCTCGCGGAGGACGGTGCCATCTTCGGACAGGATCTTGGCGTTGTGCGTGGTGGAGAGATCGAGGAGCATGTCCCTGAACTTCTCCTGCTCCGGCGAGAGGACCTTGTTGCTTGTGGACCTCTTTCCGCGGAGGGTCCTCTTCACCTTGGGCTTGGGCTCCTCCTCGGCCTCTACTGGCTGGGGCTCGGGCTCTACTGCAGGTTCGACAGCAGGTTCCGGCTCCTCGCGGACCATGAGGTGGGTCTCGCCGGGAACGGTCAGAGAACGCTCGGAAGCGGGAAGCTCGATGACGTCTGCCGGTTCGACCTCCTTCTTCCTGAATTTGTCGATGGCACCGGAATCGAAGCGGTCCTTCCTCTTCTCGGAGCGCTCCTCGCGGTCCTTCCTCTCCCTGCGCTCGCGCCTGCGGTCCTCGCGCTCCTCGCGGTCCTTCCTCTTCTCGGAGCGCTCCCTGCGCTCCTCGCGGCGCTCCTCCTGGCGCTCCTCGCGGACAGACTCGCCGGCATCGTCAACGGGCTGAGGCTCGGATTCCTCCTCGTTGGCGGGAACGAGTCCGTTCATCTCCATGTACTGATCGCCCGGCATCTTGTTCCTGAGGCACTTGATGATCTGCTTGGCGGTGAGCTCCTCGACCTCGTGGGCACGGGGAGCACGGGCGACGAAATCGACGTCGGCCACCTGGAAGAGCTCCCTGAGGATGAGCTCTCCGCCCCTGTCTCCGTCGACGAAGGCGGTTGCGACCCTCTCCCTGGAGAGATCCTGGACGGTCTTGGGGATGTTGGTCCCTTCAACGGCGATGGCGTTCTTGATGCCGGCCTTCAGAAGGTTGAGGACATCGGACCTTCCCTCGACGATGATGATCGCTTCGGAATCGCTGACGTTGGGCCCGGCAGGGCATCTGTCTTTACCATAGGTCGTGATCTCCTCGACCTGGACGCTCTGCCTTACGCTGTCCGTGAGGTCGACACTGGATCCCTTGGACTGCTTGATGAGCTCGTTGAGCAGCTCCTTGGCACGTTCGACGACCTTCTCCCTCTTGGTGACCCTTACATCTTCGATTCCGAGAACATGGATGGACGCCTTGCACGGACCGACGCGATCGACGGTCTCGAGAGCGGAAGCGAGGATGACGGTCTCCACCTGGTCGAGGCTGGAAGACATGTAGATGATACCCTCGGACTTTCCGCCCTTGGAGGTTATCTCGACCTCAATCCTTCCGATGCGTCCGGATTTCTGCAGGTCTCTCAGATCGAGCTCGTCTCCGAGGAGTCCCTCGGTCTGGCCGAAGATCGCGCCCACGACATCGGGCTTCTCTACCACACCGTCGGCGTTGATCTTGGCTTTTACCATATATTTGGTTGTACTAGGATCGATATTCATCAGCACCCTCCCTGGGGTGTCAGAGAAAAACATGGCATTCCTGCCCTCCCTACGCCTTCGGCTCCGCGCCGGTGGCATATCAAACCTTCGAACGAGCATTGCTGGGTCGGAGCTCCGTTGCCCATCGTCCTCTGGTGTTCGGTCTCATGCGACCGAGTGATGATTGTGAGTGTGAACAGGGATGTCTACGCATTTCCCTGTCGACCGAATCTATGGAATCATTTATAAAATCTTGTGCAAGAAACCCTTGTCTGGCCGATGAAGCTGGGAAGGGTGCACCGCTGCGGCCACAGCGGTGCGTGTTTGTCATCGATATCTCGATTATAGATGTTGCGGAAGACCTCGCATGGCCTGAACGGCCACGCCTTCGATCCCGGAAGCCAACCTGCGGGTCTCCGAATCGCATGTGAACATCAGCACCTGCATATCCTTCGAGATGCTGCTCAGAGCCTCCAGGGCACCCTCCTTCCTTTCGGAATCGAAAGGCAGCAGAACATCATCGAGGATAACGGGGACGTTGCCCCCGCCCATCTCCATCGCGACAGCGAGCTTGATTGATAGCAGGATCTGGGCCCGGAGCCCCGAGCTCCATTCACCGTCCTTCTTCCTAAGACCGTCGGTCGAGACGACATCGATCTCGTTCGTGACAGGGTCGATATTCATCGAATACTTCCCTTTGGTCATCATAGCAAGGTAGCGGTCCGCATTGCGAACCACACCGGGCTGGACGCTCTCGTAGGCTTCGGTCCCGGAACAGTCCACAAGCCCTTTGGCGATAAGGAGGACGGCTCCCTTGCGAAGGATGGCATCCCTCTTCGCCTGCAGGGTCCCCAGCCTGTCGTAGGCTGCTTCTAGATCATCCATATCCAGGATGCTGCGGAGCTTCTCCCTCCTTTCGCCTATCGCCTCGCCGAGTTCGGTCATCTGGTGCTTTATGTCCGAGTCGTTCCACTCCACAGGGCACTCCGGCTTGTCTGGATCCAGCCCGGACCCCCGGATGGCATCCTCGATGGAAGCGATCCTGATCTTCGAATTCCTCAAATCGGCTGTCTTGGACAGGCTGGCTTCGAAACCGTCCTCTCCGGCATAATCGGTATAGAAGCGTGCGAGGGCCCCTTCGGCCTCAAGCTTCTTGTTGCGGGCGTTCATCAGAGGCATATCGTAGCGCTTCACCTCGCGGAGAGCGCTCTCGGCCTGGACGAGGCTGTCGACTGTGTCGTCTATGCGCCCGTAGCAGACCCCCGTCCTGGAGCATATGTCTCTCAGTCCAGACTCGAAATCGGAGATCCTGCGTTCGCATTCCTCCAATTTCGCCTTCTCGGCATCGTCCGTGGATATGGGTGCAGGAGGTTGAACGGTGGCTTTCCCATTTACCACAGCAACGACCGCGATCACCGCGCCCACGGCAGCTAGCGCGTACATCAGCGGATTGATCGCGACACCCAGGACCAGACCTGCAGCGATCACCGCGATGCCGGCTGCGATCATAGGCACCGAGGGGCGGTTCTTGGAACGGACCTGCGGAGCCGGAGATGCCTTGACCGGTCTCGACCTCAGATCGGCGGCCTCCTCCTTATCCTCATGATACCTGGCAAGGTCCCCTTTCAGCCTGTCTATCCTGTCCGAAAGCAGCATTAGCTGGCGCTGATCCAGTCCTGAGATGCTGTTTTTCGCTTCGGAGACGGCATTCTCGATGCGCTCTAGCTCCTTCCTGGCGGAATCCGCCTCGGTAGCGAGCTCCGCACGCCTGTGGACCTCCTCTTCCCCGGCCTCTTTGAAATCGCCCATGGAGGCGACCTTCTCCCGCAGCCTTCCGAGCTCTTCGTAGTTGGACCTGTTGTTGCGATAGTTCTCGTAGATGCCCCTCTTACCTTCATCGGCCTCGGCCTGTGCCGCGAGCTTCTCCTTTCTGGCCTCCAGCTCCTTCAGCTCCTCGGATATCCGCCCATACTCGTCGGATCTCGATTTGAGGTCCGCTATCTGCTCTTGGCATCTGTTGATGTCGTAGCAAACCTCGTTGAGTTCCGACTGAGTCCTCGAACTGTTTCCTATGACCGAAGGGATGCCGTCATCCAGCCATTTATTGACCGATCCTATGCGATCTCCACCGGGAACCGTTAGAAACCTGGTCTTGATCTCCCCCTTGGTGATGGCTTTGGAATCATCCAGGGTCTCCGCATCGAGGGCGAATATATCGCGGAAGGTGGTCTCATCTATCGTGCTGACGCACTCCGGCACTTCGCCAGTCACCGTTTTCCCTTTCAGCGTCAGCTCCGTTTCCTTGCCGTTATCCTCAACATCGATGATTCCTGCATCATTCTTGCCTCTGGCGGGATATGGCATTCTGAGACGCTTCTTCGGAGAAAGAACGGAGCGTACGAACTCCATGGTCGAGGTCTTCCCGCTCTCATTGGGTCCGTAGAACACGGTCATCGTATCGGATAGCCTGTAGTCCCGGTTCTGTATGGGGCCGAAAGACGAGATGCGTATGCGCCTGATCCTCATCTCGCTCCCTCCATCCTTGACAGGATGTCCCCGAGGGACTCGTCAACGAGTTCGCACAGCTTCTCGTCATCCATGCATCCGAACAGGCTCATGTGCTCCTTCATCAGAGGATTCGATGCTATAATCCCCAGTATCTTCTCCCTTCCTGACGCCTTGATGGAATCGGCTGCACGGATCAGAGTTCCGGCCATGTCGTTTCCGGAGCGCCTGGCATCGATATCTACAGCAGGAGCAGTCTGAACATCTATCTCGGAGACGGTGGCTTTCAGCTGGCTCCCCAGCATGTTTGACACGCTCCGGAGATCGCGGCGGAGCATTCCGTCCATCTCCCCGCTGCCGACGAAGGTCAGTCTGGCAATCGACCCGGGCATAATGGACCTCTTCATCTCGTCCAAGACCTCGTAGAACGTCCTGCCGGTAACATCGAAGACCTCATCGTACCAGACGATCCCCTGGGTCGGGAAGAACTTCGCCTCCGATACCCTTCCGTCCTTCACATCGACGAGGTAAGCGCCCTTCTCGCCGCATTCCTTGAAGCTGCGCCCCTGGATGTTCCCGGGATATACGACCCATGGATCCGTGCACAGGACGGATCTCTTGTGGATGTGGCCTATCGCCCAGTAGTCTATCCCCCGTCCTTTCAGGTCTGATAGGGAGCAGGGAGCGTAATCGTAATCCGGGGTGGCGCGGTCGACGTCGCAGTGGACGCATGCAACGGAGAACTTCCCGGGGGTTCCGCTAAGCATCGAGGGGAGATTCCTCTCCTCGTGCCAGTTGGCGAAGCTCACCCCGACGGCCTCCGCACCTTCGACCCCGGGAATCTCGAGCTTCTCTGGTTCCGAGCCGAACACATGCACGTTCTCAGGGAACGGTATGCTCGATTCCCAGGACGTCCACGGATCGTGGTTCCCTTTGGCCATGAAAACTGGAATCCCGAGACGCCCGAGCTCCTCTGCGAGGAACATCCTCGTCTTCGGCGTTATGGTGCCCTCGTCGAAGGCATCGCCTGCTATGAACATGGCATCCGCCTTCGATTCAAGCGCGCGGTCCACGATCCTGCTGAAGGATTCGAAGACGGAGTCCCTCATCCTCTCCGCGGACGCTGGATCCGCTTCGGAGACTCCTCTGAATCTCGAACCCAGATGCAGATCCGCGCAATGGACGAATCTGAAATTTGCACCCATGCCTGTGTCACCGTCTTTCATCGATTTATATCCGATATCGTGCGTTTCTCGATGTGTTGGCGATCGTCCAACTCCCCTTCCGGTGCTAACGATAAATCTTAGGAATCGGATTCGGAAACGTTTCCCATGGATTGCATCAAGAAGAAGGTCGACGAGGAGCTCGCTCAAGGATGGAGAGGGTGCGACGAATCATGCCAATACAACCCCTGCCATTTCAGGGGACAGGACTGCACCTACTGCTACTGCCCGTTCTATCCGTGCGAGGACGAGGATCTCGGCTGCATGCTGCAAGGCAAGAATGGCCCTGTCTGGAACTGCTCCGACTGCCTGCTCATCCATCGCACCGCCGTCTGCAAGTACATCGCCCATGAGGTGCGGCGCTACGGCATCACCTGTTCCGGAGACCCGCGTTTCCGCGATATCTTCCTCGATGTGAAGAACCGTTTTTACCGTCCCGGCCGCGCGATGATGGTCGTCGGGGCGACATCCGATGCGGGGAAATCGGTGACGGTCGCGGCCATATGCAGGATCCTGTTCCGCAAGGGATACCTCGTGGCCCCCTTCAAAAGCCAGAACATGAGCCTCAATGCCAAGGCCACACGCGCCGGCGCCGAGATCGCGATGGCGCAGACCGTCCAGGCAAAGGCGGCCTGCCTGAAGAATCCGGACAGCCATATGAACCCGATACTGCTGAAGCCGAAGAAGGACACGGTCTCGCAGGTCATCGTTTGCGGAAAGCCATTCGCGGACTACGATGTCGAATCGTACTACGACGAGTTCGTTCCCGGGCCGGGCAGGCGCATTGTCAAAGACAACATAGACTTCCTCAAGAAGAGATACGACTACGTCATAATGGAGGGTGCCGGATCCCCTGCCGAGATCAACATCTACGACAAGGACATCGCCAACATGGGTGCGGCCGTGATAGCCGATGCCGACGTCGTCCTGGTGGTCAATGTCGAATGGGGCGGTGCATTCGCATATGCGCTGGGAACAATAGAGCTCATACCCGAACCCGACAGATCCAGGATCAAAGGGGTCATCTTCAACAACATCCGCGGGGACATCGAAAGGTTCCGCAGAGGTGTGGAGAGATTCGAGGAGATCTGCGGCGTCCCCGTCATAGGAACCATACCTCATGCGGATGTCACGCTTCCCTCGGAGGATTCAGAGGCCCTCCGCGGAATGAGGCGTGCCGGAGAAGGGAGATGCCTCGTAGCCGTCGTCAAATACCCCCGCATAGCAAACTTCACTGACATGGATCCGCTCTATCTGGAGGACGTGTCCGTCGTCTTCGTGGAGAAGCCTTCTGACCTGGACGGCGCGGATGCCGTCGTGCTCCCGGGCACAAAGAACACTGTATCGGACATGCTCTGGATGGAGGAGAACGGGATAGCCGACCGCATAAGGGATCTTCGCGGAAAAGTACCCATTGCGGGCATCTGCGGAGGATACCAGATGATGGGGAGGGTGCTCGACGATTCCCACGGCATGGAAGGGGGCGTCCCGCGCATCATCCCCGGCCTCGGATTCTTCGATATGACCACCCGTTTCGGCGAATACAAGAAGCGCGTAGTCAACAGTACCGGCATTCTCCTCGCAGGGAACGGGGGAGAGATCTCAGGATACGAGCTCCACATGGGCATGTCCGAAGTGAACGAGAAGCCGCTGTTCAGGATACGCAACAGCATCGACAGGGGAGAGGTGGACGAAGGAGCCTACAGAGAGGACGAGATGCTCTACGGAACATATCTCCACGGCATCTTCGACAAGAAGCCTTTCAGATCCTTCTTCCTCTCGCATGTGGTTCATGACGGCGAGCGGTTCGACACATCGAACGTGCTCGATTACGATGACGTCCTCGAGGACAACATCGAAAGGCTCGCGGACGTCTTCGAGGACAATATGGACATGGATGCTCTCATGTCGATCCTGGAGGGATCCCAATGAGGGTGCTTCTTCTGGGAACGTCTTCCGATGCGGGCAAGACTGTCTGCAGCGCCATGATCTGCAGGCATCTGTCCCTTCACGGAATGGATCCCGTGCCTTTCAAGGCCTCCAATCTCTCACTGAACTCATACGCGACGAAAGATGGCGGAGAGATCGGAATGGGACAGACTTTCCAATCCTGGGCATGCGGCCTGGAGCCTGAGACCGACATGAACCCCGTCCTGCTGAAGCCCAGCGGGGGCGGAAGGATCCAGCTCATCGTCGGCGGGAAGCCTCTGATGGATGTGAACGGAGATTCGGATGAGGGGAGGGACGCTGCACGCAGAGAGATCCGCGACGCATTCTCAAGACTCAGCGAGAAGCACGGATTCGTCGTATGCGAGGGCTCCGGATCCCCGGCTGAACTGAATCTGATGGACCGCGACCTGGCGAACACCGGACTGATGCGCGACCTCCGCATCCCTGCGATACTCGTGGGAGACATCGAAAGGGGAGGGGTATTCGCCGCGATCTACGGTACATGGAGGCTCATACCCGATGATCTCCGCCCGCTTCTGAAGGGTTTCATCATCAACAGATTCCGCGGAGAGCCTTCCATCCTCGGCAAAGGCATTCGCCGCATTGAAGAACTGACAGGCATGAAGTGTCTCGGAGTCCTGCCCTATCTGCCGCTGAGATTCCCTGAAGAGGATTCCCTATCCAGATCCGAAGGGGCCCTGAACGGGGAAGATGCCCGCGCGGCCTTCATGTCGAACCTCGACACGCTGCTCGAGGCGGCGGAGGACTGCGGATTCGATTTCGAAGCTCTGGTGGATATCGCCAAAGAGCGGTGATCATCCGCCGGAAGCCACTCTGAGCGCTGTGACGGAGGCCCTTTCGTCAGGGACGGTGTCCATGGGAACCGGCCTCCCTCCGACCAGGAAGATGTAGGAATCGGGCGTCATCCCCGCTCCCCTCACCGCTTCCTCCAGGGATGAACCTGCAGGAACGTCCACCGTCCAGTCCATCGATGCTATCTTGGCCATGCGACACCACATTGCGTGCATCCGCTTTAACATATCGCGACCTGCAGACATATTAAGAACCATGGCCACTTCCCAGACACGTCGGTCGAGACGGGTCCGCCCGTCAGACCAAGAGAGGGGACCCGATGAACAGCGAATACAAGAGATTCATAGAGAACAAATCGAAGATGTGCGAGACCATCGACAGCTTCGCTCCGGAACTCTACGAAAAATACGATGTCAAGAAGGGTCTCCGCGACAGCAAGGGCAACGGAGTCGTTGTGGGCCTCACGAGCATCTCCCAGGTCGACGGAACCGAGATGATCGACGGCGTCAAGGTCCCCTGCGAAGGGAAGCTCCGCTACCGCGGATACAACATCCAGGACCTCACCAGCGGATTCCTCAACAAGCGCTTCGGCTTCGAGGAGTGCGCCTACCTCCTTCTGTTCGGTCAGCTCCCAGACGAATCCGAGCTGGAGGAGTTCAGGAAGCACATCTCCGAGGAGAGGAGGCTGCCGGTCACCTTCACCAGGGATGTGATCATGAAGGCTGCCAACAAGGACATCATGAACTCCATCTCCAGATGCATCCTTTTCCTGGCTTCCTACGACAAGAAGGCCCTCAACAACAGCATCGAGAACGTTCTGAGGCAATGCATCTACCTGATCAGCGTCTTCCCCATGCTGACTGTGTACAGCTACCACGCCTACAACCACTACATCAACGACGAGAGCATGTACATCCACCGTCCTGACCCCTCCCTGTCGACGGCGGAGAACATCCTGAGGATGCTCAGGCCGGACAAGTCATACACCTATCTCGAGGCCACCGTCCTGGACTTGGCGCTGGTGCTCCACATGGAGCATGGCGGAGGCAACAACTCGACGTTCACGACAAGGGTCACAACCTCCTCGGGTTCGGACACCTACGCCGTCATCGCAGCCGCTATGTCCTCTCTCAAAGGTCCGAAGCACGGAGGCGCCAACCTCAAGGTGATGGACATGATGGACGACATCAAACGTCATGTCAAGCATCCCGACAGCGAGAAGGAGATGACGAAGTATCTCGGCGAGATACTCGATAAGCGCGCATTCGACCATCAGGGACTCATCTACGGCATGGGCCATGCGGTCTACACGAAATCGGACCCCAGGGCCCTGGTCTTCAAATCCTTCGTCGAGAAGCTCGCTATGGAGAAGGGCAGGATGGAAGATTACCGCGTATACGAGATGGTCGAGAGGATCGCCCCTGACCTAATCCTGTCCAAGCGCCCCCATGCGACCAGCGTCACCGCCAATGTGGACTTCTACAGCGGATTCGTTTATGACATGCTCGGGATCCCCCGTGAGCTCTACACCCCGCTGTTCGCTACAGCGAGGATCGTCGGATGGAGCGCCCACAGGATGGAGGAGCTCATAACCTCCAACAAGATCCTGCGTCCCGCGTACGTCAACGTTGTTCAGCCGCGCGAGTACATCCCACTGGAGAAGAGGCGAGGACTTGTTCGGAACCTCACCGGGGAAGAAGGCCATCGCCAACGCCGGGAAAGCGCTGCGCTCCCTCGGCCTGAAGTACGAGGAGAGGGACGGAGGGATAATGCTCAGCGCCATGGGCGATGATCTTCCGATCGGCATGGCGATACTGCCCGATGACGACAACAGGACGCTGAACATCTACTGCTACCTGATGTTCGACATCCCGCCCGACGCCCGCAAGGCACTTGTTCTAGAACTCAACTCCTTGAACAGCGAGATCAACAACGGCGGATTCTACATGGACGAGGAAGGCAAGATCTTCTTCAAGATCGTGCAGAGCCTGTACGATGCGGTCCCTTCGCCGGCGACCATCTCCCATCTGATCCAGGTGGCGTTCAAGACCGTCGACATCAACGACGGGAAGCTCAAGGGCCTCATCCCGCGCGATGCGCTCCGCAAGGACCTGATGTACTCGTGAGCTCCTGCAAGCCAATCATTACATACCGAGGGGGCTTCGACCGTTCATGCAAGACAGGGAGACTACGGCGGCAGGAAGGTTCGCATGCAGCGATCGCGAAAGAGCACTGTTCGAAGCAGGAATCAAGATGGGCACTCTGTACCATCAGTTCGTCGGCATGCCGGTCAGCTCCCTCAGCGTGGATGATCTCGAAGCGGCCATGGCTCAGGCCATAATGGTCCAGCCCTATGTGGAATCCGCGGAGGTCTCCATCGTCCGCGAAGCAATCCCTCCGGAAGGCGACGAATACTCGTACACCTCCCTCACAGGCGAGATGATAGACGCCGTCATCAAGATCAGAATCGGTGAATCGACCGTGACGGCCGAGATCCGCTACGACGAGGACCTGCGGTACCCCCTCATGTACGTCTCTGACGTGGAATGAGACGCCTGTCCAGATGGGTTGTTCCATCCATCCATTGATTTAAATCGATGTTTATTAATAACACGCTGACCATGCGGGAAAGGCTGACTTTCAGTCATGCAGGATAGCACTGCTCATGATCGCTGATATAAAAATTGGAATTACCGGACTCCCCGGTTCGGGCAAAACGTACGCGCTCCTGCGCGTCATCGAAATGCTCCAAAACGGAGAGCTGAAGATCGGCGGCATGATCGACGAGCCCGTCGGCGACGGAAGGCACAAGACCGGCTTCACGGTCCGCAACCTCCTGACTGGGGAGCAGGATGTCTTTGCCAGCACGGATATAGAGAGCCGTGTCATGGTCGGCAAGATCGGCGTGGATCTGTCCAAGCTCGAAGCGATCGGCGTCAAGGCGATAAAAGAAGCATGTAAAGAATGCGACATCATCGTCATAGACGAGGTAGGAAAGATGGAGGTCGAATCGCAGGCCTTCATCGATGCCGTCAAAGAGGCGCTCGACGCTGATAAACCCATGATAATAACTCTTCACAAGAAATCCAGGAATCCACTTCTGCAGGACATCAGGAGAAGAGACGATGTCCGCATCCTGGAGGTCACTCCCACCAACCGCAACCTACTTCCGTACAAGATCGTCCGTCTTATGAGCGGTGAGAACGTTTGAGCCTGGAAGGCTCCGTTATCCGCGAGGGACGCACCGAGATCTTCGTCCCCGAAATTCATTCGACCCACGGTCCTGGAAAGAAGGTCGGACCGGTTTTCTTCAACGAACAGATGTCCTTCAACAGGGACGTCAGCGTCATGCTGCTCCGCGCCCTCGGACGCGATTCCATCACCGTGGGAGATGCTATGGCCGCGACGGGATCCAGATCGGTGCGCATCGCGAACGAAGTCCCCGGCTCCGAAGTCGTAGCAAATGATATTTCCGAAACGGCCATGCCTTGGATAGAGCGCAACATCGAGCTGAATCATCTCGACAACTGCGTCGCGTCCAACAAGGACATGCATGTACTCTTCTCCGAAAGATCGTTCAACTATGTCGATCTGGACCCGTTCGGCTCCCCTATGCCTTTCCTCCAATCCGCGATAAGAGGTGTCGGAAGGAAGGGCATCCTGGCTGTAACCGCGACGGATATGGCTCCCCTGGCAGGAGCGCACGCCCCCAAATGCCGCAGAAGATACCAGTGCGAGCCTGTGCGCGGGTACATGTGCCATGAGGGAGGCCTGAGGATCCTCATGTGCAACGTCGCACGCGAACTGGCCAAGTTCGACAGGGGCATGAAGCCGCTCCTATCGTTCTATGCGGATCACTACTACCGCACATACGTCCAGATTGAGGAGGGCGCCAAGGCTGCGGATGCGACTCTTGAGAAGCTCGGATTCATGCATTACGACACCGACACCATGGAGAGGTCGATTTCGCCGATATGCGATGACGATCACCGCCTGGGTCCGTTCTGGCTCGGTCCGCTTCACGACCAGGATTTCCTCGGAAAGTTCGACACCGAAGGGATGGCCGACGAGAGGAGATGCATCAAGTACCTGGACCTCTGGAGGAACGAGCTGGACGACCAGGTCTTCGTTTACGATGTGAGCGAACTTTCCTCGCATCTGAAGATGTCTCCTCCGAAATTGACTGAGTTCGTTGATCTGCTGAAGCAGCACGGAAGGGCATCACTCACGCATTTCTCCCCGACCGAGTTCATGACGGACATCCCTCTCGACGAGCTTGTGCCTCTGTATATGGAGGCCAGCCCGGATGCCGCCCCCCGCCTTCCCACCGCATAACATTAAAAGCACGCTGGGCATCCTTCGCGCAGGAGTTTTAGAATGCCCGGACTAGCCATCATCGGAGCGCAGTGGGGAGACGAAGGAAAAGGGAAGATCACCGACTATCTCGACGAGAAGGCGGACATGATCGTCCGCTTCCAGGGAGGCAACAACGCCGGCCACACCATCGTCGTGGACGGCAAGGTCTTCAAGCTTCACGGGCTCCCATCGGGAGTCGTCCGCGAGGGAAAGCTCGCGGTCATCGGAAACGGCGTAGTCGTCAATCTCGAGGAGCTCGGAGAAGAGATCGCCCAGGTCAAGGAGGCCGGCGGAAGCATCGACGGTCTCAGGATCTCAGACCGCGCCCACCTCATCATGAACTACCACAAGAAGCTCGACGGTGCAGAGGAGAAGTACCGCGGCAAGAACGTCGTAGGGACGACCAAGAAAGGTATCGGACCTGCCTACCAGGACAAGATCGCCAGAATTGGATTCAGGGCGGGGGACCTCCTTGAGGACGAGCTCCTGGATGAGAAGATCTCGTTCATCCTACCCTACAAGAAGGACCTTCTCAAGATGATGGGTGCAGAACCCTGCAACTGCACCGTCGAATCGCTTCATGCGAAGATGGCCGGATGGCGCGACATGATCGGCGGATGCATCTGCGACACGTCCGTACTCATCAACGATGCTCTCGATGAGGGACGCAACGTCATATTCGAGGGCGCCCAGGGCGCCATGCTGGATATCGACCATGGAACTTACCCGTACGTCACTTCCTCTGCAACCTGCGGCGGAGGCGTCTGCACCGGATCCGGCGTCGCCCCCAACAGGATCGACAAGATGCTCGGTGTCGTCAAAGCCTACACCACCCGCGTCGGAGAGGGACCTTTCGTCACCGAGCTGGATGCCGAGGCCGAGAAGAGGCTCCAGGCCAAGGGCGGAGAATTCGGCGTCACCACCGGACGCGGCAGGCGTTGCGGCTGGCTTGACTTGGTCGTAGTGGAGCATGCGAAGAGGATGTGCGGTTTCACATCCGTAGTCATGACGAAGATCGACGTTCTCAACGATGTGGAAGAGCTCCCGGTCTGCGTCGCCTATGAGATCGACGGCGAGGAGGTCAGGCACTTCCCGGCATCCATCGCCAAGCTGAACAGAGCCAAACCCGTCTACGAGACCCTCAAGGGTTGGAAGGGCTGGGATGACACCGAGGCTCTCGTCAAAGCCGGGTACGACAACCTTCCGGGCGAGATGCGCGAATACATAGAATTCACCGAGAAGTATCTGAAGACGCCTGTGGACATCGTCAGCGTCGGCCCCGACAGAGACCAGACCATCGATCGCCGCGACGGCGACTGGTGGAACTGAGCCTTTTTCAAACATTCCCGGGCCGGCACCAGGAGGTCCGTCCCGGGATTCTCGGAAACTATAATTAAGAACATATAGGATGGCGCACCGATCGTCATGAAGACTAAGATCAAGGCATCCAGAAGAGCGATGGGAATGAACTACGCGATACGCGAGGTCACGGTTCCTGCCGCCGCCGCCCGCAAAGAGGGTAAGGATGTCTTGGATCTGAACATAGGTGATCCCAACAAGTGGGATTTCGAGACCCCCGAGTATTTCAAAGCAACCCTCAGAGCTGCAGTAGACGAGACCGACAACGGCTATGGAGACTCGCAGGGGAACCTTGATCTCCGCCAGGCAATCGTGCAGAGGGAATACGAGAAGCACGGAGCCCGCATAACCCCTTCGGACGTCTATGTCACTGCAGGAGTCAGCGAGGCCATCAACGTGATGATGGGTACGCTCATCGAACCGGGAGACGAGGTTCTTGTTCCAGGTCCCGGATATCCTTCGTACGCCCAGTTCATCAACTTCTACGAGGGGCGCACCGTCCCCTACAGGCAGATCGAGGAGGAGGATTGGCGCCTCGACGTCGATATGGTCAGGAAGAGGATCACCAACCGCACAAAGGCGATGGTCATAATCAATCCCAACAACCCCACCGGAGCCGTCTATGAGGAGAAGGTCATACGCGAAATGGGCGACGTCGCGGCGGAATACGACATCCCGCTCATCTCCGATGAGATCTACGACAAGATCATCATGGAAGGCACACACTTCTCGGCATCGCAGCTTCCCGACGACATCCCTCGTGTGATCTTCAACGGGTTCTCCAAAGTGAACCTCATGCCAGGATGGAGGATGGGCTACATCTACTTCATGGATAAGAACGGTCTCATGGACGAGGTCCGCGAAGGCATGATGAAGCAGTTCCGCGCGAGGATATGTCCGAACGTCCCCTGTCAGGCTGCTGCCCGTGCCTCACTTCAGGGACCCCAGGACTACATCATCGATATGAACAGGAAGCTCAAGGAGCGCGCCGACTTCACATACAAGAGGCTCAACGAGATCGACGGCATCAGCACGCGCCGCGCCAAGGGAGCGTTCTACATGTTCCCCCACATAGATCTCAAAGGCACCCCCTGGAAGACTGACAAGGATTTCGTCCTTCACCTGATAAGAGAAGAAGGAGTTGTCTTCGTTCAGGGCTCCGGATTCTGCGAGGAATTCGGCAAGAGCCACTTCCGTACGATCACGCTTCCGCCCATGAACGTCTTGGAGGACGCATACGATCGCCTCGAACGTTTCATGAACCGCCACAGGGCCTGATTCTCCGTCGACCCGGTAAACATCTTACGTCTTCGTTTTATATTGGATGGATGTATATTCCAACTGATATGCAGGAGATAGAAGTCCACACTGCCAAGTCCTGCTCCAGATGCGGTCATGTCTGGCAGAGCTATGTCGGAACACCGCTGAGATGCCCGTTCTGCGGAACATACCATTGGAACGAGGCCCCCCAGACCAACATCTGCATCTCGTGCGGTCACAAATGGTATTCGCGCACGGAAAGCCCTCCAGCACGTTGCCCAAGATGCAAGACAAGATCGTGGTTCGGAGGAAACACGGAAATGCAGAACAGGACGATTGAATCGAAGAAGGGGCTCCAATCAGATAGGAAGAACATATCCGAACTATATAGATCCGGAATGGGATGCGTGAAAATATCGATGACGACGGGATTATCCGTGGAAAGGGTGATGGGCGTCCTCAGCTCGGAGCTCGGTGACGTCCACATTAGGATGTGAGGGGTTTCCCCCTCGTGGTTTCACTCCAGCCTCTGAAGCATCTTGACTACAGCATCGACTACGTCGCGACCCTTCTCGATGCGGTCCATTGCCTGAAGCTCGGTCATTCCGGGACCTGTAATTCCGAAACCTACGGGCTTGTCGTATTCGAGTCCGAGATCCATGACCTTACGGGATGCCTGAGCGACGACGACCTCGTCGTGCTTCGTCTCTCCCGTGATGACGGCTCCGATGGTGATTACGGCATCCACATCGTCCTTCTCGAGCATCCTCTTCACTGCGAGAGGAATCTCGAATACACCGGGGACCTTGATCTCCTTAACAATCTTGACTCCGAGGAAATCGGCTTCGGCCTTGGCGCGCTCGATCATGAGCATCGTGACCTCGTAGTTGAATTCGGCTGCAACCAGTCCAATCTTGTACTCCTTCATTGATATCACCTGTATCTCACGGGCCCTGCATCTGCGAAGCCCTGTCTGAGTCCCGTTCCTGCTCTCCGAGTCAAAGATTCTGGACGGAACAGGAGGTCATAAGCGTTTATCGCATGCTCTCTGGCCCTGGCATCCGCCAGGAAGGCGAGCTCTGCATCATCCTTGGCTTCGTCCTCATGGACGAAAACCTCAATGATATGTCTGTTTGTGAGAAGCTGAGCCGTTATGAGGCCGGTTGATGCCTCGTGTGCGCACATCTTGTCCTTCTGCTGGGGTCCCGGCATCCCTAGCGCCATCACAAGATCGCAGTTCTGCTCCTCGATCAGCTTCTTAGCTGCTACTGGGAGATCCTTTACACCGGGCACCGTGTATCTGACGATACGGAATCCAGTACCGGTCTTCTGGAGCTGATCTATGGCGGAATGGCCCATGTCATATCTGGCGAATGTAGTATCCGCAATGCCTATCGTCTTCATGATTTCTCACCCATCTCCCTTATGCGAGCAACTATGCGACGTGTGGCATTGAGATCCTCTGCGCATTCCGTGGCGCGGACGACGCGTATGTCTCCCAGGCCTTTATCCGCGAGCTGCTGCTTCAAGACGTCCGCATCGAAACCCTGGTCGTATCCTAGGACGATGATATCGGGTTTCACGTAGCGGACTGTATCGAAAATGTCTCCGTCGCCTCCGATAATCACGCGGTCCACGGGTTTCAGAGCACCCACTACGCGGGCCCTCATATTCTCGGGAGTTATAGGCTCATGCTTCTTCGCGCGGACGGTGGAGTCGCAGGCAACGACCACCACCAATTCATCGCCGTAGGATTTGGCCTGCTCCAAATAGGAGACGTGACCTGGATGAATCAGATCGAAGACGCCGGATGCCATGACGCGGACCATATCGTCTCAAACCTCCATCTTTGAACTTGGCCCAATTTTCAAGGACGTCTTCGCCAGTGACCATGGGGATGCCTGTTTCTGCAGAGAAGCGCTCCACATCCGGACGTTTCATCGATCCGCCATCTTCGCCCATCATCTCGCAGAT
>DAXO01000082.1:0-787 GCA_002506425.1 Methanomassiliicoccaceae archaeon UBA480 | reverse complement strand
TACATCATGGCGGTGCAGAGTTCGGTATGTCCTTTCCTCGTCTCGAGGATTGAATCTGTTGTGTTGAGAAGATGCACATGCCCCGGAGCCCTGAAATGGGAACCAAGCTCTTCACGGATCTTCTCGACCGGAGAATCACGGAAAATCGAATCTACGAAACTCGTTATCGTCAGGGCCCTGTCGTTGTCGGTGATGCCCGTATACGTATCTCTGTGATTCAGAGTTATTCCAAAAGAAGATTTGGAAGGGTCATACGGGATGTCATCAGGAGACATCGCTGCAAGCAAAGGGAACTTCATCGATGATTCCTTGAAAACGTCTGAAAGGAAAGGAAGGCCTATGTCCCTTGCGAGAACACCGGGCATCGTTGTGCATATGAGCCCTCCTGCCTCTTTCCTCATGGTCCTGAGGATAGACGGAGTGACAAACTGGGATGCTATCGTGAAATCGGTCTCCTTCTCCCTGTCATCGAAATCGTAGACGAGGACGGGGCGGCCTGCTGCAATCTCTGCCAGCGCCCTATCGAATTCCGGATTGCTCATCCTGTTCCCGTAAGATCGTTTTCAACTTATACGGGCTTATTCTACCAGAATCCTGGTATTAATTATCCGGCTTGAGGAAAACAGAATGCGTGATGCTTCCGAAGGCACGCCGGATGATATGCCTTCGGAAGCGGGAGCGGCAGGTGTGTCGGCCTGCCGTCCCAAACGGTTTCTAAGGAATCAGTGTTTGATATCCAGGCCGACCTCTCTGAGAGTGGCAACAGCCTTGTCGTAGACCTCGAGGT
>DAXO01000049.1:16754-34205 GCA_002506425.1 Methanomassiliicoccaceae archaeon UBA480 | reverse complement strand
GGAACGACTCGAAGACATCCATGGGAGACGGTCCCCTCCCGTGGATGTCTTCGAGTCGTTCCACAGCATGTTCACGCAGATCAACGGCTTCGGTCCCGGAAGCGTCTCGAAGATCCCCTTCGCTGTCGTAGCTTCCAAGAACGATATTCTCAACCCCTCGCTCAAGAGCGCCGAAGTTAGGGATTTCCTAGTCGAGAACGGACAGCAGGGATTCGTCAAGGTGGTGGAATCGCTCTTCCAGGAGGTCCGCTACTTCGCTGCATCGTCCGTAGGGGAGGATTGCAAGTCGGCGGCGGCCCCGGTCTGGTGGATTGTGGGCAAGAGCGATCAGGAGCTCGCCTCCAAGGTCCCCGTTCTGTCGGTGTGACATCAAAGGCCCGTCTTCGGACGGGCCATCTTCTTCAATCGGATTCCTCGAACTGGGCGTCGTGGAGCATCCTATAGTATCCGTTGAGCGCGAGCAGCTCCTCGTGCGTCCCCGATTCGACTATCTCTCCCGCCACCATCACGAGGATCCTGTCCGCATGCCTCACGGTGGACAGCCTGTGGGCGATGACGAACGACGTCTTCTCCGAGGTCATCACGTCCATGGCCTTCTGTATCCTCTTCTCGGTGCGGGTATCCACGGAGCTCGTCGCTTCGTCTAGGATGATCATAGGAGCGTTCTTCACTATCGCGCGGGCTATCGCAATCTGCTGCCTCTGCCCTACAGAGAGTCCGATCCCGGGGCGGAGGACGGTGTCGTACCCCTCTGGAAGGGAGCGGATGTACCCGTCTATGCCGACGGTTCTGCACGCCTCTTCGACCGATTCCCTCGTGGCGTCCGGAGATGTGTATGCGACGTTGTCGTAGATCGTCCCCTCGAACATCCATGAATCCTGGAGGACCATGGCGAACTGGTTCCTCACTGCCGATCTCGGCATAGCAATCGTCGGCACACCGTCGATCAGGATCTCGCCTGAATCCGGGTCGTAGAAGCGCATGAGGAGGTTGACCAGGGTCGTTTTCCCGGCACCGGTAGGCCCTACTATGGCGATGGTGGAGCCCGGTTTCACATCGAGGTCGAGGCCGTGTATGATCTCCCTGTCAGGCGAATATCCGAAGCAGACATGGCGGAATTCGATATGCCCCTCGGCGCGGACGATGCTCACATCGTCTCCGTCCGGACTCATCTCAGCGAGGCGGAGGAAGGAGAAAACGCGCTCCGATGCGGATGCGACGGACTGCATCCTGGCCACCACATCGGCCATCTCGGCCACGGGCTGGTTGAACATCTTTATGTAGACGATGAAGGCCGCTATCACACCGTACTCGATGGTCCCGTCGAGGATGAACATGGATCCGGCTATGCACACGATCACGTATCCGAGGTTACCGATGAAGCCCATCAGAGGTGGCATCATGCTTGTGACCAGCCTGGCCTTGAACGATGATTGGAACAGGGCCTCGTTGATGCCGTCGAACTTCTCGTTGCTCGGGCCCCAGTTGTTGTAGGTCTTCACGATGTCATGCCCGTAGTAGACCTCCTCGACCATCGAGTTGACCTTGCCGAGATCGCGCTGCTGTGCCGTGAAGAATCTCTGCGTGCGGTGCGTGACGATGTATATCACGCACATGCCCGCGAGCGTCGGTATCACCGCGAACACCGCCAGCTCCAAGCTGGTGTAGAGCATCATGGCCAAGGCTCCTACTATCGAGAATGCCGCGTTGATCGATGATGTGAAGCTCTCCGCGGCGCCTTTCCTCACGGTGTCGGTGTCGTTGGTGACCCTGCTCATCATGTCGCCGATCTGATTCGATTCCAGATAGGAGAACGGAAGGCGGGTGAACTTGCGGGACAGGTCCTTGCGCATGCGGTCGCCGACGCGCTCCGATGCCGCTCCAATGTAGTATGAGGCGCAGAAGTTGAAGATCAGGCTGAATCCGTATATCGCGAACAGCATGCATCCGATCCCTGAGATCCACCTCAGGTCGATCGAGGTGCCGGATGATATCGAACCGGAGATGGCGTCGGTCATCGCCTCCAGGAATTGAGGGCCGATAAGCGCCAGCATAGTGGCAAGCAGTGTGCATGCCATACCGATGAATACCGGCCTGCGGTCCGGACCCATGTAACCTAGGAGCTCGCGCATGGCTTTGCCCAGGTCCTTGGGCTTGTCCCTGCCGCGCGTCCACGACGGTCCCTTCGGAGGTGCTCTGGCGCCTCTCTCGGTTTCAGTCATCGAAATCCTCCAGCTGCGATTGGGCTATCTCGCGGTACAGCGGGCATGCGGCCATGAGCTCCTCATGCGTTCCCGAACCGACGATTCTTCCTTCGTCAAGGACCAGGATCTCATCCGCATCGATTATCGTGCCTACCCTCTGCGCCACGATTATCTTGGTGGCGCCTGCAGTCTCCTTCTTCAGAGCTTCGCGGAGGTTCCTGTCCGTGCGCGAGTCGAGGGCGGAGAACGAGTCGTCGAACAGATAGATGGGCGGATCCTTGCAGACGGCGCGGGCTATCGACAGCCTCTGCTTCTGTCCTCCGGAGAGGTTCCATCCGTGCTGGGAGACGTCGGAGTCCATCCCATCGGGCATGCGCTCCACAAGCTCGGAGAGCTGCGCCACGCGTATCGCCCTCTCTATCATCTCGTCGGAACGGGCCTTCCCGCCGTATCCGACGTTGTCCTTCATCGAACCGGTGAAAACGACGGCCGTTTGAGGAACGTATCCGATCATCGAGTCGAGGTCATCCTCCCGGTATTCGCGGACATCCCTTCCCCCGACTGAAACCGAACCTTCTGTCGCGTCGTAGAGGCGTGCTATCAGGCTGATGATAGTCGATTTGCCGCTGGCGGTCGGCCCGATTATCGCCAAGGTCGATCCCGGCTCTGCACGGAACGTCACGTCGTGGAGAGCTTCCCTTTCGGAACCGGGATACTTGAATGAGACGTGATCGAATTCCACTGCTCCGGGCTCCAGCGCATCCTCGGCATAGAGGCTCCCGTCGCGTATGGGCGAATCGTGGGAGATGACCTCCTCTATCCTCCTGGATGACACGATGATGTTGGGCATTATCCTCAGGATCCCGGTGGCCATCATGACCGAGGACAGCACCATTGTCGCATAGGAAGTGAACACGATCATGTCCGAGAACAGGCGCATCTGCGCATCCGCGTTTCCGGACGATGCCTCGATGACCCCTGCTCCGACCCAGTATATGCCCATGGTCAGGAAGCTCATCATGGAGGATGCGAGGGGATGCATGAGGGACATGATCTTGACGGCCTTCACGGCATTGTCGCGGAGATCCTCCGAAGACCTGTCGAATTCCTTCTCGGTCTTTGCCTCGGCATTGTATGCCCGTATGGTGCGCATGCCCTCCAGCTCTTCGCGGGTTTCCGAGTTCACGGCATCCACGAACCACTGCATTTTGCGGATGTATGGGGTTCCGCGCCACATGACCAGCGAGATGGCGATCAGCAGTACCGCCATTGCCGCCCCCGTCACAGCGGTCCACTCGAAGGCGCTGGACGTGATCTTCAGAAGGGCCCAAATCGCCAGGACGGGAGCCTTCACGACCATGTTGATGGCTCTTCCGATGAACTGCTGCAGCTGGTAGACGTCGTTGGTAGAACGGGTGATCAGCGATGCAACCGAGAACGAATCCAGATCCTGCCGGGACCAGGTCGCTATCTTCCGGAACTGCTTCTCTCTGAGGGTCCGGCAGAGGGAAGAGGCGGCCCTTGCGGACAGAACGGATGTGCAAAGGGCGAGTCCGAGGCTGGCGAATGCGCACGCGATCATGCGGATGCCGCATTCCGCTATCTCGTCGGTTCCATCGCCCGTCTGGAGCCTGTAGGTGATCTCGGACATGTATTCCGGAATGCGCAGGTCCAGGTACACCTGGCCTATGATGAGCGCTACGCAGCACGCTATCATCGTCCAGTCCCTTCCGCGCAGATATCTGAGAATCATAACCTCGGCTCCGAACTCTACGTGTACTGTATCATGGTTCTAATAGATTGGTCGCAGGATCAAGGTCTCATCTCCGTATAGCGAATAGGATTATACATCCAATGCAATCCTCGCCCGTGTATCGTCTGGCAGTCTACGGCAAAGGAGGGGTCGGCAAATCGACCGTATCGGCCAACATCTCGTACATCCTGGCTTCTGAGGGGAGATCGGTCATCCATGTGGGTTGCGATCCGAAGCATGATTCCACCAGGCTGCTCACAGGCGGAAAAGGCATAGAGACGTTCTCCGCGGATATCTCGGCGAATCCTCTGCACCCCGGGATCGCAGGGATCGGATGCGCGGAATGCGGGGGCGCAGAGCCCGGCAGGGGATGCGCCGGGAAAGGCATGGAGCTCCTCTTCTCCAGGATAGCGGAGGAGACTGCGGATTTCCGTATAAGCGACGTTCTGGGCGACGTCGTATGCGGAGGATTCGCCATCCCGGCGAGGGCTTCCAACGCCGATGCGGTTCTGATAGTCACATCCGGGGAGTTCATGTCGCTCTTCGCAGCCAACAACATACTCCGCGGCCTTAGGAATGTCAATCCCGGGAGATGCGTAATGGGCCTCGTTCTCAACAGGAGGGGCGATGCGGGCGAGACGCTCGCCGCAAAGCGCTTCGCCGATGCAGCTGGGTTGCCGATAGTAAGCGACATCCCGCGCTCCAGGCTCTTCAGGGAAGCCGAATCGGAAGGCCGCGTCCTGGCGGAGCTGCATCCCGGTTCTGAGGAGGCGTGCATCCTGCGCCAGCTGGCCGAGCGTATAGCGTCGGGACCGGAGTTATACGAGCCCAGACCCCTGTCGGATGAGGCAATGTCCGACATCGCAGCCGGGAGGCCCCTGAGAAGCGGTTCGGAGCCCGACAGGAGGCGCGGATGCTCCTTCGACGGATTCGATTCGGAGCGCAACCTCACCTATACAGGAGAGTTCGTGATGCCTGCATGCACCTCCCACGGCGCCGCCGACGGAGCCATGAGGATAAGGGACGCGGCCGTCGTTCTTCACGGTCCCCGCAACTGCGCCTATCTCATGGAGTACGCCTTCCGCAGACGCACGGCTTACAGTTCCTCGGAGCGCTCCGGCCCCATCCCCGAGCCCGGGATCTATTCCACAGGGATGGATGCGGACGATGCATTCCGCGATACGGGCGAATCCCTGGAGGATGCCGTGAGGCGTGCGAAGGAGGACGGGTACAGGACGGTCTTCCTGGTTCCCACATGCGCATCGGAGATAATGGGGGTGGATCTAGCATCTGCATCCAGGAGGATCTCGGAGCGTCTGGGCGTCGATGCGGTTCCGGTATCGGCGGACAGGACATTCCTGGGAAGCAAGTTCGGGGGATTCTACGGGCTTATGGACGCTCTGATCCCGATGATGGAGCCCCGGGATACGGAGAAGGGAACGGTCAATCTCATCGCCAGATGGTTTTACGCATTGGGAAGGGATGACGGCACCGCCGCGGTCCAGCACATCCTGTCCAAGCTGGGCCTCCGCATAGGGACCAAGCTGCTGGACTACTGCGGAATGTCCGACATCCGGGGCTTCCGCAGTGCCGAATTCGACATACAGCTGGGGAATTCGCAGCTGAATTCACGGATAGCCGATCGGATAGCGGAGTCCACCGGTCGCAGAAGAGCCCTGCGTCTCGACGTCCCCGTAGGCCTGTCGGACTGCATCGATTGGATCCGCGGCATATCGGAGTACTCGCCCGGATACGCGCATCTGGCCGGTCAGGCGGAGGAATCCCTCAGGAGGGAGTTCGAGGACGGCATCGCTCCGTTCCGCAGGAAGATGGAGGGTCGCCGGGTCGTCATATACTGCATCATGGTGAGGGACCTCGCTTGGCAGGTGGAGACTCTGCGGGAGCTCGGAGCGGATGTCCGCGCTCTGATGTTCGCAGACGGACACGTCATCGACCACAACGTACGCGTTCCCGACTACGGCGGGATAGAGGTCATCGAGGGGGCGAGGATGTGCGATCTCAGGGAGGCGGTGTCAGGACAGGACATAGAGCTCGTTGTCACAAACGATCCATTCAGGGTCTCCCGTGAAGGCTTCAGATGGGCTCCTCTCGGTTCGAGGAAGTACGGCATAGACGGTGCCGTCGAGTGGGCCCGCATCCTCTCGGACTGCATACGGGCCCCTGCCGGATCGTGGGAGGCGGGACTATGAAGGTTGAGCCGGACGGATTGCTCGGCGCCGTCATCGCATCGGAATCGTTGGGGATGACGGACACGATGATCAACGGAGCAGGGGGATGCAGGTCCCGCGCGCAGATTATGCTGCACGATCTGATCCCGGCATACGCTCCGGAGAATGCGGGATGCTGCCGCTCCAAGTACTTCAGCAGGCAGTCGAGGCTGCCGTGCACGTACATGAACAACGAAGACGTCGTATTCGGAGCCTCCGCGAAGATATCCGAGGGCGTCGAGTCCGTTTCCGAAGTGACGGGCAGGCGCGTCGTCCTCTTAGACACATTGGGTGCATCGCTGATATGCACAGACGGTGCGAGGATCGGAACCAGGACCGGCAGGCCCCTCACGGTGGAGGGCGACCTGTCGTCCATGTCCATGTGCGAAGGGTACGACCGCACCGTTGCGGCCATACTGTCGGAGACGGATATCGAGGGGGGATGCACCGATGCCCCGTCTGTGAACCTTCTCGGATACGGCATACAGGATCCCGGATGGGAGCAGGGGTCGGAGGACCTCCGCCGCCTCCTTTCGGCAATGGGGGTGGAAACGATCTGCGTCCCCGGCTGTCTGCCTGAAAGGAGCAGGATCGGAGATATCGGGAAAGCCTCCCTGAACGTCATGGTACGTCCGGAATACTGCATGCGCACCGCGGAGTTGCTGGAGAAGCGCTTCGGGACTCCGAAGCTGAGGCTTTCAAAAGGAGCGCCCGTCGGCTATTCAGCGATACGTTCGTTCGTGCGCGAGATCGCATCAGCGCTCGGAACGGATCCGTCTCCGGCATTGGAGATGATAGATTCGGAGGCATCGGCGGTCCATAAGGTGCTGATGAACTATGACAGGGCCCCGGCGGGGCTCCGCGCCAAGGGATTCTCCATCGAAGGCGAATCCTCCACCGCGCTCCCGCTCGCATCATGGATGGCGGAATCCTTCGGGATGGTCCCGAGGAGCATCCGTCTGATGGATTCGGAGTATCTGCCGGAGATCACGAGCCTTCTTCGGAGCATCGACGCGGAGGATGCGCTGGAAAATGCAGAAGATGGCGCTGACGTGGTCTTCTGCGACGGCATTAGGGCCCTCGAGGGAAGGCTGTCGAGGACGACGGTTTCGTACGTCGAGACGCGCCTTCCGCGCGGCAGGCATCTGGATCTCATGGGGAGGTGCGTCGTCGGACTGAAGGGCTGCAGATACATACTCGACGAGATGCTCAACGGCGTGGTGAGATTCAGGTGCGGGCAGCCGACAGAGGTCGACATGCGTCCCGGATTCAAATCGAGGCGAAGGGTCGGCCCCGGTGCCAATTATATAGGGGGAACGACTGGGCTCGAACGATACCATGGGCGTTTTCGTCAAGGCTCTGAAGGATGCTTTCCCCTACACGATCCCCGTTCTGACGGGGTATCTGTTCATGGGCGCGGCCTTCGGAGTGATGTTCGCCGACATGGGATACAGCGTCCTCTGGGCGATACTGGTCAGCACCGTGGTGTACGCGGGCTCCGGACAGTACCTTGCCGTCAACTTCTTCGTTCCCGGCTTCTCGCTCATTCAGGCCGCTCTGCTGACGATCATGGTCAACATCAGGCATGTGTTCTACGGCCTGTCGTTGGTAGGAAGGTACAACCGCTTCGGCCGGAAGAGATGGTACATGATATTCGGCCTGACCGACGAGACCTACTCCCTCGTCTGCACGACCAAGGTGCCCGAAGGCGTGGACGAGGAGGATTTCGTGTTCTCCATCACTCTCCTGGACCATATCTACTGGGTCGTCGGAGCGGCTATGGGGTCCCTTCTGGCGACCACCGTGAGGTTCAACTCGCAGGGCATAGAGTTCGCCATGACCGCGCTTTTCCTCGTGATGTTCATCGAGATGTGGTGCAGGAGGTCCAACAGGCTCCCCGAGCTCATCGGAGTCCTGTGCGCGCTGGTGTGCCTCATCGTTTTCGGGGCGGACAGCTTCGTCCTGCCCGCGATGCTTCTGATGATCGCGGTCATCCTCTTGGGAAGGAAGAAGATAGAGTCCGTGGAGGGAAGGTTGGATGATTGATACCGCATCCTCTCTGATAATGATCGCAGTGGTCGCGGTCGCCACCTTCTCCACACGCGCTGCGTCCTTCCTCGTATTCCGCAAAGGCAAGGAGCTGCCGCCAAAGGTGGAGTTCATCGGCAAGGTCCTTCCGCCCGCCATAATCGGGATGCTCATCGTCTACTGCCTCAGGTCGACGTCCGTGCTCGCATACCCCTACGGGATCCCGGAGCTCATCGCCTGCCTCGTGGTCATCGGACTTCACCTGTGGAAGAGGAACATATTCCTCAGCATCGGAGCCGGAACCATTCTTTACATGGTGCTGGTCCAGGCCGTGTTCGTCCGATCGCATGCCGAACGATAGGGATATAGCGAAACACGATGTCACGATCGGAGGGGAGCACAGTGTCGCGCCTAGGAACAATTGCCTCGGTCTCGAGGATCGTCTCGTATCCCGATGGATTCGGGGTATACGGAGCGGATGTCAAGTATCGCTACGATCTCGACCGCGTGATTTCACGCGGATTCGATGATGCGCAGGAAGCCGCCGATGCCATGCTGGCGGAGGCGTTCCCGCACATGCATGTCGAGTATTCGCCTCCGGATTTCGGGTGCACGGCGTTCTCTCTACCGGACACGGGATGCGGTTCGATGATGGGCCGCAACTACGATTTCAAACTGGACACCTCGTCCATGCTCGTCAGGACCTCTCCCCGCGGCGGACGCAGATCTGTCGCCTTCGCTGCACTGGACAACATATCGGTGAAGGATCCGCTGTCTTCGTTCAAGGCGAGGGCCGCTTCGTCCCTCCTTTCTCCGTTCATATGCCTGGACGGGATGAACGACAGGGGCGTCTCCATAGCGGTCCTCACCCTCGACAGCACCCCGACGGACCAGAGGACCGGCAGGGCGAGGATATTCACGACGCTGGCCATCAGGCTGGTCCTGGATCGGGCAATGTCGGCGAAGGATGCGGTAGAGCTCCTGTCGCAGTACGACATGATGGCGATGGGAGGCCGCGACTACCACTTCTACATAACGGATGCCGGCGGAGAGGGGACGGTGGTGGAATACGATCCCGACAGCGCAACCCGCGATTTCACAGCCACTCCAGCAGACGCTGTGACGAACTTCTTCGCTATGCGCTCGGATATGGTCAAGCCGTTCCAGAAGAACGGGATATACGGACACGGGATGGAGCGCCGCGACGCCGTCAGAAGGACCGTGGAAGGAAAGGAGCATACGACCGAGGTCGCATGGGAGGCGCTGAAGGCCTCCTCCCAGGAGCCGAATCCCGAGGATGTGACCAGCAACACGCAGTGGTCGATAGTGTACAACAATTCCGATCTGACAGCGGAGATGGTGCTTCGCAGGCATTGGGGAGACAGGATCATTCTCGATCTCCGCACGGGGAAGGCGGTTCTGCGCCCTACCGAAGGATCCTGATCCCGGGGCTCGCTGTTCCGAGCTCCCGGGCAGGGTTTCTCATTCCGAGGATGCGCGATACTCGCGGCATCTCTCGAGGAAGCCCGCGGCGATATCCGGGTTGGAATAGTAGTACATGTGCGGATACCCGGCGAGCAGTGTGCCGGTGTCGTTGATGCATCTGTAGGTGCTTCCCCGCCTGCAGGCCTCCCAGTCCTCTCCGTTCGATTCGCTGTCCCAATAATGGAACTCGTGACCCTTGACCGACGTTCTGGAGCGCATCATGCCGTCATCCTTCAGAGGAGTGAGGGTCACGTAACCGAATCTGCAGAGCTTCCCGGTGTTCCATGTCCTTCCCGATATGACGCCGCACATGGATCTGTCCTTTCCGTCGCGGTCCTCCATCTTCTCGTGGAGATACATGAATCCGCCGCACTCCGCTATGCACGGGAGGCCGGCTGAGACCTTGCTGCGGATATCGTCTAGCATGGACTTGTTGGACTCCAGCGCCTCGCCGTGAAGCTCGGGGTATCCTCCTGAAAGGATGATCCCGTCCACGTCGGGAAGTTGCTTGTCCTCGAGGGGCGAGAATCTGACGATCTCCGCTCCCATCCTCTCCAGGAGCTCGATGTTGTCCTCGTATGTGAAGCAGAAAGCGTCATCGTCGGCCAGACCTATGCGGATATTCTCGTCGAATCTCTTCACTTCCGGGGCTTCGAACTCTAGATCGGGCGCATCCTTAGCGAGACCTATCAGAGCGTCTATGTCTAGCGACTCCTCGAGCACCTGGGCCAGCCTGTTCAGCTTGTCCTTAAGGGCTTCGATCTCGCCGGGGAGCACCAGCCCCAGGTGCCTGCTCTCCAATACTAGATCGGTGACCTTGGGGACGTAGCCAAGGGGCTCTATGCCCATCTTCCTGACTATCGGGGCGACTGCGCGGTAGACCTTCTCGGACATCTGGTTGAATATCACGCCGCGGATGTTGTTCTCTGAGAATTCCTTGAATCCCTTGACCACGGCCGCCGCAGACAGCGATGCGCCTTTGGCGTTGACAAGAAGGACCACGGGGATCCCAAGCTTGTTGGATACGTCGCAGGAGCTTGCGAAGGTGCCGTCGAACGAGATCCCGTCGTAGAATCCCATGACTCCCTCGACGACGGAGATGTCGCACTGCTCCGCAGTCCTTCCGAACAGGTAGCGGAGGACGGGTTCGTCGACGAAGTAGGCATCGAGGTTCTTCGAGCGCGTCCCGATGACCCGGGAATGGAACATCGGATCTATGTAGTCGGGTCCGCACTTGAAAGAGGCGACCTTCAATCCGCGATTGACCAGAGCCTGGAGCAGGCCGCAGGTGACGAGGGTCTTCCCGCTTCCGCTTGCCGGAGCGGCTATCATGAAGCGGGGGATGCTCATCTTCCTCTCACCACCGCTATGTACACGGGGTTCTGGGCGGTCATGAGGTGGTACCTTCCTAGCTTCCTGCCCTTAGCGATGCTCACGTTGGCGATTTCCTCTTCCACGAGTCCGAGGTCCCTGATGACCGCCATGGTCTCGTCGAGGGTCTCTATCGTCACGGAGTTGATCACTATGCGGATGTCGGGATTCTTCGACAGGAGGCATTCGACTATCTGTTTGAGATTTCCAGACGAACCGCCTATGAACGCATGCGTCGGCAGAGGGAGGTCATCGAGCGCTTCCGGGGCGGTGCCGCGGACGACCTCTATATTGGGGGTCTTGAACTTCCTCTTGTTCTCCTCGATGAGGTCGGCGGCGGCATCCTCCTTCTCTATGGCATACACCGTCCCTTCGACTGCGGCAAGAGCGATCTCCACGGATACCGATCCGGTGCCTGCGCCTACGTCGTACACCACCGAATCGGGGCGGAGCTTGAGCTTCGCGACCGACAGGGTGCGCACCTCGGACTTGGTCATAGGAGCGTCCCCGCGGATGAACTCCTCATCGGGGATGTAGAGCGGGACGGACGTGTCGGGATCGCGGTTGATGATCATCGCAACACAGAGGTTCCCGTAGCTCAATCCGACGAGATCCGAGGGGCTTCCGCGGACGATCCTCTCGGTGGGATATCCGAAGTCCTGTCCGATGGCGACATCGACGTCCATGCCGTACTCTATCAGAAGGGAGCAGAGCGAGCGCACGGATTCCTCTCCGGAAAGGAGAGTGAACACCTTGGGATGCGTCCTCGACAGGCCGACTATGTTGGAGCTGCGCCCATGGGCGCTGGTGAGGAAGACATCCTGCCAGGTCTCTCCAAGCTTCGACGCGAGATACACGACGGAGGATATCCCCGGCTCGACCGATATGTCGAACCTTTCGCGGTCTATGCGGGCCAGGATCTGCTTGGTGCCGCTGTAGAACCCGGTGTCGCCCGACATAAGGCATGCGATGTTCGCGTATTCGGGGTGGGCGTCCAGATACTCGGCGATGACGTCCGCCTTGTATTCCACCAGGGTGTCGACGCCTGCGGCATCCACGGATTCGAGCATGCGTTTGGCTCCGATTATCAGGTCGGAGTCCTTCAGCCGCTCCGCCGCCCGCTGGGTGAGGTCGCCCGGCCCCATCCCTATGCCGATGAGGACGAGTTTTCTCCTCGCCGTCTGCTCCTCCACGTTCGAATGCTCCATCCCGAATCTGTCCTCGACCATTCTGACGACCTCTTTGAAACTGTATCCCGACTCCTCGGGCTTAGATATAAGAACGACTTTCGCGCCCGCCTTCCGGGCAGCGCGGATCTTATCCTCGAATCCTCCGACTGTCCCCGAGTCCTTGGTCACGAGCCATTCCGCTCCGGACCTCTCGAGGGCCGCGATATTCTCTCCTTCCGTGAAGGGGCCCTGTGCGGCGATGAGGTTGCGTCCTTCGAATCCGAGGGCGAATGCCTTCTCGGCCGAATCCCTGGTCGACAGGATGCGCGCGACCACGCGCTTCCGATAGTCCGGGATGCGGGCATACTCCGCGAGCTCGTTGCTTCCGGTGGATGCGAGTATGACCCCTTCCTTGTCGATGAGGTAGTCCACCGCATCCCTGACGCTGGGGACTGAAACGACGTCGTCCCCGCAGGATCCGCCTTCGCGGAGCAGGCGTATGCATTCCACGCCGGCTTCCCTGCATCCTTCCCGTATGTGCTCGGAGATCCTGCGCGCGTACGGATGGGTCGCATCTATCACCAGCGTGTAGCCGTTCTCGCGAATCGTCCTGGCGATGCCTTCGGCGCCTCCGCAGCTTCCGACGGCTACATCCACGCCGTCGCCCTCCATCATCGCCGCTCCGTATTCCGTGGCGACACGGGCATGCACCTCCAGCCCCATAGAGGAGAGAAGCTCCGAGAGCCTGCGCCCGTCGGCGGTCCCGGAGAACACGAATATTCCGCTCATAGGAACCTCGGATGCATCTCCCTGATGCAGATGGCGATCGTCATGCCGTCCTCGGCCGTCTTCCGGCGGATGAGGCGTCCGCCCTCCATCATCGCCGAGCGCTCGCAGACGCAGTCGACAGAGGTTATCCTGTTCACGAATTCCGATCTCGAGAACTCTCCTTCCAGGGAGTTCAGCTGTTCTGCCGAGTAGAACACGGCTGGTGCTCTGAGACGCCTTGCCAGGGCGAGGACGGCCTCCTCGTCCTTCTTCAGGTCTATGCTGGCGACGGAGCCGACCCTTTCGGGCGCGATGTTCTCCTCCTTCAGCACCTTCTCGGCGAATGATCTCAGTTTGGAGGGTTCGGTCCCCCTCCTGCATCCAACTCCGAGGACCACATCCATCGGAGTGAGGTTGAGCGTGGTCTCGAACGGCTTCCTTTCCGGATCGGATGAGACGCACACTCCGAACGGTCCGGAATCGGCTTCGACTATCCCCTCCGGGAACTTCCCTTCGATCGGCATCTCCGAGCAGAATCCCACGAAGCTTCCGTCCAGGACCTTGGAGGAGACGTCCTTGGCGATCGACATGCTGGAGATCCTCATGCCGTTGCGGGCGGCGAAGGTGTCCACGGAGAATTTGCCGTTCAGGTCCGTAGCTGTGGTGATGACGGCTTCGGAACCCATGCGGTCCGCTATCCTGGCGGTCAGCTCGTTGCATCCGCCTATGTGTCCGGAGAGCAGGGCGACAGCCCATATCGCGTGCTCGTCCATGGCGACCACGGCCGGGTCCACGGTCTTGCTCCTTACGAAGGGGGCGATGTATCTCACCGCTATCCCTATGGCTCCGATGAATACTACGGCGTCACATTCCTCGAACGACCTGCCTGTCCATTCTCCGACCTTTCCTTCGATCCTCTCGACGCCCAGGTTGTCCGACATCGTCTTGCTGAAGATCCTGATATCCTCCTCGGGGAAGGCCTCCTTCAGCTTGATGGCGGTCCTGCAGCCGTTGGTGGAGAACGCTACAGCGTTGATCCTCATCTGCACTCCCTCCTGATCTCATCCAGGAGCTCGTCAGCCAGGGACGTCTTCCCCAGAAGGCCGTAGACGGATGAGAACATCACCGCGCCCACGCGTATGGCTCCGCCTGTGCGGTGGTTCATATGGAATTCTATCTTCTCCATGAGGATGTCCGAGAGCTTTTCGATAAGCCCTTCTCCGTTCACGACATCCAGGGCGTCGTCGGTGGAGATGCAGCCCATGATCGCGCGGACGGCTTCGATGCTTCCTCCGGCCACAGCCGTATCGGCGGCGAGGATCTCCATTCTGGCATCCGCGTTCCTCGAATGGGTGTTCATTATCCCTCCGGCCAGCTTGACCATCTTTCCGAGGTTGGATACGAGGACGACATCCACATCGAGCTCTACAGCGCAGTCGAGCATCTCGCCGACGAAGTTGCTGCATTTGACGGCGAAATCGGGATCAATCCCATCGATACCCTCGGTGAAGTCCTTGCCGTAGTTCCCGGGCACCACGAGGAGGACCCTGCTGCCGTTGGCGGCGCGCATCCTCATCTCGGTGCGGATGGTATCCACCAGGGCGGTCTCGCTCATGGGCTCGACGATCCCGCTGGTTCCGAGGATGGATATGCCTCCTTCGATGCCGAGGCGGGGGTTGAATGTCTTCTTGGCGATCTCCCTTCCCTGAGGGACGGAGATCACAGCTCTGAATCCCCCGGAGTACCCGAGCGAGGATGCTACATCCTCCAGCGCCTCGCGGATCATCGATCTCGGGACATGGTTGATCGCAGCGTTCCCCGGCGGCTGGTCCAGGCCCTTCCGGGTGACCCTTCCGACCCCCTCGCCGCCGTCTATCTCGATCCCGGAGGGGATGAGGGAGACCTCCGAATAGACGTCCGCCCCGTTCGTCGCGTCGATGTCGTCGCCTCCGTCCTTCCTGACGGCGCAGGAGGCCGATCCCTCAGATAACTTCAGATCCTCTACGGGAAGGCGGAGCGAGATCCCCTTCGGCGTGGTTATCTCCACGGTGCCGCACGGACTGCCTAGAAGGGCCATCGCGGCCGCCTTGGATGCAGCCGCGGCGCATGTCCCCGTGGTGTGTCCGCGCCTCATGCGCTTGTTGTTGACATAAACGTACATGTCTTCTTCTTCGGATTCTGGACACATTGGACAGTCCTCAATATTGGATGAATCCACCAATCACTTAAATTAACTTACGAGCATTCATGGCCAATTGGAAGTTTCGAGTATGGCTGGAAAACTGTACGGAATCGGAGTCGGACCGGGCGATCCCGGCCTTCTGACATTGAAAGCGAAGCAGGTCCTGGACTCCTGCGGGATAATCGCCTACCCCGTTCGCAAGCTAGGAGAGGGCAGTACGGCGTTCGATATCGCCAAACAGGTCGTGGACATGTCCGAGAAGAGCGTGGAGGAGTTCCTCTTCGACATGGATCCCGACGATTCTGTGAGGGAGAAGTGCCGCGAGGAGGCGATGGACAAGATGTGCAGGCTCCTCGACAACGGGGAGGACATCGCCATGGTCACTCTCGGGGATGTGGGCGTTTACAGCACGTACATGTACATCGACAGGGAGATCGCATCCCGCGGATACGAGACCGAGGTCATTCCCGGGATCCCTTCGTTCTGTCACGGCGCTGCTCTAGCAGGACTGCCCCTGATGATCGGCAACGAGGGCCTAGCCATCGTCCCAGTCGCCAAGGAGAACTCGCATCTCCTCAAGGACGCGCTCGAGAACTTCGACAACGTCGTCGTCATGAAGGCGTTCAAATCGATGCCGATGATCGCGGATCTGATGGAGTCCCTCGGTATCCCGCTCAGCGCGGCCACGGTGGTCAGCAACGTGGGGATGGAAGGAGAGTACATCGGACCTATGGACGTCGGACGCACTTATGGCTATTTCACAACTGTTTTGATCAAGAAGAAGGGAGGAATTAAGGAATGATACATTTCATCGGAGCGGGTCCCGGAGATCCAGAACTCATCACGCTCAAAGGAAGGAGGCTCATCGACGAGGCCGACGTCATCATCTACGCCGGATCCCTGGTGAACCCCGAGGTGCTCGAAGGGCACAAGGAAGGCGCCGAGATATACAACAGCGCGCTGATGAACCTCGACGAGGTTATCGAGGTCATGAAGGAGGCCGAGGCCAAAGGCAAGACCACCGCGCGCGTGCACACCGGCGACCCATCCATATACGGCGCCCACAGGGAGCAGATGGACAGGCTGGACGAGCTCGGCATAAAGTACGATGTCACGCCCGGCGTCTCATCGGCCTTCGCCACCGCGGCTGTTCTCAATGCGGAGTACACGCTGCCCGGCAAGAGTCAGACAACCATCTTCACCAGGATGGAGGGAAGGACCCCGATGCCTCCCCGCGAGAAGCTTCCGGACCTCGCCAGGCATCATGCGTCCATGGTCATCTTCCTCTCGATAGGGTTCATGGACGAGATGGTCAAGCAGCTGGAGGAGGGCGGATACGAGCCTACGACCCCGGTCGCCGTCGTCTACAAGGCCACCTGGCCGGACCAGAAGATCGTTCGCGGAACCCTCCAGGATATCGCCGGCAAGGTCAAGGAGGCGGGCATCAAGAAGACCGCGCTCACCGTCGTCGGGGACTTCCTCGGGGACGACCACGAGCTGTCCAAGCTCTACGACAAGAACTTCACGACCGAGTTCCGCAAGGGGAAGGAGTGATCCCATGGCAAAGGGAAGACTCCATGTCGTGGGGTTCGGACCCGGCGGGAAGGACGATATGACCTTCCGCGCCGCGAGGACCATAGAGCAGGCCGACGTAGTCACGGGATACACGACCTACGTCAATCTGCTGAAGCCCATCTTCCCCGACAAGGAGTACAAGGCCACGGGGATGATGAAGGAGGTCGAGCGCTGCAGGATGGCCATCGAGGACGCCATGTCGGGAAAGGATGTGGCGATGGTATCCTCCGGGGACTCTGGGATATACGGCATGGCCGGGATCATCTACCAGCTAGCCGATGAGATGGGTGCAGACATCGAGATCGACACCGTGCCCGGGATAACCGCGGCATCGTCCGCAGCGTCCATACTGGGCGCCCCTCTGATGCACGACCTGGTCATCGTCAGCCTCTCGGATCTCATGACCCCTCTCGACCTGATCATGAAGAGGGTGGAGAAGGCCGGCGAGGGCGACTTCATAACCTGCATCTACAACCCCAAGAGCAAGACCAGGACCGAGTATCTCGGACAGGCCCGCGAAATCCTTTTGAAGCACCGTTCAGCTGATACTCCTGTCGGGATAGTCCGCAACGCGGGAAGGTCCGATCAATGGAGCAAGATCACCACGCTCGGCGATCTTGACCCGGCCGATGTGGACATGTTCTGCATCGTTATCGTGGGTAACTCCCAGACATATACGTCGGGAGGC
>DAXO01000049.1:8328-16748 GCA_002506425.1 Methanomassiliicoccaceae archaeon UBA480 | reverse complement strand
CCGAGGCCGGATGATCACCCCCAGAGGATACAGAATCGAGGGAAGTGAGTGAATGAGCATAGAGATAGTGAAACCTGAAGAGATCGAGAAGCGCAGCATGGAGATCATAACGTCGGAGCTCAACGGCCGCACATGGCCCGAGCCCCAGTTCTCCATCGTCAAGAGGTGCATACACACCTCAGCCGATTTCGACTACGCGGACAACCTTGTCTTCTCTGAAGGCGCCGCGGAGAAAGGCGTCGCAGCGATCCGCGCCGGAGCAGACATCGTTACAGACACGAAGATGGCCGCCGCGGGCATCAACAAGAAGAAGCTCGGCCAGTACGGAGGAAACGTCCACTGCTACATCAGCGACGACGACGTCGTTCTCGAAGCGAAGAGGCGCGGGTGCACCCGTGCGACCGTGTGCATGGACAGAGGAGCGGAGGTCGCGGCCAAGAAGCCGACAATCTTCGCCATAGGGAACGCTCCTACGGCCTTGGTCAGGATCTGCGAGCTCGTGGACGAGGGCAAGCTCAAGCCCGCTCTCGTCATCGGCGCTCCGGTCGGATTCGTCAATGTGGTGGAGGCCAAGGAACTCCTGATGGAGACCCTCGACCGTCACGGCATCCCGTACATCGTGCCCAAGGGCAGGAAGGGCGGATCCAACATCGCCGCGACGATCTGCAACTCCATGATCTACTACAAGGGTTGAAAACCGAGGGGCCGGCACACTCGCCGGTCCCGTTCATATCATTCTTCATTAGTGGGACGGGATCCCGTATCCTTTCCGATCCCGGGTCTGCATTCGGTTCCGTCCGCGTATCTGATGAATCTCTCGGTCCCCAGCGGCTGAGTCTTGTCGATTATGTCCCAAGGCCATTCCAGGAATTCGTTTATCCTGATCTCGTCCATGGCCTTCCTGACATCCTTGAGATCGCCGAGCGTGACCGGCCCGTATGACATCATCTTCTGATCGATAGGCTTCCCTTCCAGAAGCCACATGACCGATTCAGCCGATCCGTTGACGATCGTGAACGGCCCTGTATGCGAGAACTTCAATCTTGAATTGGATTCGACCTCGGTGCCCATGACCTCGGCGGTGCCTCCTGTGACGAAGTACAGGTTCCTTCTCGAGCCTTCGGCAGCGGCATCCACATCCAGCTTCGCTTCCGGCTCCAACGATAATCTGACGATTCTGACGCCGTTAGAGATCTTGGCGTAGGAATTGGTATTCGGGGATTCGGCCGAGGCTCCTGCGAACCTGCCGCACAGCACCTCCGCATTCCATCCGTCCCCGCTTGCTCTCACGACATCCTCCCTCCATACCGTGGTGACCTGGTTCCCGCGGTTCTTCATCTCCAGGGGCAGGTTGATCATGATCTGCGTGATATCGTTGGGATTCCTGTTCTCCTGGTCGGCGAGAGGGTACATCTCGCAGTGCTCGTACTTCGAAGAAGCGGATACCCACTGGGCATCGCCGAAGCCGAATCTTCCCTGGATGCCCTCTGTGTCGAAATGGTCGATGTAGCCCTTCTCCGGCAGGGTGAGGGTGTCGTAGCCCCAATGGGCGTGCATGGGGAAGCCGGGGACGACCTTGCCGTGATACATCCGGAATCCCAGTCTGAGCTGGTAGTCCCTGCCCAGGTTCCTTCCTCTGATCTCCTCTAGCGGGGGCGCCTGCTGGCGGTTGCCATGGGGGTAGTCGTCTTCATGGTGCGAGACGAAGAGGAACGGATCCTCGGCATCCCAGTGCATGCCCAGATCGGACGTTTTGAAAGGCTTCTGGGAACGGAAGAGGGGCATGAAATCCCCCACAGCTGTGCGATTATAAAAGATGGGGAGGGGGTCGATTCCGGTAAGACGGGATGCCCGGTCGAGGAGTTCGAGCGACGGACCTTTGATAAATACGGGAAGCGGATGACGGAGCATGGAAGGCGTCCGTCTGAACAGGTTCATAAGCGAGGCAGGGGTGGCGTCTCGCCGTGCAGCGGATCGCATGGTCGAGGACGGCAGGGTGACCATCAACGGGCGCATCGCCGTACTGGGAGACAAGGTCCTGGACGGGGATGTCGTCGCCGTCGACGGGAAACCGGTGTCCCGGAAGTCCGCGGACATAGTCATAGCCTTCAACAAGCCGCGCGGGATCACCTGCACCTCTAGCCCGGACGATCCAGACAACGTGATCGGATACATCGGATATCCTGAGAGGATCTATTCCATCGGCCGTCTGGACAAGGATTCGGAGGGCCTTCTTCTTCTGACCAACAATGGGGATCTGGCGAACGCCGTCATGCGCTCCAGAGGAGAGCACGAGAAGGAGTACGTCGTGACGGTTGATCACGACATCACCGACAGATTCGTGAGGAGGATGTCGGAGGGTGTGGAGATACTCGGGCGCCGGACCAAGCGCTGCGAGGTCGAGAAGCTGTCCGACCGCGAATTCAGAATAGTCCTCCGCCAGGGGCTGAACAGGCAGATCCGCAGGATGTGCGGGAGTCTGGGCTACACGGTGGTCAGGCTGGTCCGCGTCCGCATCATGAACATAGGGTTAGGGGACCTTCCATCCGGAAGATACCGCGACCTGACCGAAGAGGAGAGGAGCGAGCTATGCAGGGAAGCGCTGGGAGAATCGAGCTGAGGGAAGTATCGGCAGGGGATGTGCCCGCCCTCGTGGCCATAGGTAAAGCCCAGCTGGGCGTCGACTACATCTCCGACGAGGACTTCATCGAGGCCATGGAGGACCCGTCCGAGTTCTGTCTGGTATCCGTCATTGACGGGGTTCCGTGCGGGTTCGCGATATGCAGGGAGTTCGGACCGGAAAGCGAGTCGTCCGAACTGGCGCTTCCGGCATGTCCGGAGAGGGACTGGGCGATGGAGGCTTCAAGGATAGGTCTCGTCGATTCCGTAGCGATATCCGCGGATGCGGGCGGCAAGGGCATCGGAAGGATGCTCTGCGAGTCCTGCATCTCCAGATTCAGGGAAGACGGATGCGATCGCGCCGTTTCCATGGCATGGGTCCACCGCGACGGCGCCGAACCCATCAGGAAAGCCCTCACGCAGGCTGGATTCGAGCGCACCGACCTGGTGATCGAGGGATATTGGAACCAGTGGGTCGGGTCGAAGGAGGGGCATCACTGCCCCTATTGCGGCGCTCCGTGCCACTGCTTCGCGGCGATGTGGCGCAGATCAGTCTGAGATGTGGTCCTTGAGCCAATAGAGGATGTCCTTGTAGACCTCGTCGCGGTTCGTCTCGTTCAGTATCTCGTGCCTTCCGCCCTCGTATAGGATCATATCCGGATGCATGCCGGCCTTCTCCAGGTTCTTCTCGGCTCTGCGGACGCCCTTTCCGCGCTCCCCGACGGGATCGTCCGAACCGGAGAGCAGGATGATCGGAAGCCCCTTCGGAATGCCCCCTATGTCCTCGCAGCGGACGACCTTCCCGATGAGGGTGAAGAGGTCTCTGAATCCTGATACTGTGAACTTGAAAGAGCTGTAGGGATCCGCATTGTAGGCCTTGACCGTCTCCTCATCGCGCGATATCCACCGGTTGGGTAGAGCGGGCTCGTCGAATGCCTTGTCGTTCCCTTCGAGGACCGTCCTGTTGAGGAACGGGCTGACGTATCTCGGCCCCTTCGTCTTAACGAGGATCGTCGCCACGAGCTTACCGAACGATACGGACAGCGGGGACTGGTTCCCGGTTCCCACGATCACCGCACCGTCGACCATCTCGCCGTAGCGTGTGAGGTATCTCCTGACGACGAAGGATCCCATGCTGTGGCCCAGTATGAAGTGGGGGATGCCGGGGCATCTCCTGTCGATTTCTCTCGTCACCAGGTACAGGTCCTCCACCAGATGCTCGTCGCCGTCCGATTCGGCTATGGTGCCGAGGTCGTCGGGACTGGTTCCGCCATGCCCGAGATGGTCGTGGCCGAAGACCGAGATCCCGTTGGAGTTGAGATACTTCGCGAAATCGGCGTATCTCAGGATGTGCTCGATCATGCCGTGCGATATCTGGAGGGTGGCGACGGGATCGTCCACGGTCCATCCGACGCAGTGCAGGTCGGTATCCCCTCTCGATGAGGGCAGGGAGAACTCCTCGAATGCCATGGACGAGCATCGCTCTGCGGATTTATTTGAGTGCCCTTTCGGTCGGTGTTACTTTCATCTCTAAAAATATTAATAGCGTGCTCCCGATTGACTCGGCATGCGCAGAATCGCAGTCTATGGAAAGGGCGGTATCGGCAAATCGACGACCGTCGGGAATGTTTCCTCGGCTCTGGCCGAGTCGGGACTGCGGGTAATGCAGATAGGATGCGATCCGAAGGCGGATTCCACACGCGCCCTTACCGGCGGGAAGATCCCCACAGTGCTCGAGGTCATGAGGGACAATCCCGATCCCGAACTCGGGGATCTGGTCCGCGAAGGCGCCGGAGGCGTCCTATGCGTGGAGTGCGGAGGCCCCCGTCCGGGAGTCGGCTGCGCAGGACGCGGAATCATCGCGGCATTCGAGAAGCTCGAGGAGCTAGACGCGGTCGGGAGCTACAAGCCGGATGTGATCCTGTACGATGTCCTGGGCGACGTCGTATGCGGAGGCTTCGCCATGCCTATAAGGAACGGTTACGCCCGCGATGTGTTCGTGGTCACTTCCGGGGAGATGATGTCCCTGTACGCCGCGAGCAACATAGCTGGCGCCGTTTCGGATCTGAGGAACGACGGATACGCGAGGCTTGGAGGGCTCATACAGAACTCCCGCGGAGTCAAGGACGAGGATGCTCTGGTCGACAGGGCAGCATCGGAGATGGGCACCCGCGTCGTCACGAGGCTTCCCAGGGATCCGGCCGTCCAGAGGTGCGAGGAGAGAGGCGTCACCGTGGTATGCGGAGAGCCCGACTCCGAGATGGCGCAGCGCTACAGGGATCTGGCGCGCATCCTCATCGATTCGTCGGAGGATTCCGAAGGCGGAATGAGATTGGAGTGATAGTCATGAAGACAGGGATAATACTCGCAGGGCACGGATCCACCATGTCCTTCAACAAAGGCGTTCTGGACATGCAGGCCGACAGGCTCAGGGCGAAGGGCTACGACAACGTCTACGTGGGATTCAACGAGACGTCGTTCCCCTCGATACGCGAGGCGGCCGAGCAGATGGTCAGGGACGGATACGACAGGATAATCGTCCTGCCCTTCTTCGTCGCTTCCGGACTCCATGTCGTCAGGGATTTCCCGAACAAACATTTCGGACTTCCTCCCGGAACCACCGACGGCGTCTGCAGCATAGGCGGAAAGGATGTCGAAGTCCACATCGAGCAGCCCTTCGGCGAGGAGCCGCTGCTCACCGACATCCTCGCCGAGAGGATCGAGGAGCTGCGCACTCCCGGGAAGGATTCCAGGGTGATCGTAATGGGGCACGGATCCCAGCTCCCCTACAACAGGAACGTCGTGATGCTCAACGCCAAGCGCCTCGAGGAGAGGGGCTACGGAAAGGTCTATGTCGGCTTCAACGAGTTCGAGGAGCCCAAGATAGAGGACGTCATCCCGGTGATGATCGCAGACGGCGCAGAGGAGATCATAGCCCTGCCCCTGTTCATCTCGCTCGGCAAGCACCTCACGATGGATGTGCCTGCCAAGCTCGGCATAGAGAACTTCTCCGACGGAGGGATCGTCAGCATGGACGGAAGGAAGGCGGAGATCAAGTACGCGGTCCCCATAGGGGCCGACCCCAGGCTCTGCGACGTCCTCGTCGAGAAGCTCAGGAGGCTAGGACTCCGATGAAGGTCCTGGTTCTCGATACTACACACGGCGGAGACGTCATCGCCAGAAGATTCAGGGCCGAAGGCGACGACGTCACATGCGTAGACGTCTATCGCAACTGCCCGGAGGAGAAGAAGGCCGGGCTGAGGGAGGACGAGATCCGCGTAGTCGATTCCGTCCCCGAGGGAAAGTACGATCTGGCGGTCATGCCTGCCCACTGTCCCCGCTCCTTCCTCGGCGATTCCGATGTCGGCGAGGTGATATCGTTCAGCCAGGCGGTCGGACGCTTCATCGACGACCGCAGGTTCAGGATAGAGGTCACCGGGGTCAAGGGCAAGACTAGCGCCTGCTACATTCTGGCGAAGATCCTTTTCGATTCCGGACGCAGGGTGCTCCTGCATTCCTCCCGCGGGGAGGGACCCTGGACCGACCAGGGCCACAGGATAGACCGCAAGGTCAGCATCGCTCCTCCATATCTGATGACGCTTCCCGCCGGCGACTACGATGCGGTGGTATGCGAGGTTTCGCTGGGGGGATCGGGGAAGGCGGACATCGCGCTCATAACGAATCTCGCCGAGGACTACGGCATCGCCAAGAACACGTTCAAGGCGTCGGATGCCAAGAAGGACATATTCACCGACGGGGTGGACATAGTCCCTCTGGACGAGGTCGAGTTCTGGTCGAGATGGTGCGACCATCTCACAGGCTATCCTCAGAGGGTCAGGGCCGTTTCTGAACCCAGACTGGGCGAGGGTCTCAGGGTGTCGGTGGACTACGAAGGCGTATCGGAGATAGTCCTGGACGGCTCGTACGTATCGACCGAGTACCTGGGCTCCATGGATGCTGCTCTCGAGGTCTGTCTAGCCATGGGCATCCCGCGCGAGACCGTCCTGAGATCCCTGGAGACCTTCAAGGGAGTGCCCGGCCGCGGAGAGATCATCAAGGAAGGAGGCAGGACCACCGTCCGCGAGAGGAATCCGGGGATATCCCGGCTGTCAGTCGCCAGGACGATGAAGTGCCTCGACGACATGGGCGCCCTGGAGGATGCCATGGTCATTCTCGATCCGGTCAGCAGGAAGGTCTGCGACAAGATGGACGCCGGAGCGATCTCCGAAGTGGTCGGATCCTACGGGGTTCCGATAGCTATAACCGCAGGAGACGGGAAGCGTCCGGAGGTCCCGGCCGATGTGAAGCTCCTGATAGAGCTGATCAAGGAGGGCTACCAGTGAGGACGGTCATACACCCGCGTCCCAGCCCCATCGTCGCGGCGATGTACACGCTGCGCGACCTGGATGTTGATGTCATCGTCGTGCACGGCCCGTCGGGGTGCAGCTTCATGGCCTCCCGTCCGCTGGAGAATGCAGACGTCAGGGTAGTGACCACCGGGATGAGGGACAACGACCTCATATTCGGAGCCTCGGAGCCCCTCGTAAACACGTTGAAGCAGGTTGAGGAGAGGTTCCACCCGGAGACCGTCGCGGTCATAGGGACCTGCGCCAGCATGATCATCGGAGAGGACATGGCCAGCGCGATCCGTAAAGCAGGGATCGATGCGAATGTCTTCCCTGTGGACGTCCATGCCTGCATGGGCGACAACACCCGCGGAGCGATCAAGGCCCTGGAAGCTGGAAGAGACGCTGGATTGATAGATGCCGAAGAATGCGCCCGCCAGATCTCCCTCATGAAGGCAGCCACCCGTCTCGAGAAGGATTCGGGGATGGCCTCCAAGGACTACATCAAGCCCGCTGTCAGTCCGACGAAGCTCCATGTATGCAAGCGCATCGCCGACGTCCTCTCATCCGGCGGCAGGGTAGCGGTCGTTATGGATGCGAAGAAGGAGCTGGCCTACCGCTTCGCCGATATGTTCGAGGCCGTGGACCGCGCCAGGAAGGCACTGGGAGGAGAGACGCTGTTCATCGCCAATCTCGATGCTTCGAAGGGCCTTCCTCGCATCAGAGGATACTGCAGGGAGATCCTCGACGATCTCTCCTCGAAGGGAGTCGTCATCGACGAGGTGATAGGAGGTCTCGACGAGTATTCCATCGTAGGCGATTCGATGAGGGAGGCGATCGACCGCTTCTCGCCGGATCTCACGATAGTCCTCGGGATATGCCACGCGATCCCGGGGCTGAAGGAGGACGACATCCTGATAACGGACCAGCCCAGGCAGCTGGCGAACTATCTGAACTCGGGATTCTCCTGGGCCGTCGGAGAGATATCGTCGCATCCGATGGTCATGGGGGCCCATTCCATAGTCCCGCTGGAGACGGCGGACACGCTGAGGGAGCTGCTTTGAAGGGAGTGGTCCTGGCCGGAACCGGCAGCGGAGTGGGGAAGACCTCCATCGCCACGGGCCTGATGTCCCGTCTGTCGAAGCGCATGGAGGTCCAGGCATTCAAGGCCGGTCCGGATTTCATAGATCCGATGTACCACACGGCCGCCACGGGCAGGCCTTCACGCAACCTCGATTCGTTCCTGATGGACGATGCGACTATACGCAATCTCGCAGGCTTTGCCTCCAAGGATGCAGACATCTGCGTCGTCGAAGGCGTCCGCGGTTTGTACGAGGGGTTCTCCGGAGACGGGGATCTGGGATCCACGGCATATGTCGCCAAGCTCCTGGGCTTCCCGGTCATCCTGGTCGTCGACGCCCGCTCCCTCACGCGCAGCGCCGCGGCTCTGGTGAA
>DAXO01000049.1:0-8234 GCA_002506425.1 Methanomassiliicoccaceae archaeon UBA480 | reverse complement strand
CCCGGAATAAGGGTCGTAGGAATGATCCCCAAGAGTCCCGGGAAGGCTCTCGAGCAGAGGTATCTCGGACTCAAGACGCTGAAGACCTTCGCGGAGCGCGAGATAACGCCTCTGCAGGAGCTCGTTGAACCGGTGGATCTCGATGCCGTTCTCGACATAGCCGAGTCCTCCGATGTCGAGCTTCCGACGGAATCTCCTTATTTCGAACGCGATTGCGGTCTGAAGGCCGCCGTCCCCATGGATGATGCGTTCTGCTTCTACTACAGGGAGAACATAGAATGCCTCCAGGCATCCGGCTTCAGAGTGGAGACGTTCCGCCCGACGGACGGCGATCCGCTTCCTGATGCCGACCTGTACTACCTCGGAGGCGGATACCCCGAGCTGCATGCATCCGAGATATCCTCGAACAAGGATTTCACCGAAGGAATTAGAAGCATGGCTGACGAGGGGAGGACCGTCATCGGCGAGTGCGGAGGTCTCATGTCCATGTGCAGGTCCATACAGGACAAGGACGGAGCCGTACATCGCATGGCGGGGATATTCGACGCGGAGGCCAGGATGACCGGCATCCGCCACGGTCCGACCTATGTGATCGCCGATGCCTCTGCCGGGAATCCAGCCTTCGCAGGAAGGGTTCGCGGGCACGAGTACCACTACTCCGACGTCTTCCCGTCCGGGTCCCCGACGTACGGATTCGATCTCGCTCGCGGCAAGGGGATTGCCGACGGAAGGGACGGGCTGGTCGCAGGAAGCTGCATCGGCTCGTACATGCATCAGCATGCCCTTTCCGAGAAGGATTGGATAGGATACGCCGTCGAGCGCATCATGTCCCGCAGGGATTGAACCCATGGGAACCCTCGATTTCTACGATGCGGACCCCGAGGGGTATTTCGACAGGACCTTCGGGTCCGACATGTCGCCGGCAAGGGAGAGGTTCACAAAGCACCTCTCCTCCGGGGCCCGCATCCTCGATCTCGGAAGCGGATCCTGCAGGGACACCGAGGCGTTCATCGCGAAAGGGTTCGATGCAGTGCCTGTGGACGGTTCCGCCGGGATGCGCCGGGTGGCCAAGGAGAGATTGGGCATAGAGGTGCTCCCTATGGATTTCGCCGACATCCCGTTCGTCGATGAATTCGACGGGGTCTGGGCATCGGCGTCTCTGCTCCATGTCCCTTCGAAGGAGCTTCCCGGCATACTCCGCCTGGTGCATAGGGCTTTGCGTGAAGGAGGAGCGTTCTACTGCTCGTTCAAATACGGCGATTTCGAAGGCCTCCGCGACGGACGCATGTACACCGACATGACGGGCGAGAGGCTGGAGAGGCTTCTCATCTCCGCAAGATTCAGTCCGATCGACGTATGGCGCGACCGGAGTTCGGGAGGAACAGAATGGGTTCATGCTGTTTCCATCCGTCAACGATATCACCGAAGATGGACATCTGCTGTTCATGAAGATGGATGGGAGAGCTGCGATAGTCGACATCGACGAGGATGAGCGCGTCGTCGTGTTCGACACCTACAGGCTGAAGAAGATAACGGGCACCCGCGTGGCGCCGATCCTCGGGATGAGCGAGTTCGCATCGCCTTTCAAGGTGGCATGCGAGATGGCCGGGCTCTATCCCGGTGACAAGGCCAACAAGTACATCGATGCGGGAAACATCCTCGAGCCCGTTCTGCGCTCGTATCTCGCCAAGAGCTGCGACAGCATGCTGCGCGGCCCTCTTTCGCTTCCCGAAGGCTCCAGGGTGGCCGTAGAGGAGCCTGTCGAGAAGGAGCTCTGCGGATACGATCATTTCCACAACGACAGGGTCTTCGGCGGAATGGTGGACGGATACATCGTCGTCGACGGGAAGCGCAGCGCCATCCTGGAGATCAAGACGGCGAGCGACAGGAGCAAGTGGCTGGACGAGGACGGAGGATACACCAACGTTCCCATGAGCTACATGCTCCAGGCCTCCCTATACGCTGCGTTGTCCAATCTCGATCGCATCGTCTTCCTGGTCGGATTCCTGGAGGAGCAGGACTACGACCGCCCCAAGCAGTGGGTCCCCACGCCGGATAACACCTACGTGGTCGTGAAGGACAGGCTCGACATGCAGCAGTACATGGCCGACTGCGTGAAGTGGTACGACGAGTACATGAAGGGCGGATACACGCCCGAATGGTCCGATTCCGAGGACGACCAGGCCGTTCTGAAGTACCTCAAGGCTTACAAGCCCGATGCCAAGAAGAAGAGGAGACGATCGCTCCGGAGCGATCTCGGAAGATCAGGCGGGATGCCGCGAGCAGGACGACGAGCATGAGCACGTTGACCGCGGTGAAGTAGACCAGGTATCTCCTCTTGTCGCATCCCTCCGATCCGGTGTATATCCTGAGTGAGATGACGCTGGCCATGGAGGCTATCGGGGTTCCGAAGCCTCCTATGTTCACTCCTGCGAGCAGCGATTGCCAGTCCGAGGTGAATCCCGACAGCATCACAGCCGCGGGGACGTTGCTGACGACCTGGCTGATGAGTGCCGATGATGTCACGGGGTCCCATGACATCAGGCCGTTCAGGACGGCGTCTACGGATTCCGAACGGGCGATGTTCCCTGTGAACACGAAGAGGAACACGAAGGTCAGGATGAGTCCCCAGTCTAGCTTCGCGAGGACTTTCGGGCGGAGCAATGCGACTATGCCGATCACGGCGATCATCACTGGCATGTACGGAGCAACCCTGAGGACCGCGGCGATGCACAGCGCGAACAGGATGGTCATGACGCATGCGAATCTCGCATCGATCCTTCCGCGCGGGACTTCCGATGTGCATGATATGCTCCCTCCGCCCGTACGGAGCATGAGGAGGATCAGAACAACCGTTCCCACGGCAACCAGCGGCGCGGTCACGGCGAGGAAGTCCGCCAGCGAAGCATCGTAGCTGGAGCAGATGAAGATGTTCTGCGGATTCCCGAATGGGAAGAGCACGCTGCCGAGGTTGGCCGCCGCGGTCTGAAGGACGACGACCGGGATGGCGAGATCCATGCGTCCTGACCGTCCTAACACGATCAGAGCGAACGGGACGAATGTCAGGAGGGAGACATCGTTCGTTATGATCATGGACAGGAAGAACGGCAGCAGGACGAGCACAGCGCATACGCGGCGGGCGCTCCCGCCGCCCTCCAGAAGCCTGTCTGCAAGCCTTTCGAACACTCCTGTGCTGGACAGTCCTCCGATGACAGCCATCATAGATGCAAGGATGCATAGCGTACGCACGTCGATGTAGTCCGCATATTCCGCGGAGGGCGGAAAGAAGAGCATCGAGACGGCGGCGAGGACGAACGATGCGACCAGAACCTCCTGTCCGCGAAGCCTCTCGATGATGCTCCTCTGCCGCTCCATGCCGCGTTGATGGATGATACGTATTTCTCATTTGGCTCATCCGAGATTTTATAATCAGGACTGCCGAATCAGGGAACGGTGATAGAAATGTCCGTCAAGGATGATGTCATCAAGGCCATGAAGGAGGCCGGGAAACCGGTCAGCGCCGGAGAGGTCGAAAAAGCCACCGGCATCGACAGGAAGGAGATCGACAAGGCGTTCAAGGAGCTCAAAGCCGAGGGCGCCATCGTATCCCCTGTGAGATGCAAGTGGGAGCCGGCACAGTGACCGGCGTCCGGACCGGATGACGGTCCGGATCAACCAATAGTTCTTCTCCTTATCTCGGACATTATCGCGCTCGTCATGCCGACGCGGCCGGATCTGAGGGACCTCTCCAGCAGCTTCCTGAGATCCTCGTCGGATACCATCCCGGAATCGAACAGCTGCTTCAGCGATCCGCGGTCCGAATTGGATATCGCCTGCTCTGCGCGGGGCATGATCCTGTCCGATACGAAGCGCTCGTACCTGGAGCGGTTCTCCTCGGTCAGACCTACGGGGTCGGACAGCCTCTTCAGCGCTATCTCGGGCGTCAGCCTCATGCAGAGGCTCAGGACCGCATCGTCGAATTCCGGGAAGCTCATGGGGGTGTCGGCGATGAAGCCGAATTCGAAGCTCCTTCCTCCGTGAAGGCATCTCAGTGTGCAGTCGTCGGAGTTCAGCAGTTTGAATCCCTCGAACACGGTAAGCTCCCCTCCGTATTCTATGGTCGAGATCCCCATCGTCCCCTCCAGGGCGCAGGGATCGATCTCTGTCACCGAGGCCGGGATGACCAGAGTCCTAGAACCGGCGCCGGGCGTGCCAGAAAGGAAGGACGGGCCGATCGAGACCACAGGCACCCCTTCTATCGATCCGGGGACTGCAAGCGTCCTTTCGGTGGAGACCATCCGCGTTATCCTCAATCCGCCGGCAACGGCGGTGAAATCCACTTTCGTAGTCATTCCAGCCCCTCCAGCATCTCCTCTATGCGCTTGTCCCTGCCGGTGACGATCAGCTCGTCGTTGTACCTGTACAGGGGCCCGTCCGGTTCGGAGTACATCACGATGCTGTAGCATCCAAGGAGTCCGGAGAGGAGGGTAGTGGCCTCCTGCCCCGTGCCGAAGGTCCTCTCCATGAACGACATGGCGTTGCCGAGGCGGCGGTCGAAGTCGGAATGATTCGCTGCGCTCCTCCTGGAGACTTCCTCGCGGAACGCCTCCGCGGAGCCTTCCAGTCCCTGCAGGGCGGAGAGGCAGTATGCCGCGCTTCTCGTCTTCTCCCTTGTGGCGTTCGATGATGCCATCTCCTTCAGCTCCTTCCTAAGCGATTCGATGGAACCCTTCGGATCGTTCGGATCCATGCGTTCCGCGATCTTCTCGAGGTCCATCAGGTCTAGCCCCTCCTCGGCCTCGGAGTTCAGAGAACCTATCATTACAGAGATGACGGAGAGCTTCTCCTCGGCACCGGCGGCCTTCAGCGACGATCCCGCATCCTGCACGCCGTCGAGGATGGCGTCTACGTCGTTGTCCTCCCTGTACTTCCTGTGGAAGTCCAGGTATCTCTTGAATTCGGCGGCTATCTCCGGATTGCGGATGTACTGCGATATGAGCCTGACGTCGACGTTCAGCTTCAGCCGGTCGTGCTCCTTAAGGACTATGGACAGGTCCTCCCATGCCCTCGGCGTGGCGAACTCCGGCCCTGCGGGGGTGTTCTCTATGGTCAGGAGGTTCTGCGGCTTCATCCTGAGATAGTAGACCACCGCGTCATGCATGCCCGCGCTCATGGCGTATCTCAGCCAGATCTCCGTATCCGCTTCGACCTCGATGAGCCTGATCCTGTCGAGGGTGGCGATGTCGAACTCCCTCGCGGAGGAGTTGAACTCGGGAGGGTTCCCTGCGGCCACGAGGACCCATCCGTCCGGGATGCGGTGCGGTCCGAACTTCTTGTTCTGGAGGAGGTCCAGCATCGCAGCGGACAGGGTCTCCGAGACGCAGTTCACCTCGTCTATGAAGAGGATGCCCTGCTTCTGACTCTGCTTCTCGATGGCATCGTACACCGAAGCGATGATCTCGCTCATGGTGTATCTGGTGATGGGCACCTCCTCCCCGCCGAAGACGCGGGTCTCGATCATCGGGAGGCCTATGGCCGATTGGCGCGTATGATGGGTCATCGCGTAGCCGATGAATCCTATCCCGAGCTCGGCAGCCACCTGCGACATTATCGCGGTCTTCCCCAGTCCAGGGGCGCCCATGACAACGATGGGGCGTTGCCTGGCCCTCGGAATCGTATAGCTCCCTCCCGCATCCTTCTCCAGATACGCGGACACGGCGTCCATGATGCAGTCCTTGGCCTCCTGGATGTTCATTTCGTTCCCTCCTTCATAAGATCGCTTCTTCCGATCACTAGCTTCATGGCCCATGGCGGCACATCGCGATCGTCGTACGAATCGTCGCAGAACACGAACGCGGTATCGTACGGGGGGCGCTTCTCGGGGTAGATCCCTCTGCCGTCCGTGAAGTACATGAGCCCTCTGAGATTCTTCAGCTTCCCTTCCTTCATCAGGTCGTCGATGTACCTGAAAACAGGACGGAAGTCCGTTCCCTTGCCTCCTCTGAGCTTGAAATGGGATATCAACGAGTGCAGATCCGCCTCCGACCCGATGATATCGTCCGAGCGGACCTCCTCGTCGCATTGGATGATGTGGAGCTCCGCTCCGCGGCCGATGTTGCATTGCCTGAGAACCGCATAGGCCTCCTCGAGGAAGGCTATCACCGGACCGCGCATGGTCGAACCCGACGTGTCTATCGCTATGACGAACTCATCGACGGTCCGGGAATCCGAGGATTCGACCGAGTCTATGAGCGGAACGTTCCCATAGGTCCTGAGGCCGTATGAATAGTAGATCGGGTCGAACTCGTCTATGTTCTCGCGGATGTCCGATTTCCGAGTCATGAACCTGCGGAGGAACGATCTGTAATCGTACCTCCTGCGGTTCCTTATCCTGAGTATGGCGAGCAGGCCGTCGGTGGCGCATTCGCCCTTCCTGATGAACCCTTCTGCCTCTGTCATTGCCTGAAGCGACAGCTCCTTCCATCTGCCGTCTTCCTCCTTCGGCAGCATCGAGTTGTCGTCGCGCGAGAACATTCCCGTATACAGGGAGAACTGCCAGTCGGAGATGTCGGAAAGAACATTTCTCAGAAGATCCGGCGATGGGGAACCTGCTCTCTTGAAGAACTTCTCGCAGGCGTAAAGGCGGTCGTCGCGCCCCAGGACGGAGGTGTTGGGCGTATCCATGGAATCGATGACATACTCCACAATCATGTCCTGGGCGAGGGAAAGGCTCCTGTCGCCCTGCGGGTCAATGTGGCCGAGAAGGCAGTGCAGCACGCAGTGCGCAATCTGGCGGGCGACGCTGTTCCGGTCGGATCTGTAGTCCGAAACGACCGTGGCAGAGTGAAATTCGATGCGCGAGCCGTCGCAACCGGGCTTGCCATTACCTTCGAGCACCTCCTTCTCCAACGACAGTATGGCGGTCGCGAGGAAGCGCATATCAAGGCATAGTCTGTCCGTGGATGCCGATACAATCTCGGCTGCGGCTCCGTTCTCGCTCATCCCTTCCCGATCTCCTCTCGTATTTGGCGCGGAGAACCGCTGCATCGTCATCGCCCAGCTCGCCCATGATGTAGTTCAACGACGATTCATCCAGGCGCAGGATGCGGTCTGTGCGTATGTGCGATCTCGAGTCGAGTCCCGCCTCGTACGGTTCCATGGGACGCATGTACGCGCCGTCGTGAGGATGCGTGGTCACGGCCATGACATCGATCCTTCCGCCTTTGCGGCCCAGAATGACGACGGGGCGGTCTTTGGAGCCGGCACGGCCTTCGAAGGGCACGTCGGCGCTCCACACTTCCATCGGTCTAGGCATCTTGCCATGTCCCTTCGAAACCATGATGGGTGGATGCATTCAGCCGTTATATCGATATCTGGTGGGCCGGAACTCGGCGATCGGCCAGAAGCCTTGTGGCAATCTTTAAATCCATGATGCAAATCTGGGGGATACCGGTTCAATTATGGGCAAGTAGATCAGCCCGGTAGATCGCTGCCTTCGCAAGGCAGAAGTCGCGAGTTCGAATCTCGCCTTGTCCACCACTACTCATAATCACATCGGAAAGCTATTGCATCAAGCGACCTGCGTGAGCCTCAAATCGCGCTATTCGACTCAAATTTACATGCGGTGAATGTAGCCTCTTGGAAGGTCATAGAAGCATGATCATCTGATTGAGGTTCTTGTGCAGATTCTTCCTGACATAATAGAGTCCGTATTCCTGATAGTAACCTATGAGCTCATCGGTACAATCGATACGGACCACTCTGCATCCGACAATCTTCTGAGCTTCTCTGATTTTATTGATAGCCTCATCAATGAGAGTTTTCCTGAATCCCGGATAACCTTCGGCTCTTGAAAGCTGACCCAATAGATACGCCTGAGCTATATTGTCCTCGGACCTGTTGAGCTTCTTGAGCATGGATTTGGATAGTCCGCAGTCATCAGACACCTCAAGGCACCTGAAACCGATTGCGAAGAATCCCATGATCTTAGATGTCTCGGAGTCGAATGCGATACAGGTTCTGCATTCAGATCTCTTCTCCATGACGATGGACATCTTCGTGAGGAAGGAATCGTTCGTGGATTTGAATGCCGGAACAAAAGTTTCAAGCTTCTTAGACACGGCTTCCTCGCCGAAGCGAGACAATAGAAATGAAAGCCTGATTAGATCGTAACTCAAGGTGATACACCCATGATTCTATCAAGAACTGCAGGGTCTTCGGTAGTACCTTGAACC
>DAXO01000047.1 GCA_002506425.1 Methanomassiliicoccaceae archaeon UBA480 | reverse complement strand
ATCGGCAGCGCTTTCATTTCTCTCGTCCTCCGACAGGGGATATGCTGTGAATGGATATCAATGAACCTACTGCATCCACGATTAGAGCACGCCTATAGAAACATCGGATTGCACATGTTTTTCACAAACCTTTTAAATACTACTCCTCTTCATGGCGAATCCAAGAGTGATAGCTATGGTCGATAACCAGCCGCTGGAGAGCCCAGATGCGGATGTGACACGTGTCCGCTTGCCGAATATCAAGGAGAACGAGATGTTCGGGATAGCCGACCAGCTGCTCGGCGCATCCAAGATCAAGGTCATGTGCGAGGACGGCGTCTCCCGCGTGGGACGCATCCCCGGGAAGATCAAGAAAAGGATGTGGATAAGAGAGGGCGACCTGCTCATCGTGTCCGTGTGGGATTTCCAGCCGGACAAATGCGACGTCCGCTTCAGGTACACCCGCACCCAGGCCGTCAACCTCAGCAAGAGGGGCAAGGTCCCGAAGAACCTGGATATCTTCTGAAGGGTTCCCATGACCTCCTACGAGGAGGCGTACGCGTACCTCGAGAGGCATGTGGACGCTCTCAAGACCAACAAGACCGGCGACGAGCGCCAGACCGACGGGGAGGTCTTCGACAGGAAGACGCTGCTCACGATCTACGACCTCATGACGTCGGGATACATCGACGTAGTCCACTATCCCATATCGACCGGGAAGGAGGGCAACGTCTTCTACGCCACCGACGAGGACGGAGACGGGATGGCCCTGAAAATATTCAGGACATCCACGTCCACGTTCAAGCGCGTGGCCAAGTACATCGAGGGGGACCCCAGATTCAGGGGCATAACCGGCAACAGATGGCGCATGATCTACACCTGGGTCAACAAGGAGTTCAAGAACCTCGCCAGGTACGCCGAGGCCGGCATCCCGGTCCCGGAGCCCATCACATTCCAGCACAACTGCCTCCTCATGGAGTTCATAGGCGACGAGTCCGGGCCAGCGCCCCAGCTGAAGGACGTCGTCCTAGACGACCCGACCGACACATACGACGAGGTCGTCTCATTCATCATCGACGGATGGAAGGACGCGCATCTGGTCCACGGGGACCTCAGCGAATACAACATCCTGATGTCCGACGGCCAGCCGATCATGATCGACGTCGGCCAGGCCATGACCACGGACAACTACAACGCGAAGGAACTCCTGGAGAGGGACATACGCAACATCAATGCGTTCTTCAGGAAGAGGGGCGCGGATGTCATAGACGACAAGGTCGTCTTCGAGGAGACCGTCAACGGGAAGGACGAGGACGAAGAGGAGGAAGAGGAATGAGATCCATCAGAGTGCCCTCGGACAGAGTGGGCACGCTCATCGGCAAGAAGGGAGAGGTCAAGAAGACCCTCCAGGACATCTCCGGAATAAAGATCGACATAGACACGGAGGAGGGCGAGGTCATCCTCCACGACGACGTGGAGCTGGAGGACCCTCTGAAGGCCCTGCAGCTCATGGACGTCGTCAAGGCCGTCGGAAGGGGATTCAACCCCGACAAGGCCATGAGGCTCTTCGAAGACGACGAGTACCTGGAGGTCGTCGACCTCAAGGAGTTCGTCGGAGAGAGGTCCAATCAGATGGCCAGGATACGCGGCAGGCTCATCGGCAAGGACGGGAAGACCCGCCGCATAATCGAGGACCTGACCGGATGCGACATGGTGATCTACGGCAACACCGTCGGACTCATCGGCAACTCCATAAGCCTTCCCGTGGCCAAGCACGCCGTGGAGCTCATCCTCCAGGGCAGCGAGCACGCCACGGTGTACCACTATCTCGAGAGCCAGCGCCCGCGTCTCAGGATCGCGGAGATGGGATTCGACCTCTGAGGGATACCATGGAGGATTGGATAGCAGAGAACCTGGACAAGGCCCGCGCCCTCGCGGCCGAGGGGCTGTGCGACAGATGCCTGGGACGCATGTTCGGAAAGGTCGGCACAGGGATGACCAACGACCAGCGCGGAAGGATGATCCGCGAGGCTCTGGAGGAGACGGGAGAGCCCGTATCCGCCGCGGACCTCTGCCCCCTCTGCGAAGACGTGTTCTCCCTCATGCCCCGCTTCGCCGAGAACGTCGCCGAAGCAGTCAACGAAGTGGAGTCAGAGAACTTCCTGGTCGGCAGCAGGGTCGAGCCCGAGATAGTCGAGAGGGAGAAGGCGCTGTGGGAGAAGTACGGCCTCGAGAAGCCCGAGCCCATCAAGTCCGAGCTCAACCGCGAGATCGGCAAGCTGGCTCTTCCTCTGATACACCGGCCGGTGGAGTTCAAGAACCCCCAGGTCGTCGCTCTTGTGGACACGCGCTTCGGCGATGTGAAGCTGGATATCGCCCCCATCTTCATCGCCGGCAGATACAACAAGTTCAGCCGCGAGATCCCCCAGACCATCTGGCCCTGCAGGGAGTGCCACGGCAAGGGCTGCCCCCACTGCCACGGCAAGGGGAAGATGTACGAGACCTCCGTGCAGGAGATCATCGGCGACATCGCGCTCGAGATGGCCGAGGGCAAGGAGCACTTCTTCCACGGCATGGGCAGGGAGGACATCGACGCCCGCATGCTGGGCGACGGAAGGCCCTTCGTCCTCGAGATAAGCCAGCCCAGGAAGAGGTTCATAGACCTGGACGAGCTCGAGAAGAGATCGAGCGCAGGAGAGCTCGCAGGATTCAACTCGCTGCACTATGTGCAGAGAGAGGCCGTCGAGCGGTACAAAGGGGCCGCCTCGGACAAGGTATATCGCGTACGCGTTAAAGCGGACGGCAAAGTTAATAAAGAGACAGTAGTTGACGTCGCCTTATCGTTCAAGGACGCCGATATAGATCAGAGGACTCCACGCCGCGTCGAGCACAGAAGAGCCGACCTGGTGAGACACAGGAGGATCCACTGGGTGACGGCGGACGACTTCGACGAGGACGGATTCGATCTCGAACTCGAGACGGATTCCGGGACCTACGTCAAGGAGTTCGTGTCCGGGGACGACGGTCGCACGCAGCCCAACTTCTCAGAGAGGCTGGGCGTGCAATGCGTCGTCGTCGCTCTCGACGTATTGGCGATCGACTATCACGAACCATGAGGGATTCACAATGCAGGCATCCAGAGGAACCAGGACAAAGACCCGCAACCTTCTGAGGAAGAAGCCCAGGGCACGCGGCCTGTCCCCTATCACCAAGGGACTCCAGACCTTCGAGCCCGGAGACAAGGTCAACATCATCATCGACCCCAGCATCCACAAGGGCATGCCCTTCTCCAGATTCCACGGCCTCACCGGCGTCGTCATCGACTCCAGGGGCGAAGCCTACGAGGTCAGTGTCAAGGACGGAAACAAGACGAAGACCGTCGTCGCCCGCCCCGAGCACCTCGTCAGGACCGTGGAGTGAGATTCGGATGGAACAGAGGTACGTCACCGTAGCGGAGGTCAAGGACCTCCTCGAGGCCGAAGTCGAGGCCAGAGGCGGAATGGAGTTCATGCTCGCCTCCCAGAAGGCCGCGCTCGACCATGCTCAGAAGACGTGCTCGATTTCCAAGGAGAAGGCGGAGGCGATCGTGACCGCTGCCGGAGCCCTCGACTTCGTCACGGAGCCCGTGGCCGTCAAGATCGCCGACCTCCTCCCCGAGTACCCCGAAGACGTGCGCGCCATCTTCTCCAAGGAGAGGGTCACGCTCGAGCCGGAGCAGATCGAGGCTGTCCTCGAGATCGTCCGCAGCAACATCTGAGGGTCCCGCATGGAAGACTACGCCTACATTCTGGACTGGCTGCCCCCCGGCACGGGAGGCGGATTCGGGAAATCCCGCGAATCGCTGATCTATGCGGTCGGGGACGAGGAGTTCAAGCTCTTCGAGCTGGTCCCGAAGGCAGGCGTGCAGATTGAGATAGGAACCAGGACGTACATCGGCAAGGACGGTGCGAAGAGGGACGTGATCGACCACGTCAAGAAGCGCATCGGCTACAACGAGCTGACCAACAACGCCCAGACCGAGCTGGAATACGCCGTCGACGCTATCGTCATGGCGAACCAGGCCAGGTTCATCAGGTTCTTCAACGAGGCCGAAGGGATCAGTCTCCGCAAGCACATGCTCGAGGAGCTCCCCGGACTGGGCAAGAAGTCCATGGCCGCCATCCTCGAAGAGAGGAAGAAGGGCGACTTCAAGGATTTCGCGGACCTCACGGCCCGCACCGGGATCAAGGCCCCCGAGAAATTCATCTCCGCCCGCATAATGCTCGAGATCTCCGATCCCGAGAGAAAGCGCTACATCTTCGTCTCGAAATGAGCAGCGCCAGAGACCTGATGGCTTCAGCGGGCGTCGTGCCCAAGAAGAGCAAGGGTCAGAACTTTCTGATAGACGACCGCGTGGCCGACCGTATCGTCGGCTACGGCGGCATAACAGACTCCGACAGGCTTCTGGAGGTCGGTCCGGGCTTCGGGATACTCACCGAGAGGCTCGTAAGCATGGGGGCCGGCCTGACATGCATCGAACTGGATGCCAAGCTCGCCGAGCACATCCGCTCCACCTACGGCGACAGGCTGACCCTGCTGGAGGGCGACGCGGTCAAGGTGCCGTTCCCTCCCTTCGACGTGTTCGTGAGCAACCTCCCGTACAGCGTCTCCACGCCTATTATCTTCAAGCTTCTGGAGCAGCCGTTCAGAACCGCCGTCGTCATGGTTCAGAAGGAGTTCGCCGACCGCATGGTCGCCGATGTCGGAAGCCCCGACTACTCCAGGCTGACCGTCAATCTGTTCTACCGCGCCGACTGCGAGATCATGGAGCCCGTTCCCGCATCGAGGTTCGATCCCCGTCCGAAGGTCGATTCCGCCGTCGTGAGGATCACCCCGCGTCCAGCGCCCTTCGAGGTCCTGGATGAAAGGACATTCTTCGATGTCACCGAAGCATGCTTCAACCACCGCAGGAAGAAGATAGGAACGTCCCTGAAGAACACGGGGCTCGTGGATTCCTCCGAAGGGATCCCCTACAGGGACGAGCGCATCGAGGACCTCCGTCCCTCGGAGATCGGCGAGATAGCCGACGAGGTCTACCGCCGCAGGCGATGCCGACGACCGCGCGGCTCCCATCGCTTAGAAATACAACATGTTGTATTTCCGCGCATGGACTCCGATCTGGCCAGGCGCTACCTCGTATTCGGCATGGGCCTGTTCTGCATCTCGATGGCGATAGGATTCATCACGAAGGCTTCGGTAGGAACCTCCCCGATCACATCGATCCCGTACAGCCTCTCCCTTGTGTTCCCGCAGTTCTCCCTCGGGAACTTCACGATAATGTTCAGCCTCCTGCTGGTTCTCCTGCAGTACATCCTCACCGACAAGAAGACGATAGACCGCACGGTCAGGATCAATTTCATGCTCGAAGTCGTCATATCGTTCCTGTTCGGATATCTGGTCGACCTGTCGATGTGGCTGTTCTCCGACTACGCGCCTTCGGAGTACTGGCTCCAGATCGCATCGGTCGTCATCGGCATATTCATACTGGCGTTCGGAGTGTATCTCCAGGTGGTGGCGAACGTCGTCATGGTCCCCGGCGACGGATTCGTGTACGCCCTCACACTCCGCGTCAAGAAATCATACGGGAAGGTCCGCGTCTGCTCGGATACATCGATGGTCATCATCGCGGCCGTCATCGGGCTGCTGGGCCTCGGGAACCTCGGAGGCGTCAGGGAGGGGACGATCGTCTGCTGCATATTCACGGGGCTTCTGGCGCGCAGGTACATGGTCCTGCTCGCCCCGCTCACCTCCAGGCTGGTTCCGGGGAAGAGCCTGGAATCCATAGCGGGAGGGACGAAGCACGCGGACCGACGTCCTCGCGCTCGCCCGCACCATCCGCATGGCCGGAAGGGAGATCAAGAAGGCCAGGGACAGGAACGCCTCGTCCCTCGGGATCACATCGGACCAGGCGGATGCGCTCGCATTCGTCTGCGACAGCCCGGGATGCAGCGTGAAGGACCTGATGGGCCGCATGGGAGCTTCGCACCAGGCCGCCTGCGGGATCGCCGAGCGGCTGGAATCCAAAGGCCTGATATCATCCCGTCAGGGGGACGATGCCAGGGTGAAGATCCTCGAGCCCACGGAAGCCGGGAGGAGGACGATAGAGAGGTTCTTCGAGCTCGGCGAGGAATGCAACAGGGACGTCTTCGGATCGCTGACCGACGAGGAATCACAGGAGCTGGAGCGCCTGATGTCCGAGGTCCTCTCCAACCTCCGGCGCCGAACCCGACACTATAATTTAACGGCATGAACCCTTTGTCCCTCCGATTACATGCAGATAGGAATCGTTGGGAAGCCGAACGTCGGCAAGTCGACATTCTTCGGCGCCGCCACTATGGCGCCCGTGGAGATAGCGAACTATCCCTTCACCACCATCGAGCCGAACAAGGGCGTAGCATATGTCCGCGCCCCCTGCCCCTGCAGGGAGCTCGGCGTCAAGTGCACCCCCCACAACTCGCTTTGCATAGACGGGACCAGGATGGTCCCCGTGGAGCTCCTGGACGTTGCTGGTCTCGTGCCCGACGCGTGGCAGGGCAAGGGTCTGGGAAACAAGTTCCTGGACGACCTCAGGCAGGCCGATGCGCTGATCAACGTCGTCGACGCCAGCGGATCCACCGACATCGAGGGCAACTCCGTCCCGGTAGGGTCCCACGACCCCGCCGAGGACATACTGTTCCTCAGAACGGAGATCGAGTGCTGGATGCGCGAGATAATCAAGAACGGGTTCTCCAAGATCGCCAGACAGGCCAAGATGCAGGGCTCCAAGCCCGAGGCCATCCTGGCTGAGAGGCTCCAGGGCCTGAAGGTCACCGAATCCCAGATAAAGGACGCCCTCCGCGAGGTCCCCCTGCCGGAGGATCCCACCAAATGGGACGACGACCTCCTTCTGAAGCTGTGCGGCGCGATACGCGAGAGGTCGAAGCCGATGATCGCCGCCATGAACAAGGCGGACCTCGCCTCCGAGAAGGACTTCGAGAGGATCCGGTCGGTGAACCCCCACTGCGTCGCGACCATGGCCGAGACAGAGCTCGCCCTGAAGAAGGCGGCCGCGGCGGGCCTCGTCGAGTACACGCCCGGGGACCCGGGATTCAGGATAAAGGAAGGCGCGAAGATCTCCGACGGGCAGAGGAAGGCCCTCGAGTACATGATGGAGAACATGCAGAGGCTCGGAGGCACCGGGGTGCAGAAGTGCCTCGAGGACGCCGCGTACAGCATGCTCGACCTCATCTGCGTCTACCCGGTCGAGGACGAGACCAAGTTCACCGACCACTTCGGCAGGGTGCTTCCCGACGCGTTCCTCGTGCCCCGCGGAAGCACCGCCCGCGACCTGGCCTACCGCGTCCACAGCGACCTGGGCGACAAGTTCATCCGCGCTGTCAACGCCAAGACCAAGAGGACCGTCGGCGCGGACTACGAGCTCCAGGACGGGGACGTCATCAGGATAGTAGCGAACAAGTGATCGCCATGGATTCCGCGGAGATCAGGATAATCAGCACGTCCTACACCATGGACGCGGACGAGCCCGTCGTCGAGATATTCGGCAAGGCCAGGGACGGGAGGTCGGCGACCGTGCTGGTCCACGGGTTCCGCCCGTACCTTTTCGGCGTCGAGGTACCGAAGGAGCTGGAAGAGCGCCTCAAGGCCGACTCCGAGGTCGTCTCCACCGTGCACGAGACCCTGCTGTACAGGGGCCGCGACGTGGATGCTCTGAGGATAACCATCCGCAGCCCGTGGAAGGTCCCCGATTTCCGCAACCTGCTCAGGAGGAACGGCATAGAATCCCTGGCCTCCGACATACCGTTCAACCACCGCTACGTCTACGATATGGACATGGGCGCATGCATACGCGTGGAGGGCGAGCCCGTGGACAAGGGCTACCTCACGGACATCACGCTGTCCATGACGAGGTTCGAGAACATCGAGCCGTTCGACCCCGGACTGAGGATACTGTCGTTCGATATCGAGAACAGCGTGGAGCACGAGTTCCTCTACTGCATCTGCGCGGTCGTATGGGACAAGGGCGCCATGCGCGCCTGCGAACCGATATACGGGAAGGAGGACCAGATCATACAGTCGTTCTCGGACCTCATAAGGCGCGAGGATCCCGACGTCATAACCGGATACAACATAGACAACTACGACATCCGCAAGATCGACGAGAGGGCGAGGGCGAACCGCATGAAGGACGCCATGCCCTGGGGGAGGGACGGCGGCCAGCCGAAGCTCCGCAGCGAGAGGTTCTGGAGGGTCAAGGGGAGGCTCATATGCGACGCATGGTGGGCCGCCCGCAAGGAGATCCATCCGAAGCAGGAGACCCTGAACGCCGTGTCGCAGGAGCTGCTCGGAGAGTCGAAGCTCGACGTGGATCCGAGCCACATGGACTCCGAATGGAGGGACAACCGCGACAAGGTGCTGACGTACTGCACGAAGGACGCGGAGCTCGCCCTGCGCATACTCCTGGCGGTGGACACCCTGAGGAAGGGCATGGACCTCGCGTCCGTGTCCAAGCTCTCCATCGAGGACGTCCTCACTTCGGGATCGTCCCAGCTGGCCGATTCGCTGCTCATCCGCGCGGCGGACCGCGCCCACGTCGCCGTCCCCCAGATGGGCAAGCGCGTGAGGGACGACGACCAGATCGAGGGGGGATACGTTCACGACATGAAGCCCGGACTCTACCATTGGGTCTGCGTCCTGGACTTCAAGTCCATGTATCCGTCCACGATAATAGCCAAGAACATCTGCTTCACCACGCTCTCGCCCAAGGGCACCATCGTGGCCCCCTCGGGCACGGCGTTCCTCTCCAAGGACGTGCGCGTCGGCCTCCTTCCGAGGATCCTGCAGGGCCTCATGGACCAGAGGGATTCCATCAAGAGAAGGATGAAGCAGACGACAGACGACCACGAGAAGAGGTATCTCGACGGGCTGCAGGCTGCGGTCAAGGTCCTGATGAACACATTCTACGGGGTGTTCGCCTCCTCGTTCTACAGATTCACAGACAAGAGCATCGGAGCCGCTATAACATCGTTCGCCAGGGCGAATGTCAAGGGGATCATCGGAGAGCTGCAGTCCGAGGGCCACAACGTGGTCTACTCCGATACGGATTCGGTCTTCGTCCAATCACCGGAGCACGACCTCGACGGGTCCGTCGACTTCGGGACCAGGATGGCAGACAAGTACTCCCGCGACGGAGGGACCCTCGAATTCGAGAAGATCCTGGAGCCGCTGTTCACCCACGGCAAGAAGAAGAGATACGTCGGGAGGATCGTATGGCCGTCGAAGCAGGACGAGCTGCTGGTCCGCGGATACGAGAGCAGGAGGACGGATTCTTTCGACCTTCAGGACAAGCTCCAGACCGAGATGTTCGAATTCATACTCGACGAGAAGCAGGAGGATGCCCTGCAATTGGCAAGGAGGACCATCCAGGACACGCTGGCCGGAAAAGTGGACTCCGGAGAGCTAGTCATATCCAAGAGCTGCAAGGGCCTGGAGGCATACGAGAACCCGGACAGGATGGCCAACGTCCAGGCAGCCAAGAAGCTGATCGCCCTCGGCTACGAGTTCATACCGGGGATGAAGGTCTCCTGGATCGTCACCGACGCCAAATCGGCCCCCATGAAGGTCGAGCCGTGGATCAGCGGCAAGCCCTTCGCCGGAAAGCCCGACTACCGCTACTATGCGGAGAGGCTCTCCAAGATGGCCGCGATGGTGACCGATGTGTTCGGATGGGGCGAGAAGGACCTGATGCTCGGAAGCCAGCAGGCCACCCTCCTGGACGGAGGGATGTTCTCGTCGAAGGAATCCGCCGGCAGGACCCGGGATCCGCCCTCATCCAAGCCGAAGCCGAAGGTGCGCAGCCTGGACGACTTCTTCTGAGGCGAGCGTATGAGCGACGAAGACACCACGATAGCCGATCTGAAGGATTCGATAGCCGAGTTCTGCGCCGAGAGGGACTGGGACCAGTTCCACAACAGCAAGGACCTGGCGATAGGCATCGTCACGGAGGCGTCCGAGCTTCTGGAGCGCTTCCGCTTCAAGACCCCGGAGCAGATCGACGAGCTCATGTCGGGACCCGGGCGCGAAGGAGTCGTCGAAGAGCTGTGCGACACCATGTACTTCATCCTGCGCTTCGCTCAGATGAACGGCATAGACCTCAGCGAATCCATGAAAGCAAAGCTGGCCAAGAACGCCGAGAAGTACCCGGTGTCCCTGGCCAAGGGTTGCAACAAGAAATACGACGAGTATCGAGGGCGCCCCATGGCGCCCTCGTGTCCTCATGATTCGCCCCACATGGCGTGCGGCGCGCGCAGGGACATGCGGAAGTCGTCGGGAACGCTCCCGGCGGCCTCCGCCTCGTCGCTCTTCATCTCATCTATCCTGCATCTCATGCGATATGCCGTGGAGGCGGATATCCCGCAGATGTCGGCCGCCTTCCTGACGCTCAATCCGTCCACATAGCACTCCGCGAAGACCATCCACTTCTCCTCGGGCACACGCGAATCGTAAATCGGACGCTTTGGAGTGAAGGTCCTCGAGCAGCACTTGCACCGATACCTCTCCGTTCCTTTGGTCGTCCTCCCGTAGCGGACGAAGTCCCCGTTCCCGCATGTCGGACATCTGCTCGGACTCTCCGTCTCCCTGCGGAGTATCAGCCCGCGGACATCCGCGATCCTGGAATCGCGATACCTCCTCCTGCTCTCTTCGTTCCAATCCTGTCTCGGTGTCGTTTCGATCACCGGGAATATCTATCGCGCAATCGAAGATAAACTGCTAGTTGTTATTTGTGATATGTCTGTAATCTCTGTCATATCTGTAATCTAATTGACAGGGTTTTTATACGTCCCGGACCTCCCCCGCTCCGTGGAGCATTCGCTCCGCGAACGGAGATGTGCCGGCAACGGTGAATCCGTAAAGGTGATTCCAATGAGCGAAGAAACTCAGGAACAGGAGACACGCCCGGTCAACGGGAAGAGCATGTACTACTACATCGGCAAGGCATGGGACACCCCCGAGAAGACCTATGTCAAAGCCCTGAACTACGAGCGCAGGATCCAGTGGCGCAAAGAGGAGAACTTCCTCCGCATCGAGCGCCCGACCAGGCTCGACAGGGCAAGGGCCCTCGGCTACAAGGCCAAGCAGGGCTACGTCGTTGTCAGGGCAAGGGTCAGGAAGGGATCCTTCCAGAAGAGGGCCATCGTCACCGGACGCAGGGCCAAGAGGAAGGGAATCAACCAGATCACCGTCGGCAAATCCCTCCAGAGGATGGCCGAGGAGAGGACTGCCAAGCGCTACCCCAACCTGGAGGTACTGAACTCCTACTGGGTCGGAGCAGACGGACAGCAGGAGTGGTACGAGGTCATCCTCGTCGATCCCGCGCACCCCGTGATCAAGGCGGACCCCAAGATCAACTGGATCTGCGACAACGACCACAAGAACCGCGTCTACCGCGGAAAGACCTCCGCCGGCCAGAAGGGCCGCGGAATGAGGCACACCGGAAAGGGAGCCGAGAAGGCGAGGCCCTCTGTCCGTGCCAACCTGAGAAGGATCAAGTGATCGTTCCGATCCGAAACCACTTACCGTCCCTTCGGGGACGGGACATCTTCTGATAAGGATTCCAATTGCCGCATGCATGCGATGCGACAGAAGGAAGAAGGGTTGGCCCGTCCGCAGACGGGCGCAAAGGGTCAGAGACCCTGTTTTATGACGGCCAGCTGCTCGGCCACTTCATCGTCGGTCATTCCGACCGTCGGGAAGAAGACAGGAAGGGAGTACGCCGAGGAATCGACGGACTCGAGACCTTCCAGACTCGTCCCGAGGACATAGCCTAGAGCCTGCCTGTGCTCCGTCCCTTCCTTCAGAAGGGGATCGTACTGCCTCAGACAGGACCAGTCGGCGGATCCGGAGACGATGACCCTGCATCCGCGCTTCATCATCAGCCATGCGGAGACTATCCCGCGGTCGTCGTCGGCCCTCGCCAGTACCTTGCCCTGGCTTCCGACCGGCAGGCCGGCATGGCAGCGGACGATGTCCCCGAACACGAAGGCGCGGTTGTCGCGGACCTCGATGTAGAAGACCACATCGGGATCCGTGAGATCCACCTTGACGCCCTTGTCCTCGTTGGCGATGAAGATCGCGGAGCCGGCCTCGCGGCCGACGTCCATGCTCGTGTAGCCCTGGGAGCCTTCCCTGCGGGCCTTCACGGCGAAGGACTGCCCCTCGGAAAGCCGGGGAAGCGAATACTCCGCCGCAAGGGCGCAGATGTCCTCCATCCTGGAGGTCGTCTCCTCCACGATGGAGACCGATGCTATCCCGAACACCTTCCTGAGGGATGCGACGGCCTTGTCCGCATCCTCGGTCTCGATGTAGAACCTGGCGCCCTGCCTCTCCACGAGGGCTTCGACGCCGTCCTCCATGAGCATCGCCACGGTGTTCTCGCGGAGCTGGTTCTCGAACCTCCTCCTCACGGGCGTGCTCTTCAGCCCGATCTCCGAATACCTTGCAAGGATGACCGCCATTCCGAAACCACCTTCAGTACGTCCAGGCGCACATCAGCAGGTACAGCACGAAGATGACCGCCATGGCATAGATGACGGCGCTGACCTCCTTGTGCCTCCTCGCTCCGATCATGGCCACGCAGTAGAATATCATTCCAATGGCGAGACCCGTGGTGATGGAGTACGTGAGCAGCATCATGACCATGGTGGATATGACGGCCACCAGAGAGGGCCAGTCGGACCAGTCGACGTCCTTGAGCTCGGCCATCATGGCGACTCCGACGATGAACATGGCACCGACGGTGCACTGATACCCTACGATCTGGAACAGAGGAGCGATGAACAGGGAGAATCCGAAGAGGATGGCGACGATGACGGGAACGAGTCCGGTCCTTGCTCCGGCCTCGGCTCCGACGGCCGACTCCGCGAAGGCGGTTGTGGGCGTGCAGCCGATCACTCCGGAGAGGGATGCGATTCCCGCGTCGACCTGAAGGGCGGTCCCGCATGTGACGTTGTCGTCCTGGTCGGTGAATCCCGCCCTCTTTCCGACGGCCATGAGGGTTCCGGATCCGTCGAAGAACTCGACGAACGCGAACGTGATGACTATCGCGATGAACTTGACGCTCACGAGGTCCGAGGATATGCCGTCGAGGAACGCTCCGAACGGAGGGGCCTCAGGCATGGAGAAGATCTCGGACGGGAGAGGGATGTAGCCGGTGACGATCCCCAGGACCGCGGTGGCGATCATTCCGATGAGCACACCTAGGGAGTTCCCGCGAGCGACCAGGAAGAGCGTGATCACGATGCAGAAGAAGCCCAGAAGGACGAGGGGGTCCGAGAGGTCTCCGAGACCGACGAGTGTGGATGAATCGGTGATGATTCCGGCGTTCTGCAGTCCGATGAACGCGATGAACGCTCCGATGCCGGCGATGATGCTCGCTTTGAGGGCATGCGGGATCTTGTCGAGGAGCTTCTGCCTGACTCCGGAGACCGTGACGATGAAGAAGCCGAGACCGGCTATGACGACGGCGACAAGGGCCTCCTGCCAGGTGAATCCCAGAGACAGAACGGCTGTGTAGCAGAACATGGCGTTTATGCCCATTCCCGGCGCCATTGCGACAGGGAATTTCGCATACAGGCCCATCAGAAGGGACCCGATGATGGCCATGATGATCGTGGCGCTGTACGCTTCCTCATACGGAATGCCCGCGACGACCATCATGCCGGAATTGACGGCGATGATGTAGACCATCGAGAGGAACACGAGGATTCCTCCCTTGACCTCCGTCTTCATATTGGATCCCTTGGCTGTGATGCCGAAATAGGAATCCACTTTTTCAGCGAATGCCATGCGCTGGCATCACATTCCCTATTTAAAAGAGATAGAGAGGGCGGGAAGGAGATGTTTAAGACGGCGAAGCCGATGGGGTGGTTGTATGGAGATAATCATACTCCTCGGACTCATCGCGATGGGACTCGGCGCCGGCATTCTAGGCGCGCTGTTCGGCCTCGGAGGAGGGATAGTCTTCGTCCCCGTCCTCACGCTGGTCTTCGGGTTGGCTCCGGCCGATGCCGTCGCGGTCAGCCTGGTCGGGATAATCGCGGGCTCCGTTGGTGCTTCGACCGTATTCGTGGAGAAGGGGCTGTCCAATGTCCGCCTCGGACTCCTGCTGGAGATAACCACTGCCGCTGGAGCCGTCATCGGCGCGATAGCGGCCACATATCTGGAGCAGTGGGTGCTTATGGTGCTCTTCTCGATCGTCGTCTACATCAGCGCATGGAGGATGATCCGCAATCCCGAGAAGATCGTCCCTCCCGCGGACGGGGCCGAAGGGAGATTCGCATTCCGCTATGAGGACGAGAAGACGGGCGAATGCGTGGACTACGAGGTCCAGAACGTCAGAGGAGGCATGGCCCTGTGCACCGTCGCAGGGATGATCTCGTCCATGACGGGGGTCGGCGGCGGAATGGTGAAGGTGCCGCTGATGAACCTCTACATGCATGTTCCCATGAAGGCCGCGAGCGCCACGAGCAGCTACATGATCGGCATCACCGCGTTCTCCGGAGCGGTCACATACTACATCGCAGGAGGGATCCAGATGGAGTACGCCGCAGGCGTGGCGATAGGAGCATTCCTGGGCGCCCTGGCGGGAACGGCGCTGGCGAGGAAGCTCGACACGAAGCATCTGAGGAAGTACTTCTCGCTGGTCGTGATCGTACTGGCGACACTTGTCCTTCTCGAAGCGGCGGGGATACTGTGAACGATCTATCGAGATACACCGCGATGACCCTCCGCGTCGGAATCGTGCTGGGCCTCGCCCTGATGGTCATCGGACTGATATCCGGCGGGGGCATCCTCAGCCTCGGGCTGCTCGTCCTCATCGCGTCGCCCCTGGCCGGCGTCGCTGTCACGACGATATGCCTCTGCAAGGAGAGGGATCTCTTCTGGACCGGAGTAGCCCTCGTGCTCATCATCGTAGTGACTGCGGGTGTCGTCGTCTCGCTGCTCAGATGAGTACCGCACCATCCGGGTCGTGAAAAGCATCCGGTTGCCGAGTTAGTGTAACTGCAGTCGAGAGAATCAAATCCGGAACGGTTCCACGAAGCTCCGCCGTAAGGCGGGAAGTCCCGTACTAGTCGCGACTTCCACTCGCGGCCAGTCGGGAACCGT
>DAXO01000022.1 GCA_002506425.1 Methanomassiliicoccaceae archaeon UBA480 | reverse complement strand
GTGTCCGATGCAGTACCCATGCTGTTGTCTGTGAAGAATGCTTTGAATTTATCGTAATCAGCAGTTTCTTCTTTATAGATGTGGTCGTCATCTTTCAATTCGCCACTTTTTAGTGCATTCCCCATTTTGGTTTTCAGATCTAAGTACAACTCTTCGAATGAACTGTATTTCTCATTGGCATCTTTGATTCCATTCACCGTGATGTATCCCGATGACGTATCTGCATCTGAATCTTCGGATGCAACCGCAATACCTATTGTCATTGTGGCGAGGAGCACCATGGTTAAAATCGCCACTGTGGCGAAGGTCCTCCTCGATTTGCAGTTTTCTTTCATGTGTATCCCTCCCGGATCCAATGGATCCGGGTCCGTTCGAGCCTCGGACCGGATTCTCCGGCTCTCTCCAGACGGAGCGGCCCCTGGCTTCGGAATGTAGAACGGTTTGAGATATATAGAATATATCTGGATAAGCGGAAAGAAGTTTTGGGAGGGGCTGAGGCCCCTCCGGGGATCACTGGGTTCCGTCGCCCAGCTTGTGGACCCTGTCGAGGGTCTTGATGTGCTCGAGGTCGTCGTACCTGAACCTGGCGAGGTTCTTCTCGAACGTCTTGTCGGCGGGGAAGAGCTTCTTCATGATCTGCATGAGGGCGCTCCCCATGGACATGAGCGACTTGTTCATGTCGACTCCGAACCTGGTCATTCCGCAGGTCACGTGGCCGGGGTTGACGACGTCGTTCGGGTCCAGGACGGTCTTGATCTCCCTGGTCATCGCGGCGGTCTCATGGTTGTGGATGACGTCCATGGCCCATGCGAAGAACACTCCGAAACCGGTGCTCCTTCCTCCGTACCTGGCGGCGACGTCGCCCAGGTAGAAGTTGAATCCGAAGGACAGCATGCCGGTCAGCAGCTCGTCGTCCTTGAAGTAGTAGGGCATGAACAGGGCGGTGCTCCTGTCGACGAGGACTCCGATGACTCCTCCGGCCTCCATCTTCATCTCCTTGAAGCCGTTGTAGCAGTCGTCGGTGAACTCTCCCCAGTTCACGGTGGGGACGATGACCTCGGCGGGGATCTCTCCCACTCCGACCTTCCTGGCCCTGAACTCGTAGCACCTCTCCTCCCACTCGTGCTCGGCGATCTCGTCGGCGATCTTCCTTCCGCCGGCGGCCTCGGCCATCGCGGTGACGGCGGCCTCCTCGAGGTCGTTGTGCTTCTCGTCTCCCTGGACGGTGACGAGCCAGAGGTTCTTCACGTCGGGGGCGTGGACGCCGGCCCTGTGCTGGTTCTGGAAGTGGAGGTAGTCGGACCATGCGACGTGCAGGGGCCTGACGGACGCGTTGGCGACGAGGGCCTGCATGGGTCCGTTCATGTCCTTCAGCGCATCGAACTCGTATGCGAGGCACCTGACCTGTCCCATGGGGTAGATCCTCATGGTGAACGTGGCGATGAATCCCAGGGTTCCCTCGGCACCGGAGAAGAACTGGTTGAGGTTGAACATGGCGCGGTAGGATCCCATGTCGTCCCAGCCGGTGGTGACGATGGTTCCGTCGTCGACGACGACCTCGGCGTTGAGCACGTTCTCCCTGGCGGATCCGTACTTGTACGAACCGATTCCCATTCCGTTGGTGGAGTACCATGCTCCGATGGTTCCGGAGGGGAAGGAGGAGGGGTACGATCCGATGATGTAGCCCTTCTTCATGCACGCCTCGAGCAGGTTCTTCCATGTGCATCCGGCCTGGACCTTGACGTACATGCTCTCCTCGTTGATCTCCACGACCTTCTTCATCTTGGAGGACATGTCGAGGACGATGCCGCCCGCGGTGGGCATGCATCCGCCCAGTCCCCATGATGCGCTTCCCCTCGGGGTCACGGGTATGCCGTGGGCGTGGGCGAGAGCGACGATCTTCGAGATCTGCATGACGTTGTCGGGCCTGACGATGACGTCGGGCATGTTGTTGAATGCGATTCCCGCCTCCTTGGGGAGGGGGGCCATGTCGTGGCAGTAGAGCACCTTGTCCATGGCGCTGGTGGTGACGTTCTTGTCGCCGACGATGGCCTTGAGCTCTGCGATGATTCTGTCGTCGACCTTCCTGGAGAGGGCAGGCTCCTCGACCTTGCCCTCCATGAACGCCTTCTCGATCCTCTTCACGAAGTTCTGGGTGGGCTCGTCCCTGTACCTGCTGGGGCACCTGAGGCTGGATCTTCCTCCGGCGGCCTCGGCCTTGTCCGCGGCGACGGCGTACTTGTCGTCTCCGACGTCGCCGGTCAGCTTGACGCAGACGGTGCTCCTGTCGGGGACGTTTCCTGCTACGGCGAAGTCGGCGACCTCCTTGACTGCGGCGATGTATGCGCCCATCTCCTTGAGGGGGATGTACATGGTGGCCGCGGTCGGGCAGACGCAGGCTCCGACGTCGATGTTGCCGAACTTGTCGTCGGCGACGGACTGGTCGGCCTTGGCCGCTCCGAAGGAGGCCATGAGCTCGTCGGCCATCTGGATGTCCAGGTCGACGAACTCCTCCTCTCCCTGGAAGGCCATGACGGCGAGGTTGCCGTTGAAGGATATCTGCAGGGGCTTGAGGGAGGGCTCGTGGGCGATCTTGGCGAAGGCCTCGGCCATCTTGCCGGTGTCGGGGAGCTCGTAGGCGACGGCCTTGGTGACTCCCTTGGGGTGGAGCTTGAAGGTGACCTCGGAGACGATGGCCAGCCTGGCGGAGGAGGCGCAGATCGTCTGGATGAGGTTGTATCCGCTCATGTAGTATCCGATGTCGTCGAATCCGGTGACCAGGAGGCCTCCGTTGATGTCGACGGCGCAGATGTTGTAGACGCTGTCCTTGACGGTTCCGTACTTGTAGGAGCCGATTCCGGCCTCCTCGGTGTAGATCCAGTCCTCTACGGTGGGGTCCTTGCCTGCGGGGACGACTCCGAGGGTGAAGCCCTCGTCGTCGACGGCCTTCATCAGGGCCTTGAACTTGCAGCCGGCCTGGACCTTGACGGTCATGTGCTCCTTGTCGATGTCGATGATGTTCGCCATCTCGGACATGTCCACGAGGAGGGCGCCCTCGGTGTGGCGGCTCTTCCTGGACAGGGGGTACACGGAGACTCCGTGGGACATGGCGCTGGCGACGACCTCGCCGAGCTCCTCGTTGTTCGCGGGCTTCGCGACGACGGTTCCGTCCTCGCAACTGACCTTGGCGCTCCCGATGAGGGAGGCGATGTGGTCGATCTCCTCCTGGGTGATCTTCTTCTCGCCGTTGATGCATTTCATTTTCGACAGACCTCCGCTGGAAGCGGTGATTACGGAGCTGCGCAGGAGGTCGTTCGTTATAAGGGTTTCCCGTCGGGAAAAGAAATGAGATTATATGAGACCAATCCGGCTTCCCGGACGAGTCTGGCCGTCGATTCGGGATCCGTTCTGAAGAGGTGGGTGCGGCATTGGCAGTCGGAGCATCCGAACCCCTCCGCGGCGGGCTCCATGCCGCATTCCCCGGCCATGCGGGCGAGGGTGCATTCCGGAACGGGATGGGGGAAGGATTCGTAGGCGCGGACGTCCGCCGCTTCCGAAACGAGATAATCGATGTGCCATCTCTTCTTCTTGTCCCTGGTGAGATGGCGGGAGAGCCTCTGGTCGAGGCCCCCCATGGCGCTTCCGACGTAGCAGTACGTCCCCGCGTCGAAAAGGAATTCGCCCAGGGCGCCGACGCGGATCCGCGCATCGGCCCCCAGGTCCACGAGGAGGATGTAGGTCCCCCTCCTGACGCTCATTGCGCCCCGCGCTCCCTGTCCTCGTCCTCCACCTGGGAGCGGGTCTTTATGCGCACGACTATGCTGCTGTCGTCGATCTTGGAGGGGAAGATGTCGGCTATCTCTCCGAGCCTTCTTCCGTAGACCATGACGTTCTCCAGGTGCTCCCTGTGCTCCTCGAACGGGATCTTGATCCTGAGCCCGTCGAGGTGGAGAACCATCGGCGCAGGCCTGAGGCACATGTCGATCGGCTCGTAGCCCTCGAGGATCTGCTTGACCTCGGCCGGATGCACGTAGAGCGGGTCCTCCTCGAGGCTGCGCTTCTTGTCCTTGAGGATCAGCTCCATGGAGTCGACGATCTCGTCGAGCTTGGCCCTCTCGTCCGCGCTCCTCATCCTGGACGCCTTGCGCCCCACTCCCGAGACGACGGCGTCGCAGCAGTCGTCGACGCCTTCGGGCTCGGGACCTGAGACGAGCAGCGTGGGGACGTGGATGTCCCTCATCAGGTCCGCCTTCGCCTCGACGCAGTTCTTGAAGTTCCCGAACATGAAGATCGCGCCGTCGTACTCGTCGACGATGCACCTCTCCGTCATGGAGATCTGGGCGGTCTTCTTCCCGCGGCCCCTCGCCATGCCCATGACGACGGTGACCGCTCCGTTCCTCCTCAGGATCTCCGCGATATCGCAGATCGGGTGGGGCATGTGGTGCCTTCCCAGCGTCGGTCCTACGACCGCGATCTCGGTTCCCGCCAGTGGGACCTCCTTGACCTCGCCGCCGATGTCCTTGCAGATCGCCTCGATGCTTTCGCGGTCCTCCTCCGGCACCGACATGACCACGGTGAGCATCTGGGCGCTGCGGTTCTTCTGAAGGACCACTCCGCCCACGTCCTCTATCGCCTCGTACAGCTCGTCGGAGCGGTAGACTCCGCCGTCGTACATCAGGACCTCAAACATCCTTGGAACCTCCCAGCGAGATGTGCTCGGAGCGGCCCTTCTCGACCATCTCCGGCGTCATTATCTCCTCGGTGGCGACTATCGTGATGACGTTCCCGGAGATCAGGGCCTTCCTGTTCTTGATGCCCTCGGGCATGGTCCTCCACAGGGCGCCCATGAGCTCCCTCAGGTCCTCCTCCCCGGACGATACCTTCATCGATTCGACGTCGGCCTCCTCGGCCCCGTTCACGACGAGGTCGAACCTGGTCTGCTGCTCCACCGCCGTTCTCCCGTATCTCGCGAAGAGCGCGGAGAGTATGTCGGGCGCGTAGCGCTCCTCGGTTATGGTCACGTGGACGCCTCCGACGTCCTTCCTGACCGTCGACACGTCCCCGACGGTCTTCGGGCCGGGCGCGGCCTTCAGGACGATGGAGAACACGAACAGGGGGGTCTCCGGGTCGAGGACCAGCCTGGCCTTGTCGATCAGCACGGCCTTGTCCAGGTCGCTCATGATCTCGTCGAAGAGCTTGGAATAGGCGTCGTTCCCGTACTTGTCGCCGCCTTCGATCTCTATGTCCATCGGCATCCCTCACAGGAACCCGGAGCTCAGCAGGGCGCCGCCCACGGCTCCGATGTACTGGGAGTCGGGCGGGACGATGGGCCTCTCTCCGAGGACCTCTCCGACCTGCGTGACCAGTCCGGAGATCAGGGACGTCCCTCCGACCTCGATGATCGGGTGCCTGACGTCGATCTCCTGGAGCTGCTGCTCGTAGACCTGCTCGGCCACGGAGTGGCATGCGGCCGCCGCCACGTCCTCGAAGCTCTTCCCCTCTCCGAGGGTGGTGACCAGGTCCTGTATGCCGAAGACGGAGCAGTACGAGTTCATCTTGGCGTTGCGCCAGTCGCCCTTGTCCGCGAGAGCACCGAGCTGGGTGACGTCGATCTTGAGCCTCTTGGCGGTCATCTCGAGGAATCTCCCGGACGCTCCGGCGCAGATGCCTCCCATCGTGAAGTTGTCGGGCACGCCGTCCCTGACGGTGATGGCCTTGTTGTCCATCCCTCCGATGTCGATGATGGTGGCCTCGCCCCTCTGCCTGTCGGCTAGCCAGACCGCTCCTTTGGAGTTGACGGTGAGCTCCTCCTGGACGAGCTTGGCGTTGAAGTGCTGGCCCAGGGTGAACCTCCCGTAGCCGGTGGTGCCGATGGCCTCGATGTCCTTCATCTCGATGCCTGCCATCTTCATCGCGTTGTTCAGGACCTGGGTGGCGGACGCCACGACGTCCCCGGACGGGGTCCAGTCCTTGCCGATGATCTTGTTGTTCTCCATGACCACCGCTTTGGTCGTGGAGGATCCGGAGTCCAGGCCTACGGTGATGCCGGTCTGCCTCTCCCTGGCCAGGAGCTCCTTCCTGGAGACGATGGTGACCAGCGCCTCCATCCTCGTCAGGAGCTGGGAGGCCTTGAGCCTCTCCGTGAACGAGTAGGTGACCACGGGGAGCCTGGTGTGCTCCTGGATGAACCTTCTGAGCTCGTTCCTGACGAGCGCCGCCTCGGCGCATCTGAAGCAGGTGCTTATGAACACCGCGTCCGCGTCGAACCTCTCGTCGGCGAGGGCCGCGGCCCTCGCGATCATGAGCTTGAGCTGGGGGGAGCGGGGGTTGAATCCGAACCTCCTCACGGCGTCGTCGATGTCCGCGGCGGAGACGTCCGGATAGACGATCTTCGCCCCGACGGATCTGGCCGCCTTCTCTATCTCGTACTGCACGCTGCTGTACTCGGTGCCGCACGAGAGCTGCGCTATCTTGATGGTCACTGCAATCCCTCCAGGAACTCCTTGGTCTGCGCGACGAAGTTCGTCGCCTGGTCGTCGTCCTCCGGGTACGTCGCGTAGAGCACGGGGATCCCGCGCCTCTTCAGCAGATACTTCACCATGAGATTGGACCTCTCGCATCCGACGCAGCCGAAGCTGTACGGGCAGTCGTCCATGACGATCGCGGCGTCCGCCTGCTCTATCAAGGGGCCCCATACCGCGAGCCTCCCCCTCACTCCGGAGGGGACCTCGACTCCCGCGTACTTCAGGCCCTTGACGACGTCGTCCAGGGTTATGTTCATCGGAGGCATGTCCACCTCCAGGTTGTCAACCTTCTCCTGTATCGCCGCCATGGCGCTGAGCGGCTCGTGGCCGAACCTCTCAACCAGGTCGTAGAGCACCAGGCTGTTGGGCGGATCTATGAATACCTTCATCGCTGACCCTCGCAGATTCTCTTGAATTCGTTTACCGGAATGCGTTTCTTCTCGGGCGGGGCGACGTACTTCGCGCCCTTCTCGACCTCGCCCAGGCCGTGCTGTATCCTCGGGAGCAGCGCCCACTCCTCCTCGAGCTGCGCGTACCCCGGCCTCGTGCCGTGCTGCGCCCTGCATCTGACGGGGTCGCTGCATCTGTAGGCCCTTATCTTGGAGAACACCTCGTAGCGGCGCTTCTCCCTGACCTTGGACAGTATCTCCCTGACGGTCGCCGCCCTCCCCTCGACGAGGCAGCCGTAGCAGGTCTCCTTGACCGTGGCCTCCATGCCGAACGAGTGGATCATGCGGACCAGCTGGTCCGGCGTGAGCGTCGAGCTCGGGGATATCATGAACAGTCTGGTCTCCCTCTCCTCGCTCATAGTTCCTCCTCCGTGATGTAGACGGTGTCCTCCTCCTTCAGGTCCTTCATGAGCCTGTCGAGGTCGTCCACGAATCTTCCGACTATGTTGGTTCCGTAGCCCTCCTCCCCGGTGGGCCCGAACTCCTTGCTGTCCTCCAGCCTTATCCCTATCAGGCCGTGGTGGGGCCTGGCCTGGTTGGTCAGCCCGATGTCCCCCCTCCTGACCTTCTTGAAGGGATCCTGGGGATACAGGCTCTTTCCGCGGTTCTCGTCCCCGTAGAACGTGACCATCGGCAGTCCCTCGAACGTGAACTGCACCTTCAGGATGCCGACGGGCTTGTGGCTCAGTCCGGTGACCTTCTTGAAGTAGTGCAGGCTGACGGGGTCCTTGTCGGACAGCTTGATCCTGAACACCCTGTCCTTCGGCACCCCGAACGTCTCGACCTCGCCAGCGGAGAGCGCCTCCAGGGTCCTCTCCGGCTTCTGCTCGGCTATGATGGCGTCGTCCGACGTGTCTCCGGTGCGCTTCGCCTTGATCCCGGCCTTCGCGAGGAACTCCTCGCCGACCTTCTGCGTCATCCCGACCGAGAGGGCGCGCGGGGGATCAGTGACCACGGTGACCTTCGATCCCTTGGGGGCGTTCGCCAGGAGGGTCCTCCCGGAGACCACCTCTCCGGCATGGTCGTGGACCTCGGACACCTGGCGCCTCTGCCTGTACATGTACATGCGTCCGGTCCCGACACCCGAGTTCCTCACCGTGACCGATCCCGCGTCCCTGACCCTCACGTCCTCCTTCGGGATCTCGACGTCCATGTCGTCCGAGCACGCGGCGTAGCTTCCGGTGGACTCGGTGATGTTCAGGACTCCGTTGTTGGACAGGATGAGCACGTGCTCCGCGGCGGCCGGGGACGCCGCGTCCAGCGAGATGCCGACGTACGTCTCGACCTTGTAGCCGTCCTCCAGAGGGAACGAGAGGTCGTCGGTGATCTTCACGTTCTCGTTGCTGGTCTCGGACATGAGCGGGCGCACGGATTCGATCCTGTCGCCCTCCCTTATCTGGTCCAGGACGTGCCTTCCGACGGTGATCCTGCCGATGACCGCGTTCCCCGCTCCGTACGAGCCCTTGTGGTTGTCCCTGGCGATCATCATGTACGTGGTGTGGTTGTCGAATCCGCCCAGCGCGAGGAAGCAGTCGTAGATCCTGTACATGTGCTCCGAGCGGTCCACCGCCAGGTCCGTGGGGAAGCTTCCGAACGACGCTATGTCGTGGGTGACCCATCTCGCCGAGAGCTCGGCGCCCTTCTGGGCCATCTGCCTCCACTTCTCCGCCTCGGGGGTGTCGTTCAGGCGCAGCACCATGCTGCCGCGCGGCGTGGAGATCTCGAAGTCGCGGGTGGCCTTGACCAGCTTCTCCTCGGAAAGGCGCACCGCCACAAGGGAGCCCTTGACATGGGGCTGCTTGGATACCGCCGATTTGAGCGTCGATCCAGATTTGAGCGTCTTCTCCTTCCCGTTGACGGTCACCTTCATCTCGAACCCTCCGGAAGCATGGATTGCACCTTGGAGACGATCTCGTCCAGCTTGTCCTGCGTGCACGTCACGCCCCTCACAACTCCGGTGACGATCTCCACGATCTCGCCCTTGGTCTGTATCTTGTCGTCGGGAGGCATGACCTTCGAGGTCTTGACGCCGATGGCGGCGAAGTCCTCGAAGTCCACCGGGCACTGGGAGACGATGATGGCCGGGATGTCCACATTCCTGAGGATCAGCCTCGCCTTGTAGATTATGTGCAGGCGGACGTTCCCCAGGTGGATGAGCGCCACCTTGAACTGCTGTATGCGCTCGACCTCGATAGGATCGAGTCCGAAATACGACCCGGTGGTCATGTCGGGCGCGTCCGCCGGGACTCCCGATCCCGCGTTGACGACTAGCACGCTCGTGTCTATACCCTCTTCCCTGAGGGCGTATGTGATCTCGCACACCGGCTTCGTGATGTGCCTGCGGCCGGGTCCCATCGCCACGGCGACGACGTCCCTGCCGGATTCGGAGATGGTCGCCCTCATGGCGAGTCCTCCTCCGACGCCCAGGCCCATCGATTCCCTGCATTCGACGAAGCTGAGGTGCCTCCCCATCTTCTGCTTCATCCTTCACTCTCCTTCGGGCACGGGCTCCATCCCGAACTCCTCCATGACGTCCTTGGGATCGCCTATGGCTATGATCTTCCCGCCCTTCACGAACGCGGCGCGGTCGCAGCAGTTGAGGACGAAGTCCATGTCGTGGCTCACGACGACGAACGTCTCGCCCAGGGTCTCCCTGGCGCGGATGACGGATTTGGCGATGATGGTCTTGGTGATCGGGTCCATGGTGCCGGTGGGCTCGTCGAGTATGATGATGCGGGGCTCCTTGATGAGCACCTGCGCGAACGCGATCCTCTGCTGCTCTCCGACGGAGAGCGAATCGGGATACGCATAGAGGACCTTCTCAATGGCAGGCTTGTCGAATCCGACGCTGGTTAGGACCTGGATGGCCTTGATCTTGGCGAGCTCGGCGGGCATCTTCATGCCGATGCAGGTGCTGAGGTTCTGGAGGACGGTGTCGAACGGGTACAGGGTGTACTCCTGGTGGAGGAACCCGATATACGGGGTGGCCCTGCCTTTCCCCGCGAATCCGTTCTCGGACATGTCGACCCAGTCGTCCCCGATCCTGATCTTCACCGATCCGCCGGTGGCGGGGGTCATGCCCGCGATCATCCTGGAGATGGTCGTCTTCCCGGCTCCGGAGTATCCTACGAGGGCGAAGATCTCCCTCTCCTTGATGTCGAACGTCACGCCGTCGACGGCTTTGACGACTCCTCTGACCACGGAGAAGTAATGCTTCTTGGCGTCGGTCAGCACGATGAGGGGCTCTCCGATGATGCCCTCCTTCTTCTTGGGGCCCTCGAAATGGTACTCCTTCATGAACTCGGCGCAGACGTCCTTCGGGGATCCGTACATCTTGGTCTTCCCGCAGTCGAGGAGGGCGGCCTCGTCCCCCATCCTCTCCACGGCCTCGGGCCAGTGGGAGGCGAAGACCATGCAGATGCCGTGCTCCTTCACGTAGTTCACGAGTCCGGCGTGAACCGTCTCGGCGGTGGTGGGATCCAGGGTACCGGTCGGCTCGTCGGCGAGGAACACGAGAGGCTCCTTGGCCAGCTGTCTCGCCATGACCACTCTCTGCTTCTCTCCTCCCGAGAGGTCCCTGGCGATATGGGTGGTGCGGTGCGTCATGTTGACGAGCTCCAGGAGCTCGATGGCGCGCCTGGTCCTGGCCTCCCCTGTTATGTGCTTGGGGATGGCCTCCATGATGTTCTCTATGACGGACATGTCGCCGAACAGGGCGAAAGTCCTCTGCAGCATGATGGCGATCCTGCCTTTGACGGCCTGCCTGAGGGGGTCGTCGGGCTTTAGGGACCAGAAATCGACGGCGAGGGTCTCGGTCTCCCCTCCGCATTCGGAGCAGGGCTTCCCTTTGTACGGCAGATCGAGGTTCCCGCATTTGCAGCAGCGGTTTACATTGTAGATGACCTTCCCCTTGTCGGGCGCGTACTCCTCGCTCCCCCTGAGCAGGTGGATCAGGACGCTCTTCCCGGCGGCGCTCTTGCCTATGAGTCCGAGGATCTTCCCGGTCGTCAGCGTGGCGCTGAAGTCGTCGAGGACGCATCTTCCGTCGAACGATTTCGACACGTGCTCGATTACTAGGAGTTCCGTCGATTCTTGAGCCATGGCTGTCGGATTTGCTCGCGTGATATAAACACTATCGTTTAGTAAGAATCAATAAGGCGGTGTTAACACGGTGAAAACTTCAGTGTGACATTCTTCCAATAGTTTACATTTGGCGTCTAACGTCTGATAAATTAATAACAAATTATAAATATAAAAATTCAAAAATTTAACAGGCATTGATTCTATATAACAAACTGATTTACCAAATTTCATACTGAAATGGTCAATTATATTCATTGAATTGAACTTTATTTAAATATCAAACAACTAAAAAATAAGTAGACCGTTCGTAATTATAAGGATATGTCATCCATCCATATTCATCCATTATATATCCAACGTTCAGATGCTTTCATCAACCCGGAAACGGGCATCTGGAAGGGAGACCGACCGGAGAAAAGGAGGAATTAGCAATGAGCAAGGAACAGATTCTCGAGGATCTCGCCAACGCGGTCGTGAACTGCAAGGCGGATCTTGCGAAGAGCGCAGCAGAGGCGGCGCTGGCGGAAGGCGTGAATCCGGTGGAGGCCATCAACGAAGGTCTTGTCAAGGGAATGGCAGTCGTCGGAGAGAGATATGCGGAGCACAAGGTCTACCTTCCGCAGGTACTGGTGTCCGCCAGGTGCCTGTACAGCGGATTGGACATTCTGAT
>DAXO01000012.1 GCA_002506425.1 Methanomassiliicoccaceae archaeon UBA480 | reverse complement strand
CTCGGACCCTGAGCCGGCCCTGTTTGATAATCTATAATACAGGAACCGCATTGCATCGGCATCATGCTCAGACTGGGTTGGTTCTCCACTGGAAGGGGCCCCGGGTCCCGCAATCTGCTCAAGGCCGTCATGGACCGGAAGCTCTCCGGCGATCTCGACATAGAGATCCCATTCGTGTTCTGCAACTGGTCCAACAAGGAGGCGGACAACCCCAAGCGCGAGCAGCGCGAGCTGTTCTTCGACATGGTGAGAGGCTACGGGATACCTCTGGTCACCGTTTCCTGGACGGAGTTCATGCCCGAGCTGAGGAAGACCGACGAGGCCGCCTGGCGCATCGAGTACGGGAAGGCGCTGAGGGAAGCCGTCTCGCCCTACCCCTTCGATCTCGGGATGCTGGCCGGATACATGCTCTGGATGGACGACGAGACCTGCGAGGAGTTCGACATGCTCAATCTGCACCCCGCTCTTCCCGGCGGCCCGAAGGGCACATGGCAGGAGGTCATCTGGCAGCTCATCGCCGAAAAGGCGGACAGGCAGGGCGCCATGATGCACGTCTGCACCGAGGAGTGGGACAGGGGAGCGGCCATAGCCTACTGCGGATTCCCCATCCGCGGCCCCGGCTACGACGAGCTCTGGGAGGACCTGGACAGGAAGCTCGAGACCAGGACCCTCGAGGAGATAAAGAAGGCCGAGTACCTGGACAACCCGCTGTTCCTGAAGATAAGGGAGGACGGCGCGAAGCGCGAGCTCCCCCTGGTGACGGAGACCGTCGCCGCCTTCGCCGACGGAAGGCTCAGGATAGTCGACAAGAAGCCTGCGGACAGGAACGGCTTCCTCGACGGAGCCTACGACCTGTCGGACATGGTCGACAGGGCGCTGGGGGTGGAATGATGCCCGGAGAGTTCGATCCGGCAGAGGAGCTCGGCCTGTTCCCCGACAGGATCCTCGTGACGAACCTCAGCGGGTTCGTCATCAAGAACAACACCCTGCGCGACCTCTGCGCCAGATTCATCCGCAACGGCGCCCACTTCTACGACGTCGTAAGGAGATACGACTCGCTGACCGCCTACGTGCTCGGAAGAGAGGAGGCGACCGCCGGAAGCACCGCCAAATGGGTCATCCCGTTCCTGAAGGCCAACGGCGCCACCGACCATCTGGTCCAGCAGGCCTACGCCGAGACCATGGAGTTCATGCCCGGCTCCGCGGATGCGCTGAGATTCATATCGAGGCTGCTCCCGACGTTCGTGAACACATCCCTGTACGAGCACGGATGGATGAACGTCGCCGAGCATGTGCAGGCCCCCCTCTGCGAGGTCTTCTGCTCGAAGATGGACCTGGACCACCTTGAATTCGGAAGATCGGACGCAAGGAAGATCAGGGAGATCGGCGACAGGATCAACTCGCTGAGGATCCCCAAGACCGTCTACGAGCTCAACGTCCCCATGGAGGTCGACAAGTACGACGTCAAGATCATCAAGACCATGGACGGGATCCTCAAGGACGAGATCCCCGGCCTCCCGGCCATGTCGCTGATGGAGTCCATCGAGCCCATCACATCCCACAGGAAGGCGTACCAGCTTCTGGACATCAGGAAGCAGACCGGCATCGACCTGGACTGCACCATGTACATCGGCGGCGAGGACACCGACTTCCAGTGCCTGGACCTGGTGAAGGATGCGGGCGGCGTAGCGATGGCGTTCAACGGATCGGACTTCGCCGTGCGCGGGTGCAACATCGCCGTGCTATCCAAGGATTCGACGGTCGGAGCGGTCTTCGCATCCCTGTTCAGCAATCTGGGGATCGAGGCCATGCTGGAACTGGCGGAGAACTGGAACAGGCAGTATCTGAAGCACTGCGACTTCCCCGACAGGAACCTCCTCGACAGAATGCTCGAGGCGCACCCCCGCAAGCTGCCGGAGGTGTACGCGGTGGACAAGAGCAATGTGGACGAGGTCGCGAAGAGAAGCGCCGAGTTCAGGAAGAAGCTGATCGGACCATGAGTCCGGATGATTGAGAGTATGGTGCTCTGGACGGGATTCGAACCCGTGTGTCGGCCTCGAAAGGGCCGAATGATTGGCCGCTACACTACCAGAGCTTATCCACACCCATCGTTCTCCTGTTAATAAGCCTGACGCCCGTCCGGACAGCGGGAGCACCTCCACGACATCCGTTATAACGGCCGATTCCCATCATCTTCCCATGGATACCAGAAGAATGGACCTGATCGTGGTGGCGATGGCCGTCATCGCGGTCGCCGCAGGCATCGCGGTATTCTACACGATCGACCTCCCGGGCGACGACAGGGACGAGGCGTTCCCGGAGCCGATACCCGACGATGCCCGCGGGCACCCGGCCGCCGACGCCGCGAAGGAATCGTACTCGAAGGAGATCTCCGATCTGAAGGACGTCATCAACGATCCGTCGTCCGGACGGTCGGACATAACGGATGCGCTCGAATCCGCATTCGAGGCGTACATCGTCCTGTGCGATCAGAACACGTGGATGGGCCTCGACTACCACAAGGACCCCTCCGGCAACAAGGAGGAGTACGAGAAATGGACCAACCTGGCAACGACCGCCCACGACGATCTGATGTCGGCGCTCAAGGCCGCGCTGTCCGGACCATGCTCCGACGATGTCGAGGACGTCCTGAGGGACAACGGCCTCGATCCGGAAGAGATCCGCGGCTACAACGAGATGACCGACGATGAGAAGAAGCTCTCGGAGAAGGAGAACGCCCTCGTCACGGAATACGACGATATCATGGGCCGCGAATACTCTGTAGACGCGTACGGGCGCACATGGACGATCTCGACCGCCACGGACAGCACTTCCCTGACCCAAACCCAGAAGAACGAAGTGATCGGGAAGATCTACGAGGCCCAGCTGTCCGATGCATCGGACGTCTATGCGCAGCTCGTCGATGTCAGGAACGACATGGCGACCCTCCAGAACTACAGCGACTACGCCGAGTATTCGTACTCGGAGGTATACGGAAGGGACTACACCCCAGACGAGGCCCTCTCCATATCGAACCTCATAGACCCCGCATTCTCCGCATACCAGAAGATCCTGGAACGCGGACAGAGCGACAGGACGATGAGCGTCGACAGGATGGATTGGATGAACGGCCTCGACGAGAGCGGGATATACGATGCCATCTCGCCGTTCATCGATTCGGTGGATGATGGGTATTCGAAGCTCCTCGACTACATGATAGACGAGGGCCTCATCACCCTCTGCAGCGACGAGGGGAGGATGGACGGCGCGTACACCCAGAGGATCCTGGAATACGGCAGCGCCCTGATATACAACGGGAACATGGATGCGAGCGGCAAGTGGAGCGGCATAGACACGCTGGTCCACGAATTCGGCCACGCGGCCAACCTCTGCCTCAATCCCGACGGAACCGACTGCTACGACATCCTGGAGATCCATTCCCAGGGGCTGGAGGCGCTGTACTGCACATCCGGCATGGTCGGGCATTCCTCCTCGCGCGCCATGGCGACGCAGGTGGTATCGTCCTTCCTCAACACCATAATGCTCTCTGCCATGCTCACGGAGCTGGAGGTCTGGGCCTATCAGACGGAAGCTGAATCCGGAAGCATCACCGGAAGCCAGGTGTGCGAGAAGTTCTCTGCGATACTGGACGCGCACGGCCTGACGTACGGCACGCCTTACGACGAAGGATACCTGTGGGCGGGCATACCGCACCTCTTCCAGAGTCCGAACTACTACATCAGCTACGCCACATCAGCCGTCGGGGCAGCGGAGATATTCGTCATCGCCTCCACGGACTACGAGGAGGCAGAGGAGATGTATCTCGACCTGGTGTTCCAGCAGGGCGTGGACGGATATGTGGAAGCCGTCGAAAAGGCCGGACTAACGGATGCATTCGGGCACGATGCAGCGAAGAACCTGACGAAGCTTCCCAATGCTTTACAGAGAATTGATGCTTGAACCAGGGGGCTCACGCCCTCCTCATCCTTATCGTCG
>DAXO01000015.1 GCA_002506425.1 Methanomassiliicoccaceae archaeon UBA480 | reverse complement strand
AGCTGTCCGGCGTCTGGGCGGCCAGCTCCTGCGCCTTGGCGATGGCACCCTTCATGCCCTTAGCGCCCTCGGTGAGCACCAGCTCCGCGCCGTACGCCTTGAGGATGTTCCTCCTCTCGACGCTCATGGTCTCGGGCATGGTCAGGATGATCCTGTAGCCCTTGGCGGCCGCGATGGACGCCAGTCCGATTCCGGTGTTCCCGGAGGTGGGCTCGATGATGACGGAGCCCTCCCTGAGGAGGCCCTGCTTCTCTGCGGCCTCGATCATCCCCTTGGCGATCCTGTCCTTGACGCTTCCCGCAGGGTTGAACAGCTCCAGCTTGACGACCACCCTGGCCTTCAGCCCGTTGTCCTTCTCCAGCCTGGTCAGCTCCAGGAGGGGCGTGTGCCCCACCAGCTGCGTAACGCTCGTGTGTATTGCCATATCGAATCACTCCTCGTCGTAGATATCCTTCTTGGGCTTCTTCAGGCCCTCTATCTCCAAGCCGTTTTTCTGCGCGTAGTCCCACAGCGCAGCGTGGACCGCCTCCTCCGCGAGGAGGGAGCAGTGGATCTTGACCTGAGGGAGGCCGTCGAGGGCCTCCATCACGGCCTTGTTCGTCAGCTTCAGCGCCTCCTGGACGCTCTTCCCCTTGACCATCTCGGTGGCCATGCTGCTCGTGGCCACCGCCGCTCCGCAGCCGAAGGTCTTGAACTTGCAGTCGCGGATGATGCCGTTCTCGTCGATGTCCAGGAATATCCTCATGATGTCCCCGCACTTCGCGTTCCCGACGGTCCCCACTCCGGACGGGTTCTCGATCTCCCCGACGTTCCTCGGATTGGTGAAATGGTCTATCACCTTGTCGCTGTACACTCCGTCGTACATGCTCACTCCCCCTTCTTCTGGTTCTTGACGAAATCGTCGTAGAGCGGCGAGAGGCTCCTGAGCCTCGCGACGCTCGCCTTCAGGACGTCGACCGCATGGTCGATGTCCTCCAGGGTCGCATCCGGAGGTATGGAGAACCTCAGCGACCCGTGGGCGGTCTGGTGCTCCAGGCCGATGGCCAGCAGCACGTGGGACGGATCGAGCGATCCGGACGCGCAGGCCGATCCCGTGGACACGCATATGCCGTTCATGTTCATGGACATGAGCATCCCCTCGCCCTCGATGAAGTCGAAGCTGAAGTTCGCGTTGCTCGGGAGCCTCTGCGTGGGGTGCCCGTTCAGGCGCGAGTACGGGATCTCGGTCAGGACCCTGTGTATGAGGTGGTCCCTCAGCTCGGACTCATGCTCGGCCCTCTGGGCCATGTCGTTCTCCGCCATCTCGGCGGCGACTCCGAATCCGACGACTCCGGGGACGTTGGTCGTCCCTCCGCGTATGCCGCGCTCCTGCTCCCCGCCGTGGATCAGCGGGTCGAGCCTGATGCCGTTCCTGATGTACAGCATGCCGACCCCTTTCGGGCCGCCGAGCTTGTGCGCGCTCGCACTGAGGAGGTCTATGTTGTCCTTCTCGACGTCGATGGGTATCTGGCCGTAGGCCTGGACCGCATCGGTGTGGAACAGGACCTTGTGCTTCCTCGCGACCGCTCCGATCTCCCTGATCGGCTCGATCGTTCCGATCTCGTTGTTCGCCGTCATCACGGAGATGATGGCGGTGTCGGGGCGTATCGCTGCCTCGACGTCCTTCGGATCGACCAGTCCGTACTTGTCGACGGGCAGGTACGTGACGTCGATGCCCATCTTCTCCAGGTACTCGCAGGTGTTGATGATCGCGTGGTGCTCGATGCTCGAGACGATGACGTGCTTCCCCTTGGCGTGGGGTCCGATGACGGCGGACTTGATCGCCCAGTTGTCGGATTCGGATCCTCCGGATGTGAAGTAGATCTCGTCGGGCTTGGCGCCGATGACGTGGGCGACCTGCGCCCTGGCGACCTTGACGGCCTCCCTTCCGGGCTTGCCCATCGCATGGATGCTGTCCGGGTTGCCGTACTCCTCGATGAAGTACGGGAGCATGGCGTCCAGGACCTCCTTGCGGACCTTGGACGTCGCCGCATTGTCCAGATATATGGTTTTCTCGGCCATGATGTCGATTCCCCTATATTCCTAGCAGATTAATAGGATATCGTCCGGGGAGTATATCAAACCTTGGACGCCGATCGGATCGACTTGAGACTCTCGGAATCCTTCATGAAGTCTATGACGTTCATGATGACGATGCCCTTCTCGTTCACATGCACCGGCACATCGTCTCCGACGAGGACGATCTTCCTGAATCCGTCGTTCAGCTTCAGGAACGGCCTGAGCTCCTGCTCCCTCTTCTCCGGCTCGTCCATCCTGTATGCGGATTGGATGTAGATCCTCTCGCCCCCCTTGTTGGCGACGAAATCCACCTCCAGCTGCCTGTACTCCCTCTTCCCGGCCAGATAGTCCCTGATGCCTATCACGCCGACATCCACGCTGTAGCCTCTGCCTCTGAGCTCGTTGTAGATCGCGTTCTCCATGAGACGGCCGTACTCGTTCTGCCTGAACCCGAGCTTCGCATTCCTCAGTCCGAGGTCCACGGAGTAGTACTTCGAAGGGGTGTCGATGTACCCGTTCCCCTTGAGATCGAACCTCTTCGACCTCTCGAACAGGAACGAATCCTCGAGGTATGAGATGTATTGGGAGACGGTGTTCCCGTCGACCTCCATCCTGCGGTCCCTCATGATGTTGGTGATCCGATGCGGATTGGTCAGAGAGCCTATGCCCGACGAGAGCACGTCGTAGACGGCGTCCAGCGCATCCGGGTGCCGGATCCTCCTCCTCTCGACCACGTCCCTCTCGTAGACGGCCTCGATTAGATTCTCCAGATATCCCGCCTTGTCCTCGTCCTCCAGATCGACGGTTTCGGGGAGGCCTCCGTACGTCAGATAGTCGCGCCAGGCCTCGCGCTCGTCCTTGCCGGCGACCTGCATGTACTCCGAGAACGAGAGCGGGCGGACGTTGATCTCGATTCCGCGGCCCCTGAATTCGGTGACGACATCCGACGAGAGGAATCTGGAATTGCTTCCGGTTATGTACAGGTCCACATTCTTCATGCCGGCGAGACCGTTGACGAAATCGACGAAATCCTCCGCCAATTGGATCTCGTCCACCATGACGTAGTATTCATCGGAATCGACGATGCGGGATGCGACATCCCTGTACAGGGCTTCGGCATCGCGGAGATGCCTGTTCTCGATGGAGTCGAGGGATACGGCGATTATATGATCGCTCGGAACGCCGGATTCCAGGAGACGATTCCGGAATATGTTGAACAGGAGGTAGGTCTTGCCTCCGCGCCTGACCCCCGTGATTATCTTCACGCCGCCTTTGAAGCGCAGCCTCATGAGACGTTCGAGGTACGAGTCCCTTCTGATCTCCATGATATCATTCCGAATCTATTGGATTTATCCAATGAATTCTGAATATTTATAAGCGTTGAATGTCGAAGGGATGGCTCACCTGCCACCCCTTCTGCCCCTGCCGTACGAATTCCATCGATCGTCCCCCGTGTTAATCCCCGCTGGGATGAAAAAGGGCAGTTCTATTCAGAATCAATTGGATGTATCCATTAGATTCCGAATAGCCTAGCAGGCCATCTTCTTCAAAAGTCACTGATATGACCGGCACTTTCTGAACCGTTTAAATACGGATTAGAATACGACCGTGCATTACGCAAGCCAGACCTTCGCTGCTACGAAGTATCTCCGCGTCACCTCCTTCGTACCGCTGCGGCGTTCGACGCCGAGCCTCCGGCCGACGGGCCTCATTCCCCGCCTCCGGGCGGATACAGAGCGGAGAATACCGGCACGCCGCCGGAATGTCCGAGCCGGAACTATTCAGGACATACATCCGCTACGGGGGGATGCCCATCGTGGTTGCAGGGAGGTTCGATCCTCTGACCACGCGCTCCATCCTCGAAGCCATGTACGACTCGGTGGTCATCAACGATATAGCAGAAAGGAGAGGCATCCGCAACATCTCCGTCCTCAAGGAGGTCATGCTGTACGCCGTGTCGGAGACGGGACACGCGGTCAATTCATCCAATGTAGGCAACCATCTGAGAAGCCGGGGGAAGAAGGCCTCTGCGGACTCGGTGCTCGAATACCTCGATGCCGCCGAGGACGCCATGTTCCTGTCCAAGGCACTCAGGAAAGATGTCCGGGGAAAGGAGGTGATGAAGATGGATCACAAGTACTATCTCACCGACCATGGAATGAGAGAGGCATGCGGATTCAGCAACACCGCCTCCATAGATCAGATCCTGGAGAACATAGTCTACAACGAGCTGAGGCACAGAGGATACGAAGTCTTCGTAGGAAAGGCCGGAAGCTGCGAGGTGGACTTCGTGGCGACATGCGACGGAAGGACGGAGTACTATCAGGTATCGTACCTGCTCGCATCCGAATCCGTCGCGGAGCGGAAATTCCGCCCCCTGATGTCCATCAGGGACAACCATCCGAAGTACGT
>DAXO01000032.1:40916-41653 GCA_002506425.1 Methanomassiliicoccaceae archaeon UBA480 | reverse complement strand
TTCTAAGAAAGTGAATGTGCAATCTTTAAATTGTCTATTATACTTGCGGTTAATTGGTCCAATATGAGTTATCCGATTCTGAGGAGAAAGGCGTACAATGCCTTGAAACAGTGGAAGGATTCGGATTTAGGATCCACTGCGGTTCTCGTGAGCGGGGCCAGAAGAACCGGCAAGAGCTTCCTTGTGAGGATGTTCGCGGAGAATGAATACCGCAGTTACATCCTGGTGGACTTCATGAGGGTACCGCCGCGTATCAAAGAATCGTTTCTGAATGATGCGGGCGATCTGAATCTTCTGTACAATAAGCTGTCCCTGGAATATGGGGTTAGGCTATATCCACGCGAATCGGCAATCGTGTTCGACGAGGTCGAACTGTTCCCTCGTGCCAGAGAGATAGTCAAGGTCCTGGTGGAGGATGGTAGGTTCGACATCATCGAGACTGGTTCTCTTCTTTCCATCAAGACGAATGTGGAAGGCATCCTCATCCCCTCGGAGGAATCGGAGATCATCTTGAATCCCCTGGATTTCGAAGAGTTCCTTTGGGCCTTGGGCGACGACAGCTCTGTTCCGCTGATGCGTGAATTCTATGAACGCAGGCAACCGCTGGGCGAAGGCCCCCACAAGCGCATCATGAACCTCTACAGGCAGTATATGCTGGTCGGAGGGATGCCTCAGGCTGTTCTCGCCTATGTCGAGAATCATGAATTCCGCGATGTCGACAAGAAGAAGAGGGACAT
>DAXO01000032.1:0-40811 GCA_002506425.1 Methanomassiliicoccaceae archaeon UBA480 | reverse complement strand
ACAAGAGGTTCAGCGAGTCGTCATTGGTCAAGGATCCGAAATCGCGTGGATTCAACGATTCGTTCATGTGGCTGTGCGATTCTAGAGTCGTCAATCCCTGTTTCAATTCCACAGATCCGTCGATAGGTCTAGGGATATACAGCGACAGGGTCTCGATGAAGATGTACATGGCCGATACCGGGCTGCTCGTGACGCACGCCGTATCGGAGCTGGGAATGGATGCCGACAGGGTCTATGCGGATCTGCTGATGGACCGGATGAATCTCAACGAGGGGATGTTCGCAGAGAATCTGGTGGCTCAAACCCTGGTGGCCAACGGCCGCAGGCTCTTCTTCTATTCCCGCAGCGATCCGGATACGAGAAGGAACAGCATCGAGATCGATTTCCTGGTGATGAAGGACGGGAAGGTGCGCCCGTTGGATGTCAAGTCATCCAAATCCACCAAGCACGTCTCCCTCGATAAGTTCATGGAGCGCTTCGGCAAGAGGATCGGACAGCCGGTCATACTCTGTCTGAAGGACATCGAGGAGAGGGACGGCATCCTCTACCTTCCCATCTATATGTCCATGTTCCTGCGACGTCGGCGGTCGTAAGGAACCTCGTTGAAGCTTGCCTCGAAGCCATGGGCGGCGAACGCCTTCTTCACGGAATCCATTCCGGACAGTAGCAGTTTGCGCTCCTCCGAGGATGTCTGCACCGAGTATCCGTCGGGAGTCCTCCTGACTCTCAGCTGCCTTATGCCGAGCAGTCCCCGGACCTCTGATTCCAGCATCTCGACCGTCCTCAGATCGCCCACGGTGACCGGCGTCCCTTCGGGATAGCGCATGAGCATGCACGTGTCCTTGACCAGCTTCAGCGGGAGATCCATGCCTCCCAGGTACCGGACTATGTCGCAGCGATGGATCCCGGCATCGAGGAGCGGCGTCAGTATGCCGTTCTCGGGACCTGCGGCCATTCCCGGACGGTCCTCGGAGAGGTCGTCGACGATCTCGCCGTTCACCACGTTCTCGATGCCCAGCTTCTCCGCGGCATCCCTGACCTTGCGGTACATCACGGTCTTGCAGATGTAGCATCTGTCATGGCCGTTCCGGAGGATCCCGTCGAGTTCGCCGATCTCCACCGGCACGCGGACCAGGCGGCATCCGATGCTTTCGGCCACTTTCATGGCGGCATCGCGCTGTCTGTCTGCCATCATAGGGACGTCAACCATCACGGCGACCGCTTTCTCTCCTAGAATCCTATTGGCGATATCCATGAGGACGGTGCTGTCAAGTCCTCCGGAGAAGCAGATCGCGCAGCCGTTCATGTCGGCGAGGCGGCTTTCCAGCCTCTCCATTCTCTCCTCGTATCCGTCGGTCATTCGGCCTCTATCTCCTTTAGGAGCCCTCCGACGTCCTCATCGGTCATGCCGATGGTGGGGAAGAAGAGCGGCAGTCCGGATCTCATACCGTTCGTCGTCTTCAATCCCTCTATAGAGGACCCGAGCACGACTCCGAGCGCGCGTCTGGGATAAGGCATGTCTTCCGTCAGGACCTTGAGATTGGGCTCGAAATGCCTGAGGACATCGGAACCATAGTCTCCGACGACGGTCACACGGCAGCCGCGCTTCATCATTAGCCATGCCGAGGCCAGCCCTCTGTCGTCCTTCACTTCGGCGACGACGGTGCCCTGGCTTCCGAGAGGAAGTCCTCCGTGGCATCTGATGTAGGATGTGAAGATGTACGCCTTGCCGCATCTGACCTCGATGTACACGGTGGTGTCCGGGTTGTTCAGATCCACGCTGATGCCCCTTCCGGTATTCCTGTCGAGGATCGCCTGTCCCACGGCGCGGTTCAGATCCATGCTGGTGTATTTCTGTCCGCCTTCGTCGTGGCGGGCGCGAACCGCGAATGTCGTCCCGTCTGCAATGGAGGTCGTTGACAGTTCCGCGCATTTCTGGCAGATATCCTCAAGAATGGGGGATGTGACTTCGGCGACGGACATCGATGCGATACCGAAAACCTTCCTGAGGGAGGCGACAGCGGCATCCGCGTCCTCTGTCTCGACATAGAATCTGGCGTTGCCCCTTTTTACAACGGCCTCAACGGAATCCGCGGCGAGCATGCTTACCATGTTCTGTTCGAGGATCGTCTCGAATCTCCTTCTGACAGGGTCGCTCTTCAGTCCGATCTCGCAGTATCTCACTAGTATGGTGTCCATTTCATCCCTTCCGGGACTCCTCGTCCTATGGTACACTGATGGCCCGTATCATTAATGAATATTCCTATATGAAAAGTATGAATTACCTGATGGGCATTGCAGCGGGGATTATCTGCAGGATGCTGCTAAGGGGACGAGGCGAGAAAAATGGGGAGATACGAGCGTCAGTTCAGGGTTTTCGGAGACGAGGGGCAGGCGAGGATATGCGGATCATGCATCGGTCTTGTAGGGTGCGGAGGGCTGGGCACCAATGTGGCCACGGCTCTCGCGGTTGCAGGAGTCCATCACTTCGTCATAATGGATCCGGATCGTCCGGAGATCTCCAATCTCAATCGTCAGTACGTCTATTGCGCCGAGGTGCGCGGAGGCGACCCGAGACCGAAGGCGCTTGTGCTTTCGGAATGGATCCACAGCATAGATCCGGAGATAGATGTGCAGGCTCATGTGGGCCGTTTCTCGAAGGACACCGAGGATATGTTCGCCGGATGCGATGTACTCGTGGACTGTCTGGACTCCATCGGCGGCAGGATGGATCTCAACCGCTATGCGGTGGAATCCGGGAAGCCTCTGGTCCATGGCGGAATCGACGGCTTCTCCGGGGAGCTGGCGGTTTGCATCCCAGGTCGCACACCGTGTCTGAGGTGCATGATGGGGGACATCCCCGAGCAGAAGAGGACCCCTGCGTCCATCGGCGCCGTGGTTTCCACGGTCGGCTCCATGGAGGCGGCGGAGGTTCTCAAATTGATTACCGGAAGGATGGGGACCGCCGGATCCTTCCTCTCGATGGATCTGGAGACCTGGAGGTTCCAGAGGATAAACTTCGAGAGGGATCCGGACTGCCCCGTTTGCGGCTCCCGCCGATCAGGCGTAGAGGTGCTTGCTGAAGTAGCGGTCGCCTCTGTCGGGGAAGACCGTGACGATGTTCCCCTTCCCGACTTCCTCGGCGAGGATCCTCACGGCGGCCATGGCCGCCCCCGAGGATTCTCCGGCGAATATGCCTTCTTTGGCGGCGAGCCTGCGGCACTCGTCGAATGCTTCCTTGTCGGTGACCTTGATGACCTTGTCGACGAGGCTCATGTCCATGGTCTTGGCGATGAAGTCGTTGCCTATCCCCTCTATCGCGTACTCGCCCTTCTCTCCTCCGCCCATGGTGGATCCGACGGGATCGGCGAGGACTCCCTTGACGGCGGGGTTCCTGCTCTTGAGGTATCCGACTATCCCGGAGAACGTTCCTCCGCTGCCGGCTCCCATGACCGCGTAGTCCACCTTCCCGTCCAGATCCCTGTATATCTCGGGCCCGGTGGTTTCGAAATGGGCGCGCGGATTGCTCATGTTGTCGAACTGCTTCAGCGAGATGGCACCCGGGATCTCTTTGATGATCTCCTCGGCCTTCGCCACGGCACCGAGCATCCCGTCCTCGTGCGGTGTGCTGACGATCTCCGCTCCCAGCGCGCGCATGAGCGTGAGCTTCTCTTCGGAGAACTTGGTGGGGACGACGAATATGATGCGGTACCCGTGACCCATCGCAGCCATGGCCAGTCCGAGTCCCATGTTGCCCGCGGTGGCTTCCACGATGGTGCCTCCCTTCTTGAGCAGGCCTTTCTCTTCGGCATCGCGGACCATGTACTCCCCGGTGCGGTCCTTGACGCTTCCGGTGGGGTTGTAGAGCTCCAGCTTGGCGTAGACGTTCACTCCGTCGGGAAGGCCCATGTTGGTCAGATGGACGAGGGGGGTGTTCCCGACGAGCTCGTGCATCGACTGGTAGAGGGTCATATCCTCGCCTCCTCGATGGCCTGCTCCAGGTCGGCGATGATGTCCTCCCTGCCTTCGATCCCGGGGGACAGGCGGATCAGACCGTCGGTGATTCCGACCTTCTCGCGGATGTCCTTGGGGATGGACGCATGCGTCATGGTCGCGGGGTGGCAGGCGAGGGATTCCACGCCCCCCAGGCTCTCTGCGAGAGCGATGAGCTTCAGCGATTCGAAGAACTTCGGAACGTCGTACCCGTCCTTCAGTTCGAACGAGATCATGGCGCCTCCGTTCCTGGCCTGCTTGGAGTTTACCTCGTAGCCCGGATCGGTGACGAGGCCGGGGTAGTGGACGGTGGCGACGGCATCGTTGGACGAGAGCCATTCGGCTATGGCTTCGGCGTTCTCGACATGGCGGTCCATGCGGACGGCCAGGGTCTTGATTCCTCTGATAAGGAGGAACGAGTCGAACGGTCCGAGCACTCCTCCTGTCGAGTTCTGGATGAATCCTATCTTCTGCGCCAGATCATCGTCCTTGACCACTGCCAGGCCGGCGACCACATCGCTGTGTCCGCCCAGATACTTGGTGGCGCTGTGCACCACGATGTCGGCACCGAGGTCCAGGGGCCTCTGCAGATAGGGGGTCATGAACGTGTTGTCGACGATCGTGAGGGCTCCATGCCTCCTCGCTATCTCCGAGACCATGCGGATGTCGGTGACGGTCATCAGGGGATTGGCCGGACTCTCGATCAGGACGGCCTTCACATCGTCTCCGAAGCTGTCGTCGAGGATCTCCGCGGATGTAGTGTCCACGATGGAATAGGAGATTCCGAAACGGCTGAAGACCTTGTCCAGCACCCTGAAGGTTCCTCCATAGACGTTCTCGGAGATCAGGATCCTGTCACCGCTGCCGAAGAGCGAGATCACGGCCGTCAGTGCGGCCATGCCGGATCCGAAAGCGAAGCCGGCGGTTCCTCCTTCGAGGTCCGCTATCAGCTTCTCGAGGGCCTCTCTTGTCGGATTCCCCGTCCTGCTGTACTCATACCCTCTCATCCTGCCCAATCCGTCCTGTTTGAACGTGGACGTCTGGTAGATAGGCACGTTGACGGCGCCCGTCCTCTCGTCTATCGGAATGCCGCTGTGAATCACCGATGTCGCCATGTCCTTGAATCCTGTCATATCGATTCCTCAGTCGGCGGGTATGGACTCGCCGTATCTTGATTTCCGACTATTCCTATATGATATAAGTATTTTTAGAAACGAGAACGGCAAACGATACCTACTGGTGTGCAGTTCGAGGGTCCATGGACTGGAGAAAGGCGGTGCTCGCCGAGGATGTGGATATCAGGAAGACCCTGTTTTTCGGAACAGGAGGATTCGTCGCCATATCCGTCCTCTCGTTCCTCTCTTTCGATATGGGCATGCCCATGCTGGTAGCATCGTTCGGCGCATCCTGTGTGATCCTGTTTGCGATGCCTGGGAGCAAGCCCTCTCGGCCGAGGAATGTCATCTGCGGACATGTGATATCCGCCGCTATCGCTGTCGCGCTGTTTGCGTTGATGGGATGCACATGGTTCTCGACTGCGCTGGCTGTTTCGGCATCGCTCGTAGCGATGGTGCTCACGGATACGGTGCATCCTCCCGGAGGTGCGACGGCGCTGTTCGGAGTGACTTCCGGCGCATCGGCGACCTACATAGTCGCTCCGGTTATGCTGGGGGCGATAGTTCTGGTTCTGATTTCCGTGGCGACCGTGAAGCTTTACGGACACTTCGCAGCAAAGAATCGATGAGGACGATAGTCCGTCAGAGAAAACAGTGGGGGATTTCTCCCCCTTTCAAAGGTTTAGTGGCATCCGCCGCCGCAGGAGGCGCAGCCGTTGAAGTTGGGGTTCCTGATGGTGAGCCCGGTTCCGAAGTTCGGGTCGTCGATGAACTCGATGACACAGTCCTTGAGCTCCTTCTCGGTGTCTGCATCGTAGAACATCTCGAATCCGTGGGCGGTCTTGTCGACGATCTCGTTCTCGTCGGGCTTCTCCTTGAAGGACATTCCGAACTGGGGTCCGGAGCATGCGAATCCTGACAGGTAGATCTTGATACCGTACCCTACCTTCTGGTTCTTCTCGAGAAGGTCGTTGATGAACTTCTCTGCTTCAGGTGTTATCGTGACCATTTCAATCGGCATCCTGATTCTTTCGATAGTATATAAATGATTATTAACGGCGTTACAATCATTCTAGATCGATGCCGTAGTTCTTGGCGAACTTCCTGAATGCATACGATTCTGAACGGGTCATGGCCATGTATGAGCCGACCATGATCGCTTCGAAGATCTCGTCTCTGGTGGCTCCAGCGGCCATCGCCTGCCTCATCTGCACGTCGATGCAATACTCCCCGGCAAGGGCTGTGGCCGCCGACAGGGCGCAGAGGTACTTCTGCTTCTTCTCCAGGACGCCCTTCTCCAGCACGGCCTTCCCCACGTTGGCCATGGGAACGAAAACATCGGGCCTCTCGCTCATCACCTGGTTTACCACTGGGACGAAGCCGTACTCCTTCCTGATGCTCTCTAGCATCTTCTCGGTTACAGCCCTGAGTTCCGGATTCTCTTCCATGCGGATGCATCGGCATCGGCGTTAAAACACTGGCGGGGTGTCAGCATCGCGGAGTTAGTGTACATGCACTGCTCGCTCTTAAATCGTCATCGCGAATGGATTCCATCTGCGGCATGTCCGCAGGAGAGAATCAAATTGGATAACAACGAGCTAACCCGGCTGTTCGCCGCGGCCGGAGCGAGGCACGGATTCGATGATGTAAGAGCGGAATTCGCCGCTTTCCAGGAGTTCAAGGTCAGATGGACCAGGAACTACAGGTGGGCGACGTTCGAGGTTTCTGACTACCTGATCGACTCGCCGCCGGAGGTCATGTCGGCGCTAGCTAACACGATATTCTCCAAGATACTGGGAGAGGATATGCCGTACCCTGACATCGTATGCAATTGGCTGACCTCCGAAGGATTCGTCAGGAGCAAGCAGCAGACGTATATCCGCAGGTTCACCGGCTTTATGACGGATCCTAGCGGCAGGGTCAGGAACCTGGAGGAGAGCCGCAGGAGACTGGAGGACAGGGGCCTGCTGGTCCGCGATCCTGATGCGGTCATAGGGTGGATCAAATCCGGAACAAGCAGGGCCGTCGGCCGTTCGAGCATATTGATGAAGGTCGTGGCCATCTCGACGGCGATAGATGACGATGAAGTGGGCGAGGACCTCTTCGACTACTGCGTCTTCTCGCAGCTTGCCCGCGTAGGCATGGGATACGATCCTGTGATCAAGCGCAGAGGTGCGGCATACGACGCGATTCTGTCAAAGTATCCGGACCGCAAGGAGATGGAGTATGAGCTGAGGAGGCTGAATCTCCACATATGAGAAGTGTCCCCCGTGCGCTAACACGCCTTTTCATCGTCCGGCGGTGACGCCGGCCTCGAAGCGCTGACTTGCGCAGGGGGTATGTGTCGGGCCCCACGTTGTCTCCCGGTCATTGCTGCGGCGACACGCCGTCCGCTCCCGCAAGTTCCCAAATTAATGGTATGAGGCTCTGTGCGCCGTCACGTGCACATGGCGTTCATAGGATCGCGCCCCTCCGCCGTCACGGCGCGGGGCCATCCCTTCCGGGATATTTAGCAGGAGCGGAGGTCCGGATAATTCGAATGCCGATGCATATCCTTCGAAAGACGCAGTCCGATTCTCGGAATCGGAGCCCTATCCTGCTTTCCTCCCTCCATTCCCTCTTTGGAAGCTTGGAAGACTTCGAGATATGCGTAATCGGCATTCGACATTCGACGATTATGGGCGCTATGGGCATGNNGCTATGGGCCTTGTATGTACGAGGAATAATCGTACGATAGTCGTATTTTTACTGAATCCGTGAGATTTTCAATGCAAAAATTCGAAATTCGTAGAGAATTATTCGATATTTGTCAGGTTTCTACGAATTCTAAGAAACCTTTTTATGAAGAATCCAGGATACGCGACCCATGAAGGAACTACTCAGTCCCAACTCCGTAGCCATTATCGGCGCATCCAACGATGAGACGAAGCTGGGCGGAATGCTCGTGAAGAACATGCTGAACGCCGGCTTCAAGGGCAAACTCTATCCAATCAACCCCAAGGGCGGGGAGATCATGGGCCTCAAGGCCTACCCGTCCGTCACCGATGTCGGCGAACCCATCGACCTCGCCGTCGTGGCCGTCAAGGCTCCCCTCGTCGCAGGCGAGATCGCCAAGATGAAGGAGGCTGGCATCAAATACGCCACCATCCTCACCGCCGGCTTCAAGGAGGATTCCCCTGAGGGGGCAGAGCTCGAGAAGGAGCTCGTCAAGGCTGCCAAGGATGCTGGAGTCAGGTTCCTGGGTCCCAACTGCTTCGGTCTCATGTGCGCCGGCAAGGGGATCAACGCGACATTCACCCACATGCTCCCCGAGGAAGGGAACATCACCATCTTCTCCCAGTCCGGGGCCGTCGGCTCCTCCATCATCGACTGGGCCGTGGCCAACAAGATGGGTCTCGCCCACTTCATCACGTTCGGGAACAAGGCCGACGTCGACGAGGCCGATCTCCTCGAGTCCATCGCGGAGGACCCCGAGACCAAGGTCATCGGAATGTACTGCGAGGGCATCTCCGACGGAGAGAAGTTCGTCAGCGCCGTCGAGAACATGAAGGTGAAGAAGCCCATCGTCATCTTCAAGTCCGGAAGGACCCAGGCGGGATCCGCCGCGGCCTCCTCCCACACCGGCTCCCTCGCCGGCTCCGATGCGGTCAACAACGTGATCTTCAACAAGCTCAACATCTTCAGGGCGATGGACCTCGACGAGATGTTCGACGCCCTCGCGGTCTTCAGCACCTGCAGCCCGATGAAGAAGGACGGCATCGCGATCATCACCAACGCCGGAGGTCTCGGAGTCATGTCCGCGGATGCGGCTTTCGATGCGCCCCATATAAACGCGGTCAAGTTCTCCGACGAGACCATCGAGGAGATCAAGAGGCGCGTCCCCACCGTCGCCGGACTCACCAACCCCATCGATGTCCGCGGAGACGCCAAGGCCGAGTACTTCAGAGAGGTCATCGACATCGTCACCAAGGATCCCAACGTGGGCGGTCTCGTCATCATGGGATCCCCTCTCGACACTGCCGATCTCGAATCCGTCGCGAGGATCATCGTGGAGATGAGGGACGACATACCCGTTCCCACCACCGTCTGTTTCGCCGGCGGCGCCAAGTGCGACAGGGCCAACGCCATCCTCAAGGAGGGCAAGGTCCCCACCTACCCGACCCCCGACAGGGCGGTCCGTGCCCTCTCCATACTCAGGAGGTACACCATCAGGAAGGACGAGCGCCAGGATCCGCTCAAGGTCCCCGCCATCTCCGGAAGGAAGGTCTCCGAGAAGATCATCGCCAAGGTCAGGTCCGAGGGACGCGGATCTCTCACAGAGGCCGAGGGCAAGGAGATCTTCGCAGCATACGGGATCCCGACCCCCGGCGAGGCCCTCGTCAGGTGCGCCGACGATGCCGCATCCGCCTGCGACAAGATCGGATATCCCGTGGTCATGAAGATCGTGTCCCCCGACATCCAGCACAAGACCGATGTCGGAGGGGTCGTCGTCGGAGTCAAGAACTCCGCCGAGGCTGTCGCCGCCTACAACAAGATCATGGAGTCCTGCACCAAGGCCGCTCCCAACGCGAGGATTGACGGAGTCTCCATCCAGCAGATGGTCTCCGGCCAGGAGGTCATCCTGTCCATGATCAGGGACCCGCAGTTCGGACCCGTCATCTCCTTCGGTCTCGGAGGAATTTACGTCGAGATCCTCAGGGAGATCTCCCAGGCCCACGTGCCCATGACCGAGCAGCAGCTCGATGAGATGATCAAGAGCACCAAGGCATACAAGCTCATGTCCGGCGCCAGGGGACTCCCCGAGGCGGACATCGATGCCATGAAGGACGTCATCAAGAGGATGGTCCTCATCGCTATCGAGAACCCCGAGATCCACGAGCTCGAGATCAATCCCGTCATCGTGGGGCTCAAGGGCAAGGGATGCTGGGCCGTCGACGCCCTGTGCACCCTCGTCAAGGAGTGAAACCATCGAGGGGCTCCGGCCCCTCTCAAACCTTTCCGATGTCTTCTTCTGAGCCTTGCGCCCGTATCGCATCCTTTTATAGCCTGTCCCCAATCGGAGTGCATGGCATCCGAGCTCGTTTTCGTCGGTCTGGGTCTCAGCGGCACAGACGGAATGACCGTGAAGGCGCTGAACGCACTGAAGGAATGCGACAAGATCTACGCCGAGTTCTATACCTCCGTTCTCATAGGAACGAAGCCGGAGGATCTTGAGAAGGCGATCGGCAAGAAGATCCATATCCTGTACAGATCCCAGGTCGAGGAATGCGACGACATCATCTCCGATGCGAAGACCATGAGGGTGGGCTTTATCACGGCCGGTGATACGATGTCCGCGACCACCCATGTGGACCTCAGGATACAGGCTTCTGAGGCCGGGATCCCCGTCCGCCTGTTCCACGGGATATCCATTTTCTCCGCATGCCCCACGTCCCTTGGGCTGCAGCACTACAAGTTCGGAAGGACCGTCACTCTGCCGTTCATGGAGGAGAACTACCACCCCAAGTCCCCCTACGACCATATCATGGAGAACAAGAAGCGCGGCCTGCACACGATGATCCTCCTCGATATCCGCGCCGACGAGCTCAGATACATGACCGCCCACCAGGCCATCGAGTGGCTCCTGGCCGGAGAGGAGGAGTGGAAGGAGGGCCTGATCGACGACAAGACCCTGCTCTGCGTGGCATCCCGTGTCGGGTCCCCGGACGAGAAGGTCTTCGCCGGATATCCGCAGGACCTCCTCAAGATGGATCTCGGTGAGCCTCTGTTCACCCTGGTGCTTCCCGGAAGGCTCCATTTCATGGAGGCCTTCGCGCTGGTCAAGTTCGCAGGTGCTCCTGAAGAGATCATCGAAGAGGAGTGATTCCACTCAGCTGCCGGAGGGCCCGGCAGCATCCTTTTTCCACACGGCAGAACAGTCGTTCATTTCGGTCATTTCACCATGCACTAATCGTGCCAGCATGTGGATTATTCATCCAATATTATATACGATGAATAGGGATACAATGTGTAACGGACGTCCGCGTCCGGGTGATTAAATGGACAGTAAGAAGAAAGCCATCATCATCGTGGCTGTCGTTGTCGTCCTCATCGTAGCCGTCTTCGCCGCACAGGCGCTGAACGACAAGCACGAGGAAGGCAGGGAGTCCGATGTGACCTTCCTCATCCAGGACGACAAAGGCGTCTACTTCTGGATCGACGGAAAAGGCGAGACCGTCTACGATGCGTTCGTCGACGCCGCCGACAAGTTCGACATACCTTTCGTTCCTTCCGAGAATAGCTACGGCAAGGGAATACAGTCCCTCTTCGGACTCGGGATGAATCAAGTCTCTGAGAAGGAGTGGGTCTACTGGCAGCAGTACTCCTACAAGGATGGAGCATGGGTTCTGAACGATGTGACCATGGAGAAGATCGCTGCCGCCGATGCCGAGTACACCGCTATCGTCTACGGAGGATACGGAGCTCAGGTCGCCGTGACAGACGTCTCCAAGGCCAAGGTCTGGGATTTCAGCACTGAGGGAACCGTGTTCACCGTCGAATCCAACACCGGCCTCTACTATCGCATAAACGGCGTGGGCGAGACTGTCTTCGATGCGTGGACGAATGCAGCCGAGATCTATTCCGTCCCGTTTGTCCCCTCTGATAAGAGCTACGGCAAGGGAATTGAGTCCATGTACGGGCTGAAGATGGTTCAGGAAGAATCCGGCAATTACAGTTATTGGACCCAGTACGAGATCGTCGACGGAGCATGGGGGTATGCATCCGCGACCATGGAGAAGCTGAAGTCCGATTCCTGCTCCCAGTTCCTCATCGTCTACTCTCTGGACGGAAAGACTCCTGAACTGGTCGCACCTCTCTGATCTAAAATGGTGGACCGATGCAGGGGAGCAGAGCGAAGGCCGCCATATCTCTGGCGATTCTCATCGTCGGACTGGCGTTGACCGTTGCGGCTCTGCCGACCGCATCGCCCGCCGACTACGATACAGGGTTAATCGTCGATTTCGGCGATTACGAAACGATCTACTCGTCCCAGGACGGGGAGAAGTCTCCCGGAGAAGCGCTGGAGGCGCTATGCTCCGAGAAAGACTTCGACCTCGTCCGGGATGGGAACAATATTCTATCGATAGACGGCCGGTCCGGGGAGAACGGCTCCGCATGGAGGCTTTTCGTCGTCGAGAAGGGCGCGACCGGATGGTCCGAGCCTCCGACCGATGGGATCCGTCTGTCGGACTACAGCGCCGTGTGCTACGGCCTCGTGGAGGATGGCGGGCAGCCTTCTCCCGCGGTCGATTCCACAGGGGAGCCGGTGTACGGGTACGACAGCCCTTCCCGCATAGTTTCTCTCGCCCCGTCCTGCTCCGAGACTATCTGCGCCGCGGGTGCGATGGATCTCATAGTGGGAACGGACAGATACAGCAACTATCCTTCCGAGATCGAGGAACGCAGGGCATCCGGCGAGATAGCAGAGGTCGGAGGATTCACCAACCCTAGTTTCGAGGCCATTCTGCAGCTGGATCCGGACATGGTCGTCTGCATAAGCACCCAGAGCACGCATCTCAAGGCCGCCGAGAAGCTGAGGGCGGCGGGAGTCGATGTGCTCGTCCTGGACGGCGGCGAATCCATACAGGCCGTGATGGACAATATGCATCTCGCAGGGGTGGCGCTGGGCGATCCGGACGCCGCACGCGAGGAGATCGGCACATTGGAGAAGCAGATCTCCGAGGTCCGCGGCATAGTGGAATCCTACGATTTCAAATGGGAGAAGAGGGTCATGGTGGCTCTCTCCGCCATAAAGTCGCCCTACGCATCGGGTTCGGGTACGTACATCGACGATGCCATGGGCGAGCTCTTCATGTTCAACATATTCTCGGGAGAGGACGGATGGGTCCAGGTCAATGCTGAGATGATAGCGTCCTACGACCCCGAGAAGATAATCATAGTGTCTTCGGACTACGGCGCGACCGAGTCCGAATACGATTCGATGCTCGATTCCATGTCTTCGGAATGGAAGGGGACTTCGGCGTTCAAGAACGGCGAGATCTACCTGTTCTCGGGCGATGCAACGGACTGCGCCTCGCGTGCGGGTCCGAGGGTCGCGCAGATGATGGAGCTGATGGCGAGAGCCGTCCATGGCGAAGCGTTCGAAGACGGCGTCGTTCTGCCGAAATACGTCGGGGACGACTACAAGGACTATCTGCCCATCACAGGAGAGGGATTCCGATGGATCGGAGAGCAACAGGGGCGATGATGCTCCTCGTATTATTGGCGGCGGCATCCGCCGTCGTCGTGGGTTCGTCGGACTCTGACGCATATCAGGACGATTCCGTTCTGATCGATCTCGGGAACGGGATCACGGAATGGAGCACGGCGGACGGAGCCACGGTGGGGGAGGTCCTGTCCAACGCGGCCGCATCGTCGGGCCGGACGATATCGTTCGAACAGGGCATCTCGGTCGATGGTCTTTCAGATAGGACGTCGGGCGGTGTCACTGCCGGATGGCACGTATTCTCGTGGACCGATGGCGGATGGGTCGATTCGACGGAATCGTTCGATCCCTCGTCCGCATACGCCGGAGGATCGATGGCGTTGGGGTTCTACCCCGGGGGCGTCCTCCCGACCGAGACCCCGGAGCATCGTTCATCCTGGACTATGGTCCGCGGCGATTCCGCCAACACAGGCCATCAGTCCGCCGTTCTTTCCGAGGGGAAGGGTTCGACCGCCTGGACCTATGTCACCGAGGGGAGGTCGAACTACGTCAACGCTGCGACCCTGGTGGAAGGGGACAGCGTCTACGCGGTCGCCGGAGGCGGATTCACCGATTCCATGGCCGATCCGACCCTGTACTGCTTCGACCGCCATACCGGAGAGGAGCGTTGGCATTTCACCTATCCCAAAGGGGTCGGATACGAGACGGCCACCGGAGTCATCGCAGGGGGATTCTACTACCTGCCGGCTACGAACGGATCGCTCTACAGGATCCCGCTTTCGGGACCCGGCGATTCCGCATCCGACGTCCTGTCGGTCGAGGTATCCAAGACCGTGGATCACGATCTCGTCGGAAAGAGGTATGCGACCGGTGCCGCATCAATCGTCTACGATTCCGGACTGCTGTACTTCGGTACCGGGAACGGATACGTGTACTGCTGCGATATGGATCTGAACACTGTCTGGAGCACGCCGATAGGCGGCAGCGTCTATTTCACGCCCCCTACTGTGACTGACGATTACGTCCTCGTGGGAGCCTACGACGGGATGCTCTATGCGCTGGACCGCTTCACGGGATCCGTCATCGATTCCGACGTCGTCTATCAGATAACCAAGGAAGTCAAGGGCGAGGAGAAGAAGTTCGGGTCCGTGGGGACCCCGGTGCTCGTAGGAGGCAGCATCATGATGTCCTTCACGGACGGTCAGGGCATGGATTCAGTCACAGGCGGGATAGCCGTCTACACCCTCGACGGAGGCGTACTGCAGCAGACCGCCAAGAACATGATAGGTCTGTGCAACACCCTCGTCCTCCCGGTCGAGAACGATTCATTCTCGGGCATCTATGCCATGACGGGTTATTCGATGTACAGGTTCGACCTGCAGGCCGAAGGAACCGAGATCTTCCAGGCATCCGAGGCCTTCAAGGGGCCCATAACCCTGGTGAATGGGGACACGCTCTTCGTAGCCGAGTACGAGAGGGGAGGCAGCGTCTACGCATTGGGGCTGGATGGTTCCCTGAAAGGGAAGGCATCGCAGCCGGACGATGTGGCGCAGTATGTCATGGCGCCTGTTGTGGTCATCGATGGCATGTTCTATCTCGGCACCGACGGAGGGATGTTCGCCTACAGTAATCTGGTCTCCGGCGGCTTCGAGGACGAGCCGGGCTCCGGAACCGGATTCGGAATCGGCCTCGGCACGGTCGTAGGCATTCTGTTCCTGCTGGCGATCGCCGTTCTGGCGGTCGTGTTCCTGAGGAGATGGCGCGCATCCGGGATCCCTCTGATAGCGTATATCAATATAGCAATCGGAAGGGGGCAGGAGAAGGAAGGGGGCTCCAAGGTCAGGCGCAACAAGCGCCGTCTCGCCCTCGTCCTTGCTATCGGCCTCGTCCTCGCATTCCTCGTCTTCGTACTCAGCATAGCGGTCGGTCCGTCGGGGACCTACGGTTTCCGTGAGTCCCTGTCCATACTCGGCTCCGCCGTAGGGAAGTCCTTCGGATCGGAGCCGCTGACGTACGAGGAGACCATAATATTCGATTCGAGGTGCTGCCGCGCCGTCGCGGCTTTCGCAGTAGGCATAGGTCTGTCAGTGGCCGGAGCGATGTATCAGGCCATAATCCGCAATCCGATGGTCGATCCCTACATCATGGGGGTCTCCGCAGGAGCGGGCGTCGCCGCTGTGGCGACCATAGCGTTCGATTTCACGTTCTTCGGCCTTTTCGACAGCGTCACCCTCGTGACGCCTCTGGTTGCGATGGTCGGAGGGCTCATAGCGTTCGCCTGCACTATGCTGCTGGCAGAGAAGGCGGGAGGAGCTTCGATCAACTACGTCCTGGCAGGGATAATCATAGGATTGGTGTTCTCCGCCATCCAGACGCTCATGCTCAGCATGGCCGGCGACAAGCTCAACGATGCCATGTCATGGCTGTTCGGATCATTCGCGAACATCGATTGGACCGAGGCCGTCCTGGTCGCGATCCCGGCGGTCGCGATGTCCCTTGTCTCTCTCGTATGGGCTAAGGAGTTCAATCTCGTGCTCCTCGGAGAGGACCAGGCCCGCCAGATGGGCCTGGATGTCCGCAGATTCAACAGATGGATGCTCATTCTGGCATCGGTCCTTGCTTCGGTCTGCGTGGCCTTCGTCGGGATAGTAGGGTTCGTGGGACTCGTCGTCCCCCATCTGTGCCGCATGATCCTGGGAGGGGACCACAGGCTGGTGCTCCCCGCATCGATGGTCGTCGGAGGGGTGCTGATGATGTCGGCCGATCTTTTCGCCAAGATGGTCATGGTTCCGATGGAGCTGCCCGTTGGTGCGATCACCACGGTCATAGGAGCTCCGGTGTTCGCGTATCTGCTGATAAGGAAGGGGAGGATGTACGATGGATGAATCGAGCAAAGGCAGGTCCGACACGCCCCTGCTGGAGATCAGGAATCTTCAGAAGTACTACGACGACGGCTACCACGCGGTACGCGGAGTGTCCTATTCCATTCAACCGGGCATGCTGGTAGGTCTCATCGGTCCCAACGGCTGCGGCAAGTCCACGATGATGAAGTGCATCAACAGGATGCACGACCCGTCCTCGGGGGATATCCTCATCGACGGCGAATCGGTTCTCAAGAAGACGCCGTCCGAGGTCGCGAAGCTCGTCTCCACCGTTCCTGCGGAGCTGAGGAGCAGCTTCGGCCTCACCGTATTCGAGACGGTCATGCTCGGCAGATACCCGTTCCTGAAGAACGTGTGGTGGGAGACCGAGAACGATGAATCGGTGGTGGAGGACGCACTGAGGAAGTTCGGAGTCCATCATCTCCAGGACAGGCAGCTCAATATGCTGTCGTCGGGGGAGATGCAGAGGGTGCTCATCGCCAAGGCGTACGTCCAGGAGCCCCGGCTGATGCTCGTGGATGAGCCGACATCCCATCTCGATATGAAGTACAAGCTGGATGTGATGGAGTACCTCAACGCGATGGTGAAGAAGGACATGACGGTCCTTGTCGCCGAGCACGACATCTCCCTGATGGCGAGGTACTGCGACCTCTGCATAATCATGCGCAAGGGGGAGATCGTCGCCATCGGAAGGCCCAAGGAGATAATCACTCCGGAGCTCATCCGCGACGTGTACGATGTCGATGCTTCGGTGGGCTTCGATGACGAGGGGGAGCTGTACGTTCTGCCCAAGAGGCATCGCAGGGAGCACGGCACGCTTTAATCCGACCTGTGCATCCATGTGGTATGGTCACGTGCATCAGGGTCCCGAAGCGCGAAGGAGAGGTCGCAAGGAAGCATCTTCTGGAGGAGGGGATCCTGGATGCGTCCTACAGGATAGGAAGCGACGGTGATTCGCTGCTCATCCCTGTGCTCATCCCCGTGGACGGATATGAATCCGTGGAAGCGGATCTGCGCCCGCAGGATCGTCCCGTAGGAGATTACAGGCATCTTCTGGACCTTCCCGACGGTCTTTCCGAGCTGCTACCGATATCATTCGATGTCGTGGGCGACGTGGGGATGATAAAGCTCCCCGAGGAGCTTGAGCCGTACAGGAAGGAGATCGGCGAGGCGATGATGCGTGCCAACCGCAGTCTGCGCTGCGTGTTCTCCGATTCAGGTGTGAAGGGCGATCTCAGGGTCAGGGACCTGGAGCTCATGGCCGGAGAGGGGACCTCGGAGACCGTTCACAAGGAGTTCGGGGCGAGGATGCACACGGACCCATCCAAGGTCTACTTTAATCCCAGGCTGGCCGGCGAGAGGCACAGGGTGGCCTCGCAGGTAGCCGACGGCGAAGTCGTCATGGATATGTTCGGAGGAGTGGCGCCTTTCGGTGTTCAGATCTGCAGGTTCGCCCATCCCTCGGCGGTCTATTCCATAGACCTCAACCCAGAGGCAGAGCGCTTCGCTCTGATGAACAAGAAGGACAACCACGCCGATGCGCTTGTCCCGATGACCGGCGATGCCAACGACGTCGCACCCACATTGCCGAAGGCCGACAGAATCGTCATGAATCTCCCGCAGATCGCGGACCGCTTCCTCCCGCTGGCGTTGGGCCGTCTCAATCGCGGTGGGACCGTGCATATGTACAAGATCATCGAGCGCGACGATTTCCCGAAGCTCTGCGAGGAGATGGCAGCCATGGCTGCCGAGAACGGTCACGAGATCAATCTCGAGACATTCGAGCTGAAGACGTATTCTCCGACGATGAGCGTCTATTCGATCGACGTCCATCTGAAGTGAGCATTGTGTCGGCAGTCCTTCCCTTCTGCCGTAAGGCGTTTCATGGCCCGGAGCGCAGCGTTCCATTTTCGCTCCCGGCAGCCCGCTTGCTTCGACCGAAAAGTATGGTCGGCCGATGCCGCGGATGCTTCGCTCTTTCCAGAGCTGCATCCGACATCGCCGACCATGTTGTTAAATCTGATTGCGAAACTGCGGTTACCGGTTTTTCGGAAGACTCCTTTCAGTCCTTCTTGAGAGGATCGAGCGTGATCCCGGTCTGTCCCTGGTAGTGGCCGCTCCTCTGGGAGTAGTTCTTCACCGTCTCGGAGTTCAGCGATTCGAACACCATCTGGCAGAACCTCTCTCCTATGGGGATCTCCACGGGGTCGTCCGTGGCGTTGTACGCGCCCAGAGTGAGCGTCCCTTCGAATCCCGCATCGATCTTGCCGAAGGCGCCTATGCATCCCTTGCGTATCCAGGTGGTCCTCATCCAGAGCTGGGCGCAGACGTCGTCCGCCATTCTGACCCTTTCAATCGTGGATACGTAGAACATGGTCCTGGGAGGAATGGTCACAACCCCTTCCTTTTTGATCTCCGGATCTCCACGGACGGATATCTCGGCTATCCTCAGATCGTAGCCGTTCGGAGTGAGGCTCTTCTCGCTGTAGTCGCTTATGCCGAGGTAGCCGGTCATAAGGCTCTCCACTATGTCCCTGTCAGATAGGATTCCCATGGGAAGTGTATCGAGGTCCGTTATATCATCAATGCTATTCGGGAATCCATGAAGATCCCAGGATTCATTCGCAAAGGGGACGTAGTGGGCGTGACGGCGCCGTCGGCCGGTATAACTGAGCCTACAGATCTGAACAGGTTCGCCAATGCCAAGAAGCGCTTGGAATCCAGGGGATACGCGGTTGAGGCCACCCCAGATACGTTCATGTGCGATTCCGAAGGGCGCAGCAGCCCGGCGGAGCAGAGGGTATCAGAGCTGAATTCGCTTCTCGAGGACAGGTCGGTCCGTGCGATATACGCGGTATCCGGAGGAGACTACGAGTGCGAGATGCTCCCGTTGATGGATTGGGATCTCGTGGAGGCGGATCCGAAGTGGATCCAAGGCTATTCGGACAATACTGTCCTTCTGTTCAAGATCACTGCGGAGCATGATATCGCCACGGTATACGGCGGGAACTTCAATGATTTCGGTATGGAGCCTCTGCACAGGAGCGTGGAGGAGGGATTGGAGATTCTCGAGGGGAGCCGCACTTCGCAGGAGTCGTTCCCGAAGCATGCACTCGGGTTCGGAGAGCGCGTCACCGGGTTGGAGCCGTTTCCCGAAGATGCTGATACGGTATGGGAGTCCTCCGTCGGCGATGTCTCCTTCGAAGGAAGGTTGATCGGCGGATGCATGGACGTCATAGAGTGGTTCCTGAAGAAGGGCACTGCGGATGCGAGGGATTTCGTCCTTAGATATTCGGTAGACGGGATCGTATGGTACCTCGAAACCTACGATATGACAGAGGAACGTGTGCGCTGGACTCTGCGCACCATGGAGGAGAAGGGATGGCTCGATGGCTGCAAGGGCATGGTGTTCGGAAGGCCTCTGTTCTATCAGGGAACGATGGGCTACAACGAGGCTGCGATGTCCGAGATCGGGAACAGATTTCCGATGCTGTTCGATGCGGATGTGGGGCATAGGGCTCCACGGATGTTGTTCGTAAACGGTGCAGTGGCCAGATTCAACTATTTTGCGGGAAGATGCCGGTTGACTTACGATTTCAGCAGGTGAAATTCCAGCGGCCCTCGGGGGCCGTAAACATTTCTTTACTGATATCGGAGTCGGTTTCGCTATCGCGAAGACAAAGTCCCCCAAGCAGGAAGTTCATGAGAATGGGATGGTGCAAGGGACGAGATTTGAACTCGCGGACCACTAAGGACTAGCCCCTCAAGCTAGCGTCGTTGGCCATGCTTGACTACCCTTGCAGTAAGATGGTGGAAGTCCATCTTGTTTATAATGCTTTTGTTCGTCCAGAGGTCGGATGAGGGGGCTGACCCCCTCCCGGCATCTCAGCGCTGCCAATACGATCTTCCTGCCCTGCCCATCGCGAGGACGTTCTCGAACGGGCTGGAGATGGGGGTCTCGCACCCGGGTGCCAGGACCAGTCCGCCTTCTTGGCCTGCGCCGTCTATTATGGAGTATGAGCTGGCGGTCACCTGCTCGGGGGTTCCGGACATGATCAGCCTCACGGGGTCCACGTTGCCCATTAGCGCCAGATCCTTCCCTGCCGCGGCTCTGGCCTTGGCGGGATCAACGGCATGGTCGAAGCTGAGGCAGTCCGCGCCCGTCTCCTTGAGATGGGGTATGGTGTCCAGGGTGTTCCCGCAGATGTGCACGAAGTTGGGAACGTCGCTCTCCTTCTTCACATCGTCAATGACTCTGCGGATGCCGCTTTTGGAGAATTCGTCGAACATCTGAGGCGATATGAGGTCCTCGGACGATGTCGGATCCGCCATCCACATGAGGGTGGCCCCGCTGGCGATCATGGCCCTTTCCATGGAGGATACGAGTTCGGCTGATTTGTCTACGAGCTTGACCACGAGGTCGGGCTCCGTCATGGTTGCGAACATCATGTTCTCGGCGCCCATGAAGTATCCCGCCGTCGTGATGGGGCCCCAGGAGAGCCCGCAGATATGCAGGTCCTCGGGAAGGATCTCGGCGGTTTCGGCCAGAGCTTCGCGGATGGTGGTGAATCCAGGGCATTCTGATGCGTTGTCTGGATCGAATATGTGGAGCTTGTCTATGTCTTCGGCGGTCTCGACGATATGGCCTGGAACGCTCCCGTAGTCGTCTTCGGGGAATCTGACCTTCATCCCCATGTCCTGCAGGGGGACCTGGGAGTCGAGGACGGGCTTGACGAAGTCCGACTCGGTCGCCATTGCATAGTCGACGGCAACTTTCGCGGAGATCTTGGGATGGCTTCTCGCCTCCTCCACGGTTATTCCTGCATAGCGTGCCGCGGTCACTACGGCGAAGTTGTTGACGGGCGTCCTGTCTGTCTTCTCGAAATTCAGGGCGGCCCTGACAGCCTCCCTGTGTCCCGCATCCTTCATGCTCATCCCAATCGGGTGTGCGGATAGAAATATTGTCCCTTCGGATCCTCGAAGCCACGAGTTCTATGAACTCTTTCGAGTCGGCCATGCCGCCCATGGATGGCGGACGGTCTCCTGCTGCCACGGTTCTGTCGAGCACTTCGAGGATGTGCTTCGATTCGTCCTTCAGACCGAGGTCTGCCAAGGCTGTGGATGCGGCAGCTATGCAGGAGATCGGATCAACGGTCCCTTCCCGTTCATGGGGAACGATCAGGCTGCTGTTCACGCAGCTGTACTTCACCGGCGAGAGGGTGTCCCCGCCAGTCATGTTTGCGGCTATGCTCTCCGCTATCTGCAGGTAGAGGTCCGCAACGATGACATATTCGCACCCGAGACGGCAGCGGTCGTCCATGATCCAATCGCAGATGTTCATGCACGAGGCTTCGAGACCGTCGATATCGAACATGTTCCGGAAAGAATCGTAGAACAGCCTGCTGGATTCAGGGAATATGTCGCTCCTCGCCAGGCACATCGCGCGGCTCCTTCCGTTCTTCTCCAGATCAGTCAGGGCCGCATCCATCATCCGGGTGTAGAATGCGGAGCGTATGTACTTGGATATGGTTATGCCGTCCACATCCGGGGTTTCGGTGATGTCCACATTGTGCTTTATGTTGCTTCCCCAGATGGTGATGTCTGTCTGAGGGGCCTCCTTCGGGCATCCTACCGTTCTGAAGCGTCTCGACCTCCCGAAGATGTCGAGATTGTCCATGAGCATCTGGAGGGGGTTGCGTCTAGCCTCCCCCTCCCCGAAGTCCGCGGTCGGCCCGCATATCGCTATGGGGCACTGGCTCACCTGATCGAGCACGTCGTACGGCAGGTACTCCCCGTGCTTCTCGTAGGCCGGGAATCCTATCTCGTTGGACAGGACCTCTACTTGGTCGGTGGCGTTCCCTATGACGTGCGCGATGGCCGCCACGGCTTCGGAGCCCCGCCCGTCTCCGGGCAGGATGAGGATCTTCTGCATCAGAGGATCCTGTTGACGACGCCTGCGTAGATGATCGGCAGAGTGATGGTGGCATCTCCCTCCACAGTCATCTTCTTCGCATCCTCTTTGACCTTGCCCCAGGAGACGGCCTCTCTGATGCGGGCTCCGGAGAGGGATCCGTCGTACTCCTCTGCGGTGGTCAGGTAGATGCAGTAGTCGAGTCCTCCGCGGAACTGGTTCCACCAGATGACGTGATGCTTGGAGATTCCTCCGCCGATGATGATGGCGCCGGTGTATTCCGCATCGTTGGTCATCTCGGAGAGCATCTGCTCGTCGCCGAACAGGTCGATCCTGAGCTTCCTGTGGGTCTGGTAGTACATCCAGAGCTGGCATCCGAACGATCCGTCGGTGATGCCGGGGACGACGATGGGCACGTTGTTCTTGTGGCACTGGTACAGGAGGGAGTCCTCGTTGTCGAGGCGGGCTCCGACCTGGTCGATGATCTCATGGGTGGTCATGGAGTCCTTGCCCTCGAAGATCTCGTCGAACATGGGGAGGAGCTCGTCCTCGAGGACGATTCCGTAGCACGCATCGGGGACCAGGACGTTTCCGAGCCTGCTGATCTCGTATTCGTCCCTCAGCATGGCGTCGTCCATCATGAAGTCGCCCTTGTAGTAGGCGGCGAAGGTCCTGGACAGGTCGTGGTCGAGGGTTCCGCAGGTGGTTATGATGAGGTCGACCATGTGGTTCTTCACCATGTCGACGATGACTCCGCGGGTTCCGGTCGCCATGATACAGGCGGGGAAGGAGAGGATCCTGAGGCATCCTTTCTTGGTGATCATCGCCTGGGCGATGTCCGTGGCGTCGGCGAGCTTCTGCGCGGTGAATCCGCCCGCGCGCCCCATGGCGCGGAGCATATCGTCGACGGTCATTCCTTTCGTCACTTTGATGTCTTCTACAGGTATCAGTTCGAGCTTCTCAGACATGTGCTCACTGCTCCTCTCTAGAGTCCGCTGGTATATTAACTGTCCTCGCAGAGCGGGCTGCGCTAGCAATAATAACATGTCGCGCATGCTAGCGGCCATGATCGTCATGGCTCGCGACCGCACCTACGAAGGCCTCCTGGAGGATCTGAGGGGGAGAAAGGTGCTGATATTGACATGCAACACCTGTGCCAGATTCTGCGGCGTGGGAGGAAGGGAGGCGGCAGCGGACCTGGCATCCAGGATGTTCGCGGATGGGATCGACGTGGAAGGCGTAGAGTCCTCAGCGGCATGCTGCTTCATGAAGAACGCCGTATCCTCCATGGCGTCCGCCGGAGAAATGTTCGATACCGTGCTGGCTATATGCTGCGACGTCGGAGCCAGAAATGCAGCGGAGGCCTCCGGCAAGCCGGTTGTGAATCCTATCATCACGTTCGGAGCAGGGTATCTCGATCGGGATGGCGTTCCGCATGCCGTCTCCATCGTCTGCGGCCGTACGGTGAGGGACGATCCCCTGCCGAAGCTGGCGGAGGAGAGCGGATGTCTCACTGGACCCTTCTAAGATGCGCGTTATAGAAGAGCCGATTAGGCTTATATACGAGGCAGTGTTAGTCGCCCCCATTCGAGAGGACCTTCCATGTACATGATAAACGAGGTCGAGAAGATCATCCGCATCCCTCCCAGCGAGCTGGGGGACGATCCCGACAAGGTAGTCAACAACCTCACCTGGGAGACCTACGAGGGTCGTCTTGCGGAGGGTGACAAGACCTTCACCGTGCTCATCAAGAACGTCAGGGCCGAGGGGCCGGGACGCATCGTCCACGGGGACGGCGCCGTCTATCAGACCGTGAAGTTCGAGCAGGTCGTTTTCAAGCCCAGGGACAATGAGATCGTCGAGGGCGTCGTCGTCGAGATCCTCAAGTTCGGAGCTTTCGTCAGGTTCGGTCCGCTCGACGGTCTGCTCCACGTGAGCCAGATCATGAACGACCGTGTCGACATCGACGAGGCCAACCAGAGGCTAGTCGGAAAGGAGACCGGGAGGTTCCTGGCGGTGGGGGACATCGTGAAAGCGAGGGTCGTCAGCATCGACCTGAACGAGAAGAACCCCCAGGACAGCAAGATCGGACTGACCATGCGCCAGCCCGGCCTCGGAAAGCTCGAATGGATCGAGGAGGACCGCAAGAAGCACGAGGAGAGCAGAGGGGCACCCGCCGGAGGCGAGGAGTGATGGCCGGCCCTGTTCTCAAAGCCTGCAAGCAGTGCAGCTTCGTGTGCGAGGAGGATGTCTGCCCCCGCTGCGGAGGCCAGACCTCCAAAGAGTGGCAGGGTTTCCTCGTCGTCACCGACTTCGAGAAATCCGAGATCGCAAAGAAGATGGGCATCTCCGCCAACGGAAGATACGCCCTGAAGGTACGCTGAGTCGGATGTTCGAGACCGATCTGACGCTGCCCGAATCCCAGAGGTGCTCCTTCAAGGAGCCGCTGGGCAGGGAGATGCCGGATTCGGAGCTCGACTCCATATCGGACGAAACGACTTATCTGACCGTCGGGGACGTGGTGTCCCTTGCGTTCAGGAAACGCGGCATCAGGCCGAGGCTGTCCGTATACGACGGCTCGACGGAGCGCCGCGAAATGACCGAGTTCGCCAAGCTCGTCGAGGACGAGCCCAAGGAGGAGGTCGTCAACCCGGCGGGTGAAATAACCGCCTCCATGGCGGGGGCCATTCGCAGGGGCATCGAAGGGAGCACCCGGCTGGTGAAGGTCGAGGGCGAGGAGGATCTGGCGGTACTGCCGTGTCTGATCCTGGCGCCCGAGGGCTATCACGTGGTCTACGGGATGCCCGGAAGGTGCATGATGGTCGTCGATGTGGACGGCCGTTCCAAGGACAGGGCGAAGGAGCTCCTGTCCAGAATGGAGGAATTGGAATGAAGATGGAAATCAACGAGAAGAAAGAGAACCCTCTCTACAAGAGGACCGAGGTATACTTCACACTCGACCACGCAGGCGAGCCCACCCCTGGAAGGAACGCTGTCGCCGAAGAGGTCGCCAAGCAGATGAAGGCCAAGAGGGACTGCGTCGTCGTCACCGCTGTCGAGTCCGTCTATGGAACCGGAAAGTCCAAGGGATACGCCAAGGTCTACGAGACCAAGGAGGCTGCCCTGGAGCTCGAGAGGGAGTACCTGCTCAAGAGGAACGGCATCGAGGCCCCCAAGGCCGAGGAAGCCCCCGCACAGGAGTGATTTGAATGGCAGCAAAGAAGGCAGCAGCACCCAAGACCTGCTCTAAGAAAGACGCGTACAAGGTGGAGGGCGACAAGATCACCAGGACCAAGCCCGTCTGCCCCAAGTGCGGACCCGGAGTGTTCATGGCGACCCACAAGGACCGCGTCGCATGCGGACACTGCGGATACACCGAGTTCACCAACAAGCAGTGAACCTGTAACGAGAACATCTTCTTCCGCCTCCACCCTCTCAACCGGAGGCACAGGATCCGCCGGGGAGAATCCCTCCCCGGCACCAAGTTCTCTAAACCATCAGATTTTGGGCTCGTAGTATAGCTTGGATAGCATGGGGGCCTCCGGAGCCTCAGACCCGGGTTCGAATCCCGGCGGGCCCGCTCCCAGTCGCCGGCAGGTTCCGTCGCCAAAGCCAGCTCGTCTTGTGTTTATATATCTAGTACCTACTATATGTTGATATGAAGGGACGCATCAATCCAAGGGGTGAGCTCCTCGGACTCCCCAAGACGGTCCATGGCGGACAGGCCTGGAAGACCGCGGGAGTGGAGGACTACAGTCACAATCTCAACCCCTTCGGACCGCCGGAATGCCTGGCGGAGATCGTCCAGGCCGCTCTGGCAGACGTGGGCCACTATCCCGATGATTCATGCTCCGAGCTGAAGGATGTGATTTCGAAAGCCTTCAATGTCGGGACCGAGTCGATAGTCATAGGTGCGGGATCGTCCGATATCATACGCAACGTCCCCAACACGTTTTTCGAGAGAGGGGATCGCGTCGTCATACCCTGTCCGAGTTTCGCCGAATACACTCAGCAATGCAGGATCGTCGGTGCGAATATAGATCCGTTCAGGCTTCTGCCGGAAGAGGATTTCCGTATCGATGCGGATCGTCTCCTGGAGAAGGCGGAAGGCGCCAAGGCTGTCTACATATGCAACCCAAACAACCCTACAGGACGCATAGAGCCTAAAGACAAGCTCATACGCATAGTACGCGAATGCGAGGACATGGGTGTTCTCGTCTTCCTGGATGAGACGCTTCTCGAGCTGGTTCCAGGATTCGTCGACAACACGCTCTCGGGCGCGGTATCGCGCTTCAACAATCTGGTCGTCGCCTCGTCACTAACCAAATCCTTCGCCATCCCAGGCATACGCATAGGGTTCTGCATGGCCAGTCCGGATATTGCGGAGAGCATGGAGAAGGTACGCATGACCTGGAACGTCGGTCAGATCGAGCAGGCCGTCGCAACGGCGCTGCTCAGGGACTGCCAGAGCTATGTTGATCACGCCGCAGGCGTCATGGCCGAGGAATCGGAGGCTATGAACGCGTCCCTCAAGAGCGTCGGATTCCCCGCAGGCGAGGTGTCTGACTCCTTCTTCTATTTCAATTCCCTGGAGCCTATAGGGATGGACGCTCAGGAATTCAAGGCCAGGATGCTCTCCAAGGGGATCGCCGTAAGGGATTGCTCGTCCTTCGGACCCGAGTTCACATCATACGTGCGGTACAGCGTCAAGGACAGGGAGCGGAACTGCCGCTTCGTCGCCGCTGTCGACTCCGTCCTGAACGGGTGAGTCCATGCCGCTTTGGGCAGATGCGATACTAGTCGTCATTCTGGCGCTGCTGATAGACCGCTTCATCGGAGAGGTGCCGAACTCGGTTCATCCGCTGAGATGGATGGGCAACATCCTGTCGGCCATCGACAGGCATGTGGGCAACAGGACCTCCCGCATGGCCAGTGTCATCGGATTCCTGTCGTATCTGTTCGTTTTCCTGCTCTTTGCAGGGATAGGTCTTCTGCTGACCTCGTTCGCCAGGATCGGCCTCTCGGCGATAGATCCTCTGCTGGGCGAGGTGTGCTGGATCGTTCTGACGGCTCTCATGTTCAAGACATCCTTCGCGGTGTTCTCGTTCAGGCACCACTGCGAGCCCATATGCGAGGACATAGAGAAGGGCGACATCGAGGATGCGGATTCCCGCGTTCAGATGATCGTCAGCCGCAACACCAAAGGGATGGATGCCGAGCATGTCGCCTCCTCGTGCTGCGAGACGATCTCGGAGAATCTCGTGGACAGCGCATTCTCCCCGATGCTCTATTTCGGCATATTGGGGCTTCCGGGCGCGGTAATGTTCAGATGCGCCAATCTGATGGATGCCATGTGGGGGTATCTCAACGAGAAGTATGCACGCCTCGGATTCTTCCCTGCGAAGTTCGATGACGTCCTAGGCTTCGTCACATCCCGCATATCCCCGTACTTCATCGCCCTGGCGGCCATGATCCTTGGGATGGATTGGAAGGCGGCGGTTCCTGCAGCGCGTGCGGAGCATGGAAAGACTCCGAGCCCTAACAGCGGATGGTCCATGACCGCAGTCGCGGCTGCTCTGGGGATAGGCATGGAGAAGCGCGGCGTCTACTTCATGGGAGAGGGGCCGTTGCCTACCACGGAGGACGTCAGGAGATGCTGGAAGCTCGTGGAGCTCACATCCGTCATCTTCATCCTCACCGTCTGTTTGGTCCTATACACCTTCCTCGGAGTTCATGTCCAGGTTCTCGCAGAGGATTCGCTCTTCGGATTCTGGGGGTCTCTGTTCTGAAATACATATCATCTACGGAGATGCGTGAGGTGGATGGATGGCCGGTAGGCATCGTCCGTTTCTCCGAGAGGATGGAGTCGCTGAGCTGCGCGGTTCTCAACGGCGGTTCGTCTGAGGTGAGTGCTGCATTCATAATGCAGGTTCCGAAGGACTACTGCTGCGACGATCCGGTCAAGGATGCAGCCCGTGTGAGGGATGCGCTCGGTCTGCCCGAGGACACGCTCGGGATGATGACCGCCGCTGAGGTCGACTACGTCTTCAATCTGAAGGAATGCTCCTACGGGGGGATTGAGGCCGTCGCCTTCGCCACCGCCGGTCTGAGCAATCACGTGGCGGCAGGGATGGTTCTCGAGGACTACGAGGAGAATGCGGTAGTATCGCAGCGTCGCGCCAGGGAGATGAAGGCGGGAACGATCAACATATGCCTCGTGTCACCGCTTCCGCTTACGGAGGAGGGGAAGGTCAATCTATTCATCCCGATCGTCGAGGCCAAATCCGTCTCCATGGCAGAGCACGGCTTTATAGAGACGGGCACGACATCCGACGCCATGGCCGTCATATCCCCGAAAGGGGAGAACAGGGTTGCCTGGACCGGAACGGGATCCGACATAGGGATAGCATCGGCCAGAGCGGTTTCCGCGAGCGTAGGCTATGCGCTGGATATCCGCAACGAGCATCCGTCTCCGATGACTCCTGAGAAGATCCTGAAGAGGATGGGTCTCGGATACAGAGATCTGGAGTCGATCTCCGGATCCACGATGGACGGCGTCCGGTTCGCCGAGAGAATGGATTCCATCCTGGAATCGGATGATGTCCGTGCTCTCCTCGATCTGTCGTGGTTCGTCGCCGACAGGGTCGATTCGCTGGCCGAGGACGGAAACGATTCCGATATGCGGATCGTCCTTTCCGAGGCGTCCAGCATACTGGGGGTCCCCGTTCCGCACGATGGATCGCTCATGGACCGTATCATAGTGATGATTGCAAGCAAGGCAGGAGATCGTCGATGGCAGGCAGTGCTTTGAAGGCCATGGTGTCTTTCTTCACCATCTGGCAGCAGGATATAACGCAGGAAGACATGGATGCGATGGATTCCAATTTCCATCTGGCTCCCGTTGTGGGTGCATTGATCGGATTGGTCGTGCTGATAGAGGCGGCGGTCTTGGGGCTGCTGACCGTTCACGGAGTCTACGGTTCATCCATCTTTACGGCCGCGGTCTTACTCGCGACCGTGTATGCGGGGAGCAGGTTCCTCCATTTCGATGGATTGGCAGATTTCGGAGACGGTTCCATCGTGGCCGGGACCCGTGAGGATCACATACGCGCTCTGAAGGACACGCTCATAGGTGCCGGAGGACTCGGTGTCGCGCTGATCGTGACTCTTCTCAATTTCGCGGAATACGCCACGGCAGGCATTTTCATCATCGTCATGGCGCCCGTGGTCGAGATTCTGGTGAAGAACTCCCAGGTCGTGGCCGCCGCATACGGTCTGCCCAGCAACGGGATGGCCGGGAAGCAGGTCCGTGAGACCAACGGTCGCTCCCTGGTGCGGTCCTGCATAATATCCCTCATACTGGTCATCCTGTTCTCAATCATCGGAGCGATTGTAGGGGGATTGGTCTACGGCCATTCGTTCTTCTATCCCATGGATGCGGTATTCGTCGCTCTTTTCGGACTCGCCGTGTCCATCGTCGTGGGATATGTCATGGCCACCCATTCGAACAAGGTGTTCGGGATGGTCAACGGGGATATACTCGGGGCCACTCACGAGATCTGCAGGGTCGCAGCCATGCTGGTGATGTCCATAGCGTATGGACTCTTCGTTTGAAGGTAGAATCATGCAGGCACTGATAAACGCTGGAGGAAAGGGTACGCGGATGGGTCGCTGCGGCATAGAGAAGCCCATGCAGATGATAGGCGACAAGCCGACCGTTCAACGCGTCCTGGATGCTCTCCAGGCCTCTAAGAACATAGACAAGGTGTTCGTCTCCGTAAGCGATCACACGCTCTGCACGGAGGAATATCTCAACGGGATGGGTGTCGAGACCATCCGTACATCGGGAGAGAGCTTCATGGACGACCTGCATGCGTCGTTCAAACTCATGGAGGGCGACTACGTCCTCACATGCCCTTCCGACCTCCCTCTTCTGACGACCGAAGTCGTCGACCGCTTCATAGAATACTTCAATCCCCGTGTTATGGATTCCGCCATAGCGGTGGTGGATGAGAGGACGGTCCGCGGAATCGGCATCACTCCATCGTATACGAGGGAAGAGAGGGGGAACAGCTGGGTGCTGTCCGGCCTCTGCATAATGAACCGTCAGAAGACTCTGGCGGGGGAATTCCTGGAGGAGTATCTGTTCGATACCAACTGGCCGGAGCTGGCGGTCAACGTCAACACCCCCAGGGAGCTGGATCTGGCCCGGAGCTTCTTCAGGGAGCGATCGAGTCGCCCATTATGCCGCGGTAGATCTCTTCCACCTTTCTGGATAGGTCTTCCGCGGTGATCTTCCCCGCGCTCATGGCTACAGCCCCAACGGACGAGCCTCCGCAGCCCACTCCTTCCTTTATGAATCCCCATTCGTACGCCTGCAGTCCCTCGTACGGGCTCTTCGAGTAGTCGACATTGACGAATACCGCAGGGACGTCGGGAGTTATGGAGTCGATGATCCTTCTCATGCTGGAGTTCGCATCGTCCATGAGCCATCTCGTGGTCCCCTGGATGATGTTCCCTATGAGATCGGGACGGAGAGCGACGACGCCGGCTATGACCGCGCCCATCTGGGTGCCCCCTCCGATGATCACGGGGATGTGGGGTGCCGCTCCGCAGATGATGCCTATGTTCGCCGGCATCATCGGGTCTCCGACACGCTCTATTGCTCCGAGCGGGTCTCCGGCCATGCCTCCCGGCTCGATACCCGCCGCTTCCAGAGCCTCCCTGACAACCTTGGATTTCAGCTCCTTGGGGTTGTTCGGCGAGCTGCTGCTGACCAGATTCTCCTTGACCACGCCCATGGCGGTCATGACGGCCAGCGCGGTGGTGGTTCCTCCCGCGCAGCTTTCGCTGACTATGAGGAAGTCGCTGTTCCTTGCAAGAAGCTCTCCCAGCATGACGCCTTTCTCGTATTCCTTTCTGGCGTTCTTGACCGCCTTTCCGGTGGTGATCTTCTCGCCGCATTCGCCGCCCATATCGAAATAGGGGACGAACGGCTCGATGGAGCATCCCCCGTTCACGATGAAATAGGGCATGCCGGACAGCTGCAATGCGGCCATGGTGAGGGTGGCAGGCGTCGGTATGCCTCCGGGGTTGATGGGGATGCCCTTCATGCAGGTGACCTTGCCGTTCACCAGCAGCTCCGCGTCAGCGGGTCCTGTGAACATGGTCAGCTCAGGCGTGTCTCCTGCATCCGAGAGCCCCGGGATCGTCGACGTCCTGGTGTTGGCCACGGTGCATGTGAAGACGCCGCGTTTGCCCCAGATCCTGGAAAGGACGTCCTTCGCTATGGTCTGATTGCCGTATACGCCTAGAGATGGCGGAAGTTCGAAGTCCATTTTGTCACCTGTGTGCTATGATGGAGGGGACGAGCTCTTTCAGCGGAATCGTCGCTCCTTCCTCGTATCCGAGATCGAAGGTCGTCCATACGGGAACATCTGTGAGGATGTGCTCGCCTGTGACGCACGATGTCCCATGGTCGGCGAAGTAGACGATGCGGTCAGCATCGGGGAAATACTCGCTCATGAGCTCGTCCGTCCTTTCGAGGACGGCCTTCTTCTTGAAGGGGTCTTTCTGATGGCTGTACTCGTCCACCTCGTCCACATGGAGGAACACGTCGCCGTCCTCCAGTGCATCCCTGGCTGCCGGGAAGCGGTCTTCGAGGTCGTAGATCAGTCCGGTCCCGTATCCCAGCGATGCGCATATTCCTAGCGATGTGGGGCTGTCCGAGAACGCTTTCAGGTTCCGGATCCCGGGGAATCCCGGGTACTGCCTGCCGCAGCGTCCGCATCCCCAGGGGTATTCGGTAATGCCGTCCATGTCGGATGCCACGGCCTCGATGAGCTCTCCCAGAGGTCCTTCGATCTCGACCACGGGTGCATCGACTGGCGGAGCCGGGGTCTTCGGAACGGTGTCGGACTCCATGGTCAGGACCGCGCGACCCTCTACGAAGAACTCGATCTTCGGGTCGTACGGTTCGAGGATGTCCATGTGCGACATGACGCTCTCCTGGAGCCTGTCCTTGAATTCCGAGTTGTGATAGCACCAGCGGACCATTCCGTCCTCTATCCTGGCAGGACTGAGGCGATAGGCTACGCGCTTCGGATCCGATATGGGAAGCCCGAGTCCAAGCGCCTCCAGGGCGGCCCTCTCGATCTCCGGAGGGTGACCGGTGAAGAATTCGTTCAGGAACAGTTGTGTGTATCCGCGGCCGGTGGTTCTGTAGCGATGCTTGACCTTGGATTCAAGGAAAGGCATCTCTGCGACATCAATGGGTTTCCTGCCGTCCAATTGCGGGCAGGGGTCGTCTTCGGCCCCGTCCAGCAGGACGAATAGAATGTTGCTCATCTTATCCTCCTCAGGGCGATGGCGGCCTGACCGACCGAGATGCCCCCGTCCCCGTTGGGAACGGCTCTATGGAGGATGGGAACGTGCTGGGTGGATTTAACCATGTCCTCGAACATCCTGGATATTGTACCGTTGTACGATACGCCGCCTGTCAGGCCTATGCACTCCCTGCCGCTCCTGTCCGCCGCCTCGGAGGCTATGGCTACAAGCTCGGCCATTATGTTGCTGACGATCGAGTAAGCGACGTCTTCTTTGCGGTCCTTCGGATCTATGCGGGCGAACGCCTCGGCCGTCATGACTACACCGGATTCGGAGCGGACCTCGTATCCGTCGATCAGCCTCCCTCTGGCGAGGAGGGGCTCGAGCTTCATGGCCGGCTCTCCGTCGTATGTTCTGACGGAGCAGACTCCGAGACGGTACGACAGCGCATCGAGCACGCGTCCCATGGACGAGCTCTTCACGCTTCTGTCCATGAGCTTGGACAGCACCTGCGATTCCCTTTCCGTGAAATCGCTATTCTCCATGCCGTTCATCGCGTCTATCGCGAATGTCAGTCTGCGGAGATCGTAGAGCGCCTTCTCCGATCCGAGCAGCGGGATCCCCTGGAGGTGTCCCGCCCTTCTGTATGCGGAGAGGTCGGCATCGAGGATCTCGCCTCCCCAGGCGGTGCCGTCGTCGCCGTGGCCGGTGCCGTCCAGGGTCAGGGCGACGCAGGATTCGATCCCTTCATCGGCCATGAGAGATGCCGCATGCGCCCAATGATGCTGCACTTCGACGATCTCCGCTTTGTATTCTTCCGAAAGTTCTCTGGCGAGACGCCGGTTCGAGTATCCGGGGTGCAGGTCCACGGCTATCGCCCCGGGTTCGCATCCGACGAATTCCATCTGCCTGCGGACCGCTTCTTCCAGGTATTCCGGGACGCCGATCTTCTCCCCGTTGCCTATGTACTGGGTGGGCCAGATCCTTCCGTCCGATGCAACTGCACCTGCCAGGTTCTCCTGCGCTCCCAGCGCCACCGCATCTCCCGAGTCGGCGACGGAAACGTGGTACGGCACGTATCCTCTGGACCTCCTGATGAATTGCGTGCGATTCCCGAGCATACGGAGGACGGTGTCGTCTGCTCTGTTCACGATCTCCTGATCGTGGAGGAGCCAAGCATCGGCCTCTATGCGGAGTGCATCCGCATCCGAAACGGCCATGGGCTCTCCGGGAGGGTTGGCGGAGGTCATCACGAGCGCATCCGTCTTCATGCGCGAGAACAGGATGTGATGCATCCCGGTGTATGGCAGGAACATGCCCACGTTGTCCAGTCCGGGGGAGACGTCCTCCATGATATCCATGGATTTTTTGCGGCAGAGGACTATCGGTCTCCCCGGAGACAGCATGGCCGTCTCCTCCTCTTGCGTGGGATCGGCGTACCGTCCGACCGCTTCCATGTCCCGAGCCATGATCGCGAACGGCTTCTGAGGACGGCCGTACCATCTTCTGAGCTCTTCAACGCGATCCAGGCCGCAGCAGATATGGGTTCCTCCCCAGCCTTTTAGGACAGCTCTGCCTCCCGAATCCAGAAGTGACGCCAGGACTCCCATGGGGTCATCTTCCGTGATTTTCCCGTCCGCTGTCACCAGCCTGTATCTCGGTCCGCATTCGGGGCAGGCGATGGTCTGATGGTGGAACCTCCTGTCGGCCGGATCCAAGAACTCGCGCCCGCATTCCGGGCACATGGGGAAGCAGTCCATCGACGTTCTGTCGCGGTCATAGGGGATCCCCCTGAGAAGCGTGAATCTCGGACCGCAGCCCGTGCATGTCGTGAACGGATATCCGCTTCTTCTACCGGGCGAGAGCATCTCTCTGATGCAATTGTCGCATATCGCGCTGTCGGCCGGAATCGAAGCTCCTGAGCCGGCCCCTTCGGACCCTATGATGGAGAAGCCCGGGGCCCCTTCATAGGCGACTTCGTCCTTCTCGATGCTCTCTATCCTCGCCAGAGGAGGAAGGTCCTTCATGAGCTCGGACAGAAGCTCGTCGCCCTTATCCGTGTATATCACTACAGCGGATCCGTCGTTGCGGACGGTCCCTGATGCGCCGCATCTGACGGCGGCTCTGTACACCGCGGGTCTGAATCCGACCCCTTGGACCGTTCCAGTGACGGATATCCTCATGGCGATGCCATCGTGCGGCTCGTCTATATGCTTATCCGCGCGGTCTGCAACAGCATGAAGGAGGCAGATCGTTGCTCATGGCCGGAGGCCTGGTCCTGTCCACGCTCAGGATGCCGTCGGGAACGTCGAGGAAATCAGCGAGGTCCTGATCGGATGGATAGCTGCCCGTGCATACGAGAACGCCTTCGTATTCGGTGACTGGAAGCGATCCCGGGCCGTTCTCCTCTATGAATTGACGTGCTTCTCCACCAGCGTCCATGTCCTCCGCCGTTTCGATGGGAACAACATCCACAGGAATACCGATTGATTGCAGGGCAGAGCGGCTTGCATCGAATCTGGAGGCGTCAGCAGGATTCCTTCTCCTCGATTCCTCGGATTCGTAGACGGTCATTCTGCATTCCATGATCTTGGAATGGCCGTGCATATAGTTAATCGGATGGTTGAACAACCCCGTCCGACAGCAATCGGACGGGTAAAGGGCCCGGATGCCGGGCCTTCGAAGGATCACTGCTTGCAGCAGCACTTGGATCCGAATTTCTTCTGGTATCCGTCCATGGCCTTCTGGACGAGCTTCTCGGCCTCTGCCTCGTCGACGGTGCCGTTGATCTCGGTCTTCTTGTTCTCCAGGGCCTTGTAGACGCTGAAGAAGTGGCACATCTCGTCCACGAAGTGCTTGGGGAGGTCCTCGAGCTTCTTGATGTCCTTGAGGTCGGGGTCTCCTTCCGCAACCGCGATGATCTTCTCGTCGTTGTCTCCGCCGTCGACCATGAGGATGGCTCCGATCGGGCGGCACTGGACGAGGGTCAGGGGCGCGATGGTCTCGGTGCACAGGACGAGCGCGTCGAGGGGGTCTCCGTCCTCGGCGTAGGTCCTGGGGACGAATCCGTAGCTGGCGGGGTAGTGCATGGAGGTGGACAGGATCCTGTCGAGCCTCAGCATGCCGGTCTCCTTGTCGAGCTCGTATTTCGTCTTGCTTCCTTTCGGGATCTCGATGACGACGGTGAAGCTGTTCGTCTTGATCATCTCGGGGTCTATGTCGTGGAAGATGTTGGACATGTTCCTTTCCTCGGGTCCCGCATCGGATTCTCAACCTTATAATTCACCATCGTCCGGAGCGTCCGTCCGCTGCGATTATATCGGCGTCCGTAGAATAGGCGTCGTATGGAACAGAAGACCAACCCGATGAGGCATCTCGACAAGCTCGGCATCCCGTACACAGTGCATTGCTATGGCGACGAGGCGCTATCAGGAATGGAGGTGGCTGCGGCGACCGGCGAGGATCCGAATGCCGTCTTCAAGACGCTCGTCACCGAATCGAAGGAGCACAAGTACTACGTCTTCCTCGTTCCCGTCACAGGGGATCTCGATCTGAAGAAGGCGGCCGCTAGCGTCGGTGAGAAGTCGCTATCGATGATCAGGTCGAAGGATCTTCTTCCTCTCACCGGATATGTGCACGGGGGCTGCTCGCCGCTGTGCACGAAGAGGCCGATGAAGGTCACCATCGATTCGACCGCCGAAGGACTCGAGAGAATCTACTTCAGCGCAGGGAAGATCGGATATCAGATAGAGATGGCCGTCGCCGATCTCGGTAAGGCGATGGATTTCAGATTCGCGGATATCAGGAAACCCCTGTCTCAAGACGAGGCCTGATCCTCGCTACCTTTATCCCGCGGTTCGGCGATTCCGTATCGCATGTCTCAGAATATCGTGCTCAATCCGAACTGCAACTGTCCCAACATGGAATGCCCTCGCCGCGGGAACTGTATGGAATGCGTCGAGTTCCATAAGGCCAACAGCAAGAAGATCCCATACTGTCTCAGATTCATGATCGAAGTTCAGGATTGAGGTTCAGTCACCTGGAAGTAACCTTGTGATTCCGAGGTGACTTCGTTTCTTTTTAGTTTCTAATCGATACTAATAGTAATATTCACTTCAGGTTTCTTAGAGATACTAAATCTCGGAAGGAAACTGAAAATGAAGACACAGACGGAAGAACTCGGTACCGGAAGAATGAACACCATTGACTGCGGGAATGGACTCAGGATCCATGTCTATGATACATGCGACGCGCTGTCGGACCAGGTCATATTCGTGGAGAGAGCCAAGAAGGCGGTCGCATTGGAGCTTCCCTGCTTCAAGAATACAATCGAAGCCGTTTCAGAGTGGATAGCCAAGAACGGCATCGAACTGGAAGCGAAGCTCGTAGCATACCACTGTGCTGGATCGACTTTCTATCCGGACGTGAAGGTCCTGATGACCGAGTCCGCGGTAGCATACAACGATCACGGTCAAGGGAAGCATCTCGTCGACTCGTTCGCCGGAGCATTCGGCGAATCCTTCGATAGCAGCATGCCGAAGAATGTCGAGATCATCGGTGCCGGAAAGCATGAGATAGCGGGCATCGAATTTGACATAGTTCCCAACAGCGAGGCATACAGCGTGGAGATCCCGGGGGCCAATGCTGTGTACATCCACATGCTGGGGCACGACTGTCACTCCATCATAGCCGGCGGGGAACATGCAGATGCATTCATCGATGAACTGGAGGGGTATCTCGCACGCGGATTCAGGCTGTTCCTGTCATCCCACCATGTTCCAGAGACCGTGGATGATGTGAAGGCCAAGATATCATATCTGAACAATCTGAAGATTATAGCAGGCTCCTGTTCCAACGCAGACGAATTCAGGGATGCGGTGAACAAGGCCTATCCAGGTTATTCCGGAGCCAACTATCTGGATATGACTGCGAAGATGTTCTTCCCTCAGTAAGCGGGCCGAAATGCAGAATACGGGGGATAACATCCCCCTCACTGAGGATGAAATGGTCGGAGTCGAACTGCCTGCATGTCCTGTGGAAGTCACGCTGTCGGTGATCGGAAATAAATGGAAGGTGCTGATCATAAGGGATCTTTTGAGCGGTACCAAGAGGTTTGGAGAGCTGAAGGCATCGGTTTCTGGGATATCGCAGAAGGTCCTGTCATCGAATCTCAAGGATATGGAGGCGGGTGGCATACTGAACCGCAGATCATACGACGAGATACCGCCGAGGGTGGAGTATTCCCTCACGGAGCTGGGGCGGTCCCTTCAGCCGGTTCTCGAATCGATGATCGAATGGGGGGAGTCGTATCGTGCCTACAGGACCAAGCTCTCACACGACTGCCAGCCACCTGCCGCAGACCGCCCCGAACACGCAGAGGACCGAGTTCATCAGGATGTTGGCTCCTGCCTTGGCGTAGGCCTCATCGACAAGCAGATTGACGGTATCGATCGAGAACGTCGACATGGTGGTGAAGGCTCCGAAGAACCCTGTGAATACGAAGGTCTTCACGGCGCCGTCGGCGTAGACTCCGTATTTGAACATCAGGAAAGATGCAAGGCAGCATCCGACGATGTTCACGATGAACGTCGCCCATGGGAATCCCGTCTCGACGGTCCTGTAGACGGAGAATCTAGACAGGGCACCTAATGCTCCTCCGGCCGCCACAGCTAGGAATGGGACGATGGACGACAATACCATACTTGCCTCTAGCGGTAGCAATTATTTGTATTCTGCCCGCCAAGTCTATTAGTGCCGTATGCATGGGATGCATCATGGACCTAACCAGGGAGGAGCAGGCCATCCTCGACGGAGAGCAGGGCGAGAGCAGGCAGAAAGCCATGGAGCTTGTCACGGCTCTCGGCAAGATCTACGGAGCCGAGGACCTCATCGACATAACTTCGGCGCATCTTTCGGGCGCATCCTACAAGACGATAGGCGACGGCGGTCTGAAGTATCTCGAAGACATGGCCGCAGGAGGCGCCAAGGTTTCTGTGCCATCCACCTTGAATCCCGTCGGGATGGACAGAGGGCGCTGGAAGGAGATGCATATCACCCCTGGATTCGCGGAGAAGCAGCTCAGGATCATCGATCTCTACGGGGAGATGGGGGTCATGAAGACCTGTTCATGCACTCCGTACACCGGTGCGAACGTTCCGAGCTTCGGCGATCACGTCGCATGGGCGGAGTCGTCCGCACTGTCATTCGTCAATTCCTTCATAGGAGCGAGGACCAACCGCGAAGGCGGACCGGGGGCCCTTGCGGCCGCCATCCTCGGGAAGACGGCCAACTACGGCCTCCACATCGATGAGAACCGCAGGCCGACCAAGGTCATCGACGCCGATATCGACGGTTCCGTATTCTCATATTCCCTCCTAGGCCAGGCCGTCGGAATGGCCATGGGGAGCGGCATACCGTATTTCAAAGGGATTTCACCGGGCGTGGAGGAGGCGAAGACGCTCAGCGCCGCCATGGCGGCAGCGGGTTCCGTAGCTCTCTGGCATGCCGAGGGGGCCACTCCCGAAGCCGGAAGCTTCGACATCTCCGAGCTGGAGACGATTCCCATAGGGAAGAAGGAGCTGGAGGAGGCGTACGCGAAACTCAACACCACTGACGATGTCCAGCTCATCGCCATCGGCTGTCCTCATCTGACGGAGAAGGAGATGCATCAGATAGCCGCGTTCCTCAAGGGCAAGAAGAAGGTCAGGAAGGACGTGGAGATCTGGTTCTGCACATCCGCCGAGGTCAGGGAAAGATGTTCCGAGGACGTGAAGGTCATGGAGGAGTTCGGACCCGTTCTCGCAGATACATGCATGGTCGTCGCACCCATAGAGGGCGTCTTCCAGCGCACCGGGACCAATTCGGCCAAGGCCGGCAACTACCTGCCTACGCTCTGCTCCCAGAAGGTCATGGTCAGAGATATTGCAGCTCTTCTGGAGGTGGTGATGTGATCATGAACGGACGCGCCATATCCCCCGGAAGGGCCGAAGGGAAGGTTCTGAAGATCGACGAGCCCCTGAGCTTCCTCGGAGGGGTTGACGGGGCGACCGGAGAGCTCCGTGTAGGAGGCGGAGGGAACGTCGCAGGAAAGGTCCTCGTCTTCCCCCGCGGGAAGGGAAGCACCGTCGGTTCCTTCGTCATGTACGATCTGAAGGTCCATGGCAAGGCCCCGGCCGCGGTGATCAACGAATCCGCCGAGACCATTGTGGCCACCGGTGCGGTGATCTCGTCGATCCCCATGGTCGATTCTGTGCCTTCCGTCTCCATGTTCGAGGATGGCGACGATGTAGTCGTGGACGGCGATGCCGGAACGGTGGAGATCAAGGGAGTCGAGATGCGCGCATGCGTATCATCCTTGATTCTATCCGAGGGGAAGGTCCTCATGCTCAAGAGGCCGGACCGCTGCAGGTCGTTCCCAGGAAAATGGTCGCTCGTATGCGGCAAGATAGAGCCCGGGGAGTCCCCGGTCGAGGCGGCTCGCCGCGAGATCATGGAGGAGACAGGCATACTGGTAGCCAATCCCGACGGGATGCTGAAGCCGTTCTACGTCAGAGAGGGTGCGAACCTGTGGAAGGTCCATCCCTTCATGTACAGGGTAGGTCACATGAATCCCACTCTCAATGAGGAGAACGAAGCGTTCGAATGGGCCGATCCCGAGAAGATATCGGCGAAGGATACCGTCGCTCAGACCCCCGAGACCGTCAGGCGTCTCATGCTCCAGTGAAGGGGCGTCATTTCCAAACCATACCGGGCCGGTTGCCGCCGGCCCTTCATATTATATCATCGGGGCGCATCGCACCGGCATGCCCGGTTTCGACAACGACCTCTATCTGCGTACGCAGTCCGAACACATCCTCGAGCGCATCGGTGCTTCCGGAGGGAAGCTGTACCTCGAGTTCGGAGGGAAGCTATTCGATGATTACCATGCTTCCAGGGTCCTTCCGGGATTCATGCCGGACAGCAAGATCCGCATGCTGGAGCAGTTCGGCGACAGGGCCGAGGCGATCATCGTGATCAACGCGGAGGACATTGTCCGCAACAAGGTCCGCAAGGACATCGGAATCGGCTACGATCAGGAGGTCCTGCGTCTTGTGGACTCCTTCGCCGACAGAGGGATCCCGGTGTGCGGCATCGTCATCACCCACTACGACGGCCAGTCCTCCGCCGATGCATTCCAGAGGAAGGCAGAAGCCCTCGGGATGAAGGTCTACCGCCACTATCCGATCGCGGGCTATCCGGCCGACATCTCCCTCATAGTTTCCGATGAAGGCTACGGCAGGAACGAGTATGTCGAGACCACACGCCCTCTGGTCGTCGTGACCGCCCCGGGTCCCGGAAGCGGCAAGATGGCGGTCTGCCTCTCGCAGCTCTACCACGAG